>CAIMFV010000001.1 GCA_903840435.1 uncultured Caulobacterales bacterium
GCGGCAGCCACACGTACGCGGATATCCAAAGAAAGGGGTCTGGTCATGGAGGCTGGCCTCCCGTCCAGCATCCATGATGAATCACGATTTGGATTCGACGAAAATAGCTTTTCGATTCAGATTAAACCTGACCAACTCTAGCGTAGCTGCAGATGCGGTGGCGCTGTCCGCCGTCATCTAGAATGGCCGCATGACGACAACTATGATGGCCGGTTCGTGAAGCGTGTTTCAGCATGCCTCCCTGCGATCGCAGGGAGGCATGCTGATGCCGGGCTTATGGCTCACGGACCGCCAGGTCAGGCGGTATATGGACAGACGGCGCAACGGGGATAGCCAGTCGGTAGCGTCGGCGAAGGCTGGCTTTAGCGAGCGCAGTGCGCGCCGGATCGAAGCTGGCCAAGACCTGCCCAGCCAGCGGCCGGTTAGACGATGGCGCACCCGTACAGATCCACTCGCGGGTGTTTGGGATGAGCTTGTCCTTCCCATGCTCCGCCAAGTTCCTTTCATTCGCGCCACAGCCGTCGTGCATGAGCTCAACGCCTTGCATCCGGGGCGACTGGACGAGCGGCATATCCGCACCCTGCAGCGCCGTATCGCCCATTGGCGCGCCACCGAAGGGCCAGAACGAGAGGTCATTTTCCGTCAGGACCATCCACCCGGTTACCAATCTCTGTGCGATTTCACAGAAGGGGCGTCATTGGACGTGACCATCGCTGGCCAGCCGTTTGACCACTTGTTGTTTCACTACTGGCTGGCCTTCTCCGGCTGGCAATACATCAAGGTCATTGAAGGGGGCGAGAGCTTCACCGCCCTTACCCAAGGCATGCAGGAGGCGATGTGGCAGTTGGGCGGCGTGCCGCAGACCAATCGCACGGATCGGCTCTCAGCCGCCTATCGCAACCTTGCGCCCCACGATGACGCCAGTGCGGGATATCAGGCCTTCTGTGACCACTACGGGATCGAACCTACGCGCAACAACGCCGGCGTCAGCCACGAGAATGGTTCGGTTGAAGCCGCACACGGACATTTGCGACGCACGCTCAAGGAGGCCTTGGGTTTGCGGGGTTCGCGCGATTTTCCCGACATCGCCGCCTACCAGGCTTTTGTCGATGAGCAGATCGCCCGGCGCAATGCGCGCCGCCGCGCCGAGGTGTCTCTAGAACTGGCACAGTTGAAGGCGCTGCCGAAGTTCAAGACGACCGATTTCACCCTCGTCAATGTCACGGTCACCAGCAGTTCGACGATTTCGGTACGCGATGTGCTCTACACCGTGCCGTCACGCCTTATTGGTTCGCGCTTACGCGTCCACCTCTATGACGCAAGGCTTGTTTGCTATCTCGGCTCCACCCAGGTTCTGACACTCGAACGACGGCGCAGACGCGGCGCAGAGCGCGAACGGGCCGTCGATTACCGACACATCATCGGCTCGCTGATCAAGAAGCCAGGCGCTTTTCGACGATGGACTTTGCGTGAAGGTATGTTCCCAAGGGAGGCGTTCCGACGCACTTGGGACGCTCTCGACCAAGGCCTCCAGCCGAAGCAAGCCTGCAAAATCTACGTCGGACTGCTCCACCTCGCGGCCAATCACGCCTGTGAGGCCGCCCTGGCGGTCCATCTTGAGGAGCTTCTCGCCGCAGGCCAGTTGCCCGATGTCGAGACCGCCCGTCTGGCTGTGGCTCCCCCATCCGGCCAGGCCCCGCAGATCAATATTCCGCCGCCGGATTTCGCCAACTACGACAGTCTCCTCAGCTATCAAGGCGCCCTAAATGTCCAGTCTTCCGTCTGACACCCAGATAGACGCCGCACGCCTTCCGGTCATGCTGACTGAGCTGCGCCTGCCCAGCATCTGTCGCCATTGGGAGACCTTCGGCGCCCGCGCCGACCGTGAAGGATGGGGCGCCGCGCGCTACCTCGCCGCCCTTTGCGAGCATGAACTTGCTGACCGCTCATCTCGGCGCATCGCCCGGCATCTCGCCGCCGCTGGCCTTCCCCGTGGCAAAACCTTCGCCACGTTCGATTTCGCCGCCGTCCCCACCATCCGCAAAGCCCATCTTATCTCGCTCGCCGCTGGCGACGCCTGGATCGAGCAAGGCGGCAATATCCTGTGTTTTGGGCCCTCAGGCACAGGCAAAACTCACGCTGCAGCAGCCATCGGCCACGCTCTTGTCGAAGCGGGTCGGCGCGTCCTTTTTACCCGCACAACCGATATCGTTCAGAAGATGCAGGCCGCCCGTCGGGACCTTTCGCTTCCGGCCTTCTTGTCACGCCTCGACCGGTTTGATTGCCTCATTCTCGACGACCTCGGCTATGCGAGCAAAGATCAAGCGGAGACAACCGTCCTGTTTGAGCTGATCTCTGAACGGTACGAAAGCCGATCGCTCATCATCACCTGCAATCAGC
>CAIMFV010000002.1 GCA_903840435.1 uncultured Caulobacterales bacterium
AATATTTCCGCTCATACCGGCGGAGGCCGGTATCCAGGGGGTTATATGCAAATGGCTGCGGGCCTGTCCCTGGTTCCCGGCCTTCGCCGGGACGAGCGGTTTTTATGTGGGATATCAAATATTTCCGCTCATACCGGCGGAGGCCGGTATCCAGGGGATCATCCGCAACCGTCTGCGGGCCCCTCCCTGGACCCCGGCCTCCGCCGGGGGCGAGCGGCTTAGATGGGTGTTCTCAATTAAATCCGCTCATACCGGACGAAGATGTCATGTCTCCTAGATTGGCGCAAATTCGGCAACGCACCCATGATGGCTTTGTGCCTTCGCGGAAGTTGACCCATTTCAGAAACGAAAGTACCCTCAAAGTAACTGGAGGAGGGCGATTAAAATGTTTCCCTTGTGGACCTATTTCGTCGCCGCTGGCGTTATTTCTCTGACCGCCTTTGCTATCGGACAGGTTGCGCCCGGCTGCGGCATCCTATTTGTGGCGGGGGTGTCGTGTTGCTGGGTTGTCTATTGCGTGTGGCGTGGCGGCAGAAGTGTGCGCCGACCAATTTGCCGTTAAGTCAGTCGTCAAACCAAACCGCGACCTGGGCAGGGGCGAAACTTCTGCCGCCCACAGCCTAAACATGCACGGCGCGAGGTGCCACGCCTGAGCTAGGCCCTTTGGTTGACATAGGCACCCGCGCTATAGTTTGGGTCAGACGCCACTTGTTGCACGGTGATCTGCGGAATTTCGGTGATCAAGCTACCCGTCGCAGAGTCAAGGATCTGATAGATATAGGAATTATTTTTTGCGTCAGGCACAACGACGACTTGTGTCGCCGATTGGGTTTGTGGCGGCGGCCCACCGCCCTGCGTCCCACCCGATTGGCCCCCAGCGCCTTGCTGCGTTCCAAAGCCTGATGGCGGCGGCGGTGGTTGCGCAGGTCCGTTCGCGCCAAAGCCATTTTGCAGGCCGGAAGGTGGGAAACCGCCCGCCGAGCCAAAACCGCTCGTGCCGCCCGGTGTCGTCGGGGGCGGCGGAGGTGGGGGCGCAACAAAAGATTGCGCGGACGCGCTAAGCAGTGCCTGCACCATGTCTACTGACCGCCGACTTCTGTCGGCGCCTCCAACTGAAGAAGCCCCTAGGTTCTAGGAGCGGCGCGATCCACAACTTAGTCCCGATTCCTTTACAAAATCTTTACGCTTGAAGGTTAACGGCGCAGGCCAAAAAGTCCTGCGCCGCCAGGAAGTTAGCGGAACAAAGACAGAATATTCGAACCGCTTTGGTTGGTGATGTTCACCGCTTGCGAGGCAAGCTGCTGCTTCGTTTGCAGCGCTTGATATTTCGCGCTCGTCTTGGCCAGATCAGCATCCACCTGGTTAGCGACGCCTTGGTTGATGCTCTGTTGCAGCGTTTGCACAAAGGCGATTTGCGCATTGAACTTCACATCGTTGGCGCCCAAGGCCGCTACCTGATTGGTCACATTGGAGATGGACGTATTGACCAAAGACAAGAGCGCGGCTGCACTCGTAGCCGTACTGAAAGCAGCTCCAGCGGTAAACTGGATGCCGCCAGCGAAGGTGTGCCCCACCCCAACGGCGAGCACCTGAGGCGCCAGCGTAATCTTCAACGCGCCCTTAACGTCGCCCAACGCAAAAAGCGCCGTGGCCCCGGATTGAATCAGATTGTCGCCATTGAAGGATGCGCCCGAGACCACATTATTGATCTCGCTGACGAGGTTGGTAAAGCTCGACTGATCTTGCGCGCGGCTAGCCGAGTCGAGAGAGGGATCGGCAGCTGCGACAACGACGGTTTTGATCTGATTGAGTAGATCAACGACCTGCTGGCCTGCCGCCACGGCCGTGTCATTGACCGATTGGTTCCGCTGCAAGGATTGCAACACCGAATCAAGGGCGAGTGCATTTGAAGTGTTGCGTTGGGCGAGGCCCCAAACCGCAGGATTATCTGCCGGGCCATTGATTTGCTTGCCCGTGCTAATGACGTTGGCTGTTTGTTGGATTTGCGATGTGGTGCTGTCAAGCAGGCCAACCGCAAGCTGGGCGCTGCTATTATAGTCCGTCGAATTCACAAAAGACATGGTTCGGATCCTATTTCAGGAAGACCACGCTTCGTTTTGAAGCGCGAGGGCATTTTGCCCGAAATAGCTGTATGCAATTTCTATTCCACTACTTTTGGTAGCATTTTTCAACGCACCTAAGCAGATTAAATTACTGATTTAAAACACTATTCCAGAATTGAGTTGGTTTAGCCGCAACGCACTCGGCAAAAAAGGGCCCGGCAATTTTAACCCTTTAGGTTGTTTATATTGCCGAGCCGTGATGCCACATGGCGACTTTAGGTTGCGCGGTTAACGGCCCGTAAACTTGGCAGCGCGCTTGCCGAGGAAGGCCGCGACCCCTTCCATAAAGTCTTCGGACTTGCCAGCCGAACGCTGGCGCACGCGCTCTTCGTGCAGTTGCTCAGTCCAGCTTTGATCAAGGCTGGCCCAGATCAACTTACGGATAGCGCCTAAGGAAGCAGGTCCGCTGGCCAGCTCTTTTGCAACCTTCAAAGCGGTCGGCAAGAGTTCGACATCTGGGACACAGCGATTGATCAGCCCCCAGCTGAGCGCGGTTTGGGCAGTGATCTTCTCGCCGAGCAGGGCCATTTCCATCGCCCTCGCCTTCCCGATCAGGCGCGGCAACATATAGGTCGATCCGCCATCCGGCACCAGGCCGATGCGGCGGAAGGCTTGCAAGAAATAGGCGCTTTCGCCAGCAATGGTGATATCGCCCAACAGGGCGAACGAGCAGCCAATACCCGCCGCCGCACCATTGACGGCGGTAACGATGGGAATGTCGCTATCGCGCATCAGCGTCACCAAGGGATTATAGGTGGATTCCAGCGCCACACCCGCATCGGGCTTGCCATCCACATCTAGGCGTGAGGCCGGGCCCGACTGTAGGTTCGCGCCAGAACAAAAGCCCTTGCCCGCGCCAGTCAGAACAATGGCGCGCGCAGCGACTTGGCCGGTGGCGATCCGTCGAAACGCGTCGGTAAGCTCAACCGCCATATCGATCCCAGCGGCATTGAGCGTCGCTGGATCATTCAGCGTGATGAGGGCGACGCCCTCATCTAGCGCGAGCGTGATTTTCTGATAGGTCACCTGTTCCTCCCGGTCATTGGGAGGCAGTGTAGGCCGCTGGCTGACGCCCGCAACCGTGACCCAGCGTCAATTCAGCTAAATTTAGGCCGCAAGGGCTTCGGCATTGGTGGTGCGATTACGGCCATTGCGCTTGGAAGCGTAGAGCGCGCTATCCGCCCGCTCCACCACATCCGACGGCAATTCGCCCCGATGCAGTTCCGCCACCCCTGCCGACACAGTCACCGTTCCCAATTCCTCAGCCGTCGAGCGTCGCTTCAGCGATCGGCTGGCAATATCCTTACACATGGCTTCGATCAGCTTGTGCACCGCGCCCACCCCTTCATTGGGGAAGAGGATCGCAAACTCCTCACCCCCATATCGCGCGGCGAAACGCGGTTGCGGGCAGGCATTGGCGATCATAGCGGCAACATAACGAATGACTTGGTCACCCGCCTGGTGGCCCCAGGTGTCGTTGAAGCGCTTGAAATGATCGATGTCGAGCACGGCCACCGTCAGGGGGCGGCCCGTCTGAGCCGAGTCGGCACAGGCGCGATTGAGCGCGTCATCAAAGGCCTTGCGATTGGCGAGATTGGTCAAGGCATCGGTCAAGGAATCCCGTCGCACCTGCTCCAGGTTTTCCCGCAGACGCCGGACCTCTTCGGTGGATTTCAACAATTGCGTTTCGAGGGCGGCATTCTCACGCTGAGCACGCATGGTTGAGGCCGCCAAGGTCTCCACAACCCGGCGAATTTCAGCCAATTCCTGGGGATGCTCAAGGTCGCGGCTCGCGCCCTCAAGGGTCTTGCCATATTCGCGGGCGTTCTTTTGCGCGACCGTGATGACCTTGCCGATGGTTTCCAACTGCTGGGTGAGCTTGTCACCGGTCTCACGCATCTCTTCGGGCAGTCTTAGCCGCGGCAGATACTGCAAGGCCATGCTTTCGGCCTCGACGTCGCTCAGCGGGCGCCGATCCGAGACGAGCTTGCTGATTTCGACGCCAATCGCACTTTGCGGACAGGCAAGGGCGAACAGCCAGAGCTCATAATTCAATGGCGTCGGAGAGATCCCAAGATCTTTCATCTGATCCAGCGCGCGACTGGCGATTTCGTAGCTCTTAGGCCCGCGAATGACCATATCGAGTTGATCTTGCGTGCTCATAGGCGAATTTCCATCAGGTGATGACTGTAAAGCATGGATCGAGAAACTGGCTTGAAAGCCTCAAATTAGAGTTAAACTCCGTTCGTCTCCGCCCAAATTGTGCACTCGAGAACGAAAAAACTGATGAGACCAGACCTCAGCACCCCCCTTGGGTTTCCCTTTCGTTCGGGATGCGATGTCTTCGGCTTTCAAACTGGAAGACGACTGGACACCTGGGCACGGGGGAACAAATCGCCAGCCGGCTAGCCAAGCTTGAAGCGCGCGCGAATGTCGTCGCGCAGCCCCGCCATTGCCGCTGACCAGTCGCCAAATCGTCCGCCCGGCATGACGCGTAATTGCGGATACCAGGGCCAGCCCGCCGTCCCCAGCTGGGTCCAGGCGCCTGGAATGGCGACCAGCGACACCTCGCCGCCGCAGGCCGCGGCGATATTGGTGGTGGCATTGGCAGGCCCGACCACGAGGTCGAGCGCCACACATAGGGCTGCAAGGTCGTCGAGGTCGTCTTTCAAGTCGATCCCCGGCGGCGTCCAAAGGTCAAAGCCAGCCTCGCGGGCCGCTGCCAGTTCCTGACGGCAATCGCCATATTGCAGGTTGACGAGCGTGACCTCGGCCATGCCGAGCACCGGCGCCCAGGCGGCGAAGCTGGTGAATTGCCGGGACCGAGCAGGATCGACAAACAGGCTTTTCCAGAGGACGCCGATCTTGGGCTTAGGCCCGAGCTCAGCCAGGACCTGGCGCCACTTGGAAACCTTGTCGGGGTCGGCAGTCAGGAAATGACGTCGGGTGGGAAAATCATCGATGCGCTGCCGATACCGCCGAACCGCCGCCCCCATCGGCGCCCAATAGTCTATCTCTTCAAGCCGCGACTGGAGCCAAGGGGCGATCCGCACACTCTGATGGCCCCATTTTCCCGTCGCATAGGGGCCGACCTCGGCGGTCGGAAACGACCTTTGATAAAGGCTCTGCAACCTTTGTTCGACGGCGAGATAGAGTTTCCCCTGCAGGCCAATATCGTCGAGGAGGTCCGGGACAGTGGAAGCGAACATGACTTCATCGCCCAAGCCCTGCTCGCCCAAGAGCAAAAGTCGCTTGCCCTGAAGCTGGGTTTCCAGGGTCAGTGTCGGTTGGGTGTAGGGATAGAGGGTTGCGTCGTCGAAATGCGGATCAAGACGCGCCTCATAATCGGCCAGCCCTTCGACAATCCGCCCCATGGACATCTTGGTCAGCCCAACCGCCATGCGCATCATCGCCTGATCGGTGGGGATGCGGCTCAAGGTGCAGGCCGTCTCTCCGTCGTGCAAGGCACCATCCGCGTCGCCTAACAAGCCTTTCAGATTAGCGCGGTTATAATAGGCTTTGGCGAAGCCCGGATCGACGCGGATCGCTTCGTCAAAAAAGATCAAGGCATTGGGCGCATCGCCGCGCGCGATCATCAAGGTCGCAAGATTATTCCACAACAGCGCCGTTTGCGGTGCCTGTTCGAGTGCCGCCTTTAGCAGGGCTTGGGCGTCGTCATACCGGTGCAGATCGCGCAATGCACAGGCGAGGTTGTTGATCCCATCCATGTCGCCAGGATTTTTTTGCACATGCAGCAGGAACAACTGCTCGGCCTGCTCAAACTGCTTCAAATGGTAGGCGAGCCGGCCGAGATCATTGAAAAGGCCCGGCGTTTCCGGCGCCCGTCGAAACACCTGTTCGGCGCAGAAGAAGGCGGTTGAAAAATCACCCAACTGCTCTCGCGCTGTCGCCATGACTCGCCAAGCCAGGACGAGGTTTTCGTCTTGCTGGACGATCCTGTGGGCAATTTCGTCAGCAGCTTGCGGATCGCCCTGCTGCAGCAATCGGATGGCATCGTGCAGCTCGGCAGTGCGCACGTCCGACTGCAGGGCATCGGCGGCCTGGGTTAGCCGCAACAAGGCATCCGACGAGCGGGCTGGACGGGTGGTGTCGGCCATAAAGGGGCGTGAGGCGGGCGGCGAACGCGCCTCGAGGGAAAACTGCACCGCTTCCGGCGTTCCGCTTTCGGTTTCGGACACGAGCCAGCCTCTCCAAACCACCTCGCCTTTGGTGAAGCGTTTCTGGCGCAGGCGTCAAGCGCCCGAAGTGACACAGCCAGGTTCGGTAAAACTACATCCGCTCAGGCGTCGCGATGCCCAGCAAACCCAAGGCACATTCAAGCTGGCCAAGGGTGGTTTGCACAAAACCCAATCGACTGGCGACCCGCTCCGGTTCGGTAGCGCTCAAGATCGGGCAGGCGGCATAGAACTTGGCGAAGGCTTGCGCCAAACGATAGGCGTGCTCGGCGATCAGGTTCGGCGCGCGCTTGGCATAGGCCTCGGCCAGCGCGCCCTCAAAGGCGTCAAGCGTCAAGGCGAGCTCGCGTTCAGCAGGCTCGGTGACCCGGATCGCGCCCGCCGCAGCCCCCGCCTCCGCCGCCTTGCGCAGGAGCGACTTGATGCGCACCGCTTGATAGAGGAGATAGGGGCCGGTCTTGCCCTCAAAACTCATAAAGCGATCTAAATCAAAGATATAGGACGTGCCGCGATAGGCGCCCAGATCGGCAAATTTGAGCGCGGCCACAGCCACCTTGTGGGCCGTGGCCTCAAAGGCTTCAGCGGTCAACTCGGCGCCCAAACCGGCCTCGGTCAATCGTTCGCGGGCCTTTTCCGTCGCCATGGAAATAAGATCGTGCAGCTTGAGGACGCCGCCTTCGCGGGTCTTAAAGGGCTTGCCGTCCACGCCGTTCATGGTGCCAAAGCCAATATGCTCAAGCTCACCCTCTGAGGCAAAGCCCGCCAGATAGGCGGCGCGAAACACCTGGACAAAATGATCGGCCTGCCGCTGGTCCACCACATAGAGCATCAGCTGCGGATCCAGGGTGCGGCGGCGGTCCAAGATGGTGGCCAGATCGGTCGTGCCGTACATGGCCGACCCTTCCGACGAGACAACGAGCAGCGGCGGTAAGTCGCGCTTATCGTCGTCTCGCGCCACGCGAATAATGCGCGCGCCTTGGTCCAGGACAAGGAGCCCCTTGTCTTCGAGGGTTTGCACCATTTCGGCGATCAGGGGATCGGCGTCGCTTTCGCCTTTCCAAAGGTCGAAATTGACATCGAGGGCGGTGAATTCACGAATGAGGGCCGAGCGGCTGACCTCGACAAAATGTCGCCAAAGCGCCCGGTAGCCCGCCCTGCCCGCTTGCAACTCAGCCGTGGCCCGACGAGCCAGATCGCGAAATTCGGGCTCGGACTTGGCCCGCGCGGCCGCCGCCGGGTAGAGGCGCTCCAAGTCTGCCAAGCTCACCGGGCTTTCGGCAGGAAAGGGCCCTTCGCCCGCTTGGAAAAACGCAAGCTCTGGCTGTTCCTCGGCCACAGCAACGATGAGCAGTCCCATCTGGAACCCCCAATCGCCAAAATGGGCGTCGCCATAAACCTCATCGCCGCGAAAGCGAAACAGACGCTTGATCGATTCGCCAATGATCGAGGCGCGCAGGTGGCCCACATGCATAGGCTTGGCGACATTTGGACCGCCATAGTCGACAATGACCCGACGCGGGACGGCGACCCGTTCTGCGCCAAATCTGGGATCGGCGGCGATCTCGGCAGCGCGGGCGGCGAGCGCTGCATCGGTCAGGGTCAAATTGATAAAGCCGGGCCCTGCGATCTCAACCCGCGCCAAGTCCGGCGATCCGGCCAACTCCGCCACGACCCGTTCGGCCAAGGCGCGCGGATTGGCTTTTTCCGCCTTCGCCGCCGCCAAGGCGCCGTTACACTGAAAATCGGCAAGGTCTGGCCGGTCTGAGCTCGTCACCCGGCCAAGCTCAGCGGCAAGGCCTGCACGTGCAAAGGCTTCGCCCACGGTGTCAGACAACCGACGCCTCAAATCCTGCATCGAGACACCTTACTCCTGATGGATCGCATTTTGCCTTTGCGGCCCTAGTGGGCGGGCGCAGGCTTTGGGGTCTCGACCGCCAACATGCGGAAGCGTTTACCCTGACGATTGAAGTCTGCCATTTCCGGCGTGACATCAAAGCCGACCAGAACTTCAAAATTTGAGCCATTAATGGTCGAGGACGAGCGAGGAATTGTCAGGTTCTGGATCGTGTCGATCTTGAAAATTCGATCTTCATTGCCGGGGAAACTGGCGTCGAGATCGAAATATTCCTTGGCCACCACAGCAGAGTTTCGCAAGGTGACGGCAACCCAGTACCGGTAGACCTTGTGATCGCTCGGCGCAGCGACGCCGCGACCGAGGCCAAAGCCAATTTTCAACTTCATCACAATCGGCTCATTGTCTTTATAAGCGCAATTCGACTGCACCCCTTCAATCTCGCCAGTGAAGCCGACGGCGGAGTTGGCTTCCTTATTGTCCTTCAACTCCACATAGCGGGCCGCATCATAGAGGACGCGGGCGAAGGGGCAGGGTCCGGCGGCCAAGGCGCGCGGCAAAGGCGCCTCGCCGGTGGCCCAGTCCTTTTCCTTCTGCTTCTTTTTGGCATCCGCCTCGGCCTCTTGTTGGCGGCGGGCGTCATCATCCTTCTGCGAGCTTTGTGCAAAAGCTTTCGCCGCCGGAAGCCCAGCCGACAGGCTAAGCACCAACAGGGCGGTGAGGATGCGTTTCATATCGCTTTCCAAGGTCTGGCTCGAAGGTGTTGAGCCACATGAGGGCGGGATCAGACCCTTCCTTATCTGCTTCGGACTTTTGTCGCAACGAAGGCGAACATCAGAGGATTTTGCGCCGATCTAGCGCAAAGTGCCCGACCGCCCTATGCTGAGGCCATGGTCGCGCCCCCTCCCCCTTATGATCGCCCGAAATTGACCGTCCGCATGGCCAGTCCGCGCGGCTTTTGCGCCGGTGTCGACCGTGCAATTCAGATTGTCGAACGGGCTTTGGAAAAGTTTGGTGCGCCGGTCTTTGTCCGCCACGAAATCGTCCATAATCGGTATGTGGTAGAGCGGCTGAAAGCCATGGGGGCGGTGTTCGTCACTGAACTCGACCAATGCCCTGATGATCGCCCGGTGATCTTTTCCGCCCATGGGGTGCCGAAATCGGTGCCGCAGGCCGCCAAGGCACGCAACCTTGTCTTCCTCGACGCCACCTGCCCGCTTGTGTCCAAGGTGCATCTCGACGTCGAACGCCATGTCGAGGCGGGTCGCGAAATCCTCCTGATCGGCCATGCTGGTCACCCAGAAGTCATCGGTACGCTTGGCCAAGCCCCGCCGGGTGCTGTGACCCTGATTGAGACGGTCCAGGATGCCCAGTCCTACCAACCGCGCAATCCCGACAACATCGCCTTTGTCACCCAAACCACCTTGTCCGTCGACGACACAGCCGACGTCATCGACACTTTGGGCGCCCGCTTCCCCAGCCTTGCAGGCCCGCACCGCGAGGATATTTGCTACGCCACCACCAATCGCCAGGACGCGGTCAAGCGCATTGCGGCGGGCTGTGAGATTGTGTTGGTGGTCGGGTCCAAACGCTCTTCCAACTCCCAGCGCTTGGTCGAAGTGGCAGAACGCGCAGGCGCGAAAGCGGCCCACCTGATCGATTCGGCGGACGATATAGACCCCGTCTGGTTGATCGGTGCCAAAACGCTTGGCCTGACAGCGGGCGCCTCAGCGCCAGAGGTTCTGGTCGACGGGGTGCTGGACGCCTTGGCGAAACTTTACGACATCGCCATCGAAGAAACGGGCGCGGGACGGGAAACCGTCACCTTCAAGCTGCCACGGCTGTTGTTAGACGCTTAGGCCTTAGCCCCCGTTGACTTCCGGCGTTTGGGCGCCCATCAGGGGCCATGGCCGTCTATACCGACATCACCGACTCCGAACTGGCGGCGTTTCTCGCCGACTATGACCTTGGGACCCTGCATGCCTTTAAAGGCATAGCCGAAGGGGTGGAAAACTCGAATTTTCTGGTCGAGACGGATCGGGCCCGGCTTATTCTCACCCTCTATGAGCGCCGTGTGGCCGAGACCGACCTGCCGTTTTTCATCGGGCTGATGAGCCATTTGGCGCAGAACGGGTTTCCAAGTCCGGTGCCCCAGACCGACCGGCAGGGGCGAAATCTCAAGCGTTTGCGCGACCGCCCCGCCGCACTGGTGAGTTTCTTAGATGGCTTCTCCGTCCGCGAGCCCTTGGAGGTGCATTGCTGGCAAGCGGGTTACGGATTGGCGCAGCTGCATCTGGCAGCGCAAAGCTTTTCCATGTCACGGACGAACAGCTTGGGGCTTGCCGCATGGCGACCGCTGTTCGCCCCCCATGCTCAGGCAGCGGAGGGATTGGAACAGGGACTTTCCGCCCGCGTTTCAAACGACCTGGACGACCTTGCCAAGACCTGGCCGAGCGGGCTGCCGGAGGGCGTGATCCATGCCGATCTTTTTCCCGACAATGTGTTTTTCCTCGAAGATCGCTTTGTGGCGGCGATCGATTTCTATTTCGCCTGTTCCGACATGCTGGCCTATGACCTCGCCATCTGTTTGAACGCCTGGTGTCACGATGCGACCGGGCGGCTCGACCTTGTAAGGGCGCGCGCCATGGTTGAGGGCTATCAGAGCCTTCGCACGCTTTCAGACTCGGAGGTCGCAGCCTTGCCCGCCTTGGCGCGCGGAGCTGCCATGCGGTTCTTTCTTACCCGCCTTGCCGACTGGGGCGCTGCGCGCCCAGGCGCCTTGGTCCGACCGAAAGACCCACTGGAATACGCCCGCAAACTCGACTTTCACCGCGCGCACCACGCAGCTCCTGCAGCCTACGGACTATGACGCCCAAGGTTGTGATCTATACGGACGGCGCCTGCAGCGGCAATCCAGGGCCCGGAGGCTGGGGCGCCATTTTGATGTCGGGAGACCACGCGCGCGAAATTTGTGGCGGCGAGCCCGACACCACAAACAACCGAATGGAGTTGATGGCCGCCATCGCAGCCCTCGAAGCGCTCAAGCGCCCCTGCACGGTTGAGCTCTATACGGACAGCCAATATTTGCGCCAGGGAATCACCGAGTGGCTGTCAGGTTGGAAGGCACGCGGTTGGCGAACTGCCTCGAAAGCACCCGTCAAAAACGAAGACCTTTGGCGACGCCTCGACGCCGCCCGGGCCCGCCATGAGGTCAAGTGGCTATGGGTCAAAGGCCATGCAGGCCACCCGCTGAACGAGCGCGCCGACGCACTCGCCCGCCAGGGTTTGATGACGACTCGCTCCGTCTAGCGACACGCGGTGCTGCGCCCACATTTTCGCCATTCCGCCGTGAACTGATCAAGCTTGAGGCGCATGGCGTGTCAAATTTATCGCGCTTGGCAACGCACCGCTTCAACTTGGCCGCCACTGTCACAAATCTATTAACGATGGGTCGTAATCGGCAGGCATCATGTCGTAAGAAGGCCTCTCCGCCTTTATCGACACCAGCCATTTTTCGGGGGATAGGATGAGCTTTTCATGGACGGCTGCGCGCGGCGTAGAGAGCGTTTCAATGCGACGTCTGAAGTCTTTGGCGCTGACCACAGCGCTTGCCGGCGGCCTTTTCGCCAGCGCCGACGCCTTGGCGCAAAGCACGGGTTCGCAAACGGTTGAACAAGTCGTGGTGACCTCAAAGCGTCCGTCACTTGATGGCCTAGGAACCGTGATCAAGGCGGCCAAGGACCAATCCATCGTCTCGGCAGAATATTTGACCCACGAGGTCGGCTCGAACAATTTCGCCCAATCCATCAATCTCTTGCCAGGCGTCAGCTATTCGACCGAAGACCCGACGGGCATTCTGTCCAGCGACTTCCGCATGCATGGCTTCGACGGCAACCACGTTTCGATAACCGTCGACGGGACGCCGGTGAATGACACGGGTAACTACGCCATGTATCCGGGCGAATATCTGGTGGCTGAGGCCATGGATAAGATTACCGTGAACATGGGCCAGACCGAAGTTGACAGCCCCACGGCTTCGGCGCTAGGCGGCACGGTCAACATCATCTCGAAGCGCCCTTCCGCCACCCCTTCGGTCTCTGCCAATGCCTCGGCGGGCAGCTATGATTTTCGCCGGGCTTACGCGGAGGTCGACACCGGTGCCGTTGGGCCCACCGGTCTGCGCTCCTATCTCAGCTTCAACTGGGCGGATGCGAACAAGTATAAGGGGCGTGGTGAGATTAAGCGCTGGGGCTTTGACGGGCAGGTTTACCAGCCCCTGTCTGGCACCGATTTCTTGAGCGTCGCCTTTACCTACGCCTCTGACCGCCCAATCTTCTACTATTCCGGCAGCCTGGCCCAATACGCTCAGTATGGTCAGAAGTTCGACTATAACACGCAGTGGGTGGTCCCAACGGTCGTCGCAGGCAAGGCGGATGGCGTCGCGACCGGAACCGGCGGCGGCCTTACCTATGCAGCAGGCAACGATTCCAACTATTATGCCCTGCACCCCAACCCGGTGGATTTCGGTGACATTCGCGGCCAGTCGCGTTTCGCCATCGGCAAGCAGGCCACCCTCACTGTCGACCCCTATTTCTTCTACACCATCGCCAATGGCGGCGGCACGACCAACCTCAGCGAAAGCGATCCGCGTCTGATCGGGTCAGCGACCGCGCCCACCTGCGCTGGCGGCGGCAAGGGCGTGGATCTAAACGGCGACGGCGACTGTTTGGATACAGTTCTTGTCTATTCGCCCAGCAACACCCAGACGTACCGGTACGGTGTCAACTCGTCCTTGATCTATGATTTCAACGACCACAATACCTTCCAAGCGTCTTATACCTGGGACTATGGCCGTCACCGGCAGACCGGTGAATTTACCACCATCAATCAGCAAACCGGCCAGCCTGCCGATGTCTTCGGCGCCAAGCCTGGATATGGTGCGCCGATCGCCGCGCTCGACAATACAAGCTTACGCAAACGCGATCGCTTCTCCATCGCGGAATTGAACCAAATCTCGCTCAACTATGTCGGCAAGTTTTTGGACGATAAACTGCATGTCAATATCGGTGTGCGTAACCCGCACTTTGAGCGCGACCTGCACGACTTCTGCTATGACTATAATGGCGGCAGCTATTGGTGCGATAGCGTCGCCACCAGTGCCGTTGCAACCGCGCTCGCCGCAGACAACGCCACCCTGGGCGCGCCTGGCGCAACGGCGGCCAATTTGACCAAGTTACTCGGAACGACTGTGAAATACGGCGCCAATGGTCTGGCGAATTTCCGCCTACCTTTCAAGCAAACCTATCACTATGACAAGGTCCTGCCGAACGCTGGGGCCTGGTACCAGATCGACGATAATAACCAAGTCTATGCGACTGTGGCGGAAGGCTTTTCCGCGCCGAAGACCGACGATCTCTACGTCTCCTCCCCCGAAACGGTTCAGCCTGAAACCAGCATGAACTATGGCGTGGGTTATCGGTTGACCCAACCGACCTTCACCCTGTCAACCAACCTTTGGGCCACCACCTGGAAGAACCACATCATCTCGACTGTCGACCCCACCGATCCGACCTTGTCGATTGACCGCAATGTTGGCTCGGTCAATCTCTACGGTCTTGACAGTGAATTGGCCTGGAAGGTCACCCCGGAACTCAGCCTCTATACCTCGCTCACCCTGATGCACAGCGAGTTGCAAGACAATTACGCGGCGGTGGTGACCGCCGGACCCGACAAGGGTAAGACGGCCTTCCTGCCGGTGAAGGGTAAGGAACTGGTGCTAACGCCTGACCAAGAGTTCGCGGAGCGGGCAGAGTATAAACTCGGCGACGTCCTGTTCGGACTTGAAGGTAAATATGTCGGAAAGCGCTATATTTCCGACACCAATGACGCCAGCATCGCCGGCAAGTTCATCGCCAATCTGGATGTTCGCTACAATATCCATAACTTCGGCAAGGACACCTATGTCCAATTCAACGTCGAAAACCTGTTCAATGAACGGTCATGGTCGCGCACCACCACGGTCTCGACGGTGAACAATGTCACCTTGCCAAATGGCGATGTGTTGGGAGGTTCGACTGCCTTCTACTACAGCGGCGCGCCAATCACCGCCTATATCAAGCTGGCGAGCAAGTTCTAAGGCGATTTCGTCACCCTCTCGGGCGGCGCGGAAGAGGCGGCTTCGGCCGCCTCTTTTTTTGTCATCAGGGCCTGACCACATGTGGCCGCCAGCCTTGCGGCTAGCGCAGCCCGAAAACCCAAGCTACGATTTCGTATGGCTATGCTGGATTGGCTTGTCGGAGAAAGCGAACTGACCCTGACTGGGTCTGGCGTCTCATTGCGGCCGCCGCGCATGGGCGACTATGCCGAGTGGGCGTCGCTTCGCCGGGAAAGCCGGACCTTCCTGCAGCCTTGGGAGCCGACCTGGCCCGCCGATGACCTGACCAAAAGCGCTTTTCGCAGGCGCTTGTCGATCTATGCGCGAGACGCCGATCTTGGTCTCGGCTACGTCTTTTTCATCTTCCGCAAGTCCGACGACGCCATTGTCGGCGGCGTAAGTCTGCGTGAAGTGCGACGCGGCGTGTCGCAAAGCGCCTCGGTGGGCTATTGGGCGGGCGCACCCTATGCCAGACGCGGCCACACCCTCGATGGCACGCGCGCGGTATTGCGCTTTGCTTTTGAAAGCCTCGCCCTGCATCGGGTCGAGGCAGCCTGCTGCCCCGACAATATCGCGTCGCGTGATCTCTTGCTAAAAGCGGGCTTCCGCGAGGAAGGATTGGCGCGATCTTATCTGAAGATTAACGGTGTTTGGCGAGATCATCTTTTATTCGCCATGCTACAGACAGATCCCGAAACGCCGTCTCCTTAAGCCTGCTCTGCGTTAATTCGTCCCGCCACCTGCCCCACCTCGTCCAGTACCACGGGTCTGGGCCCAACACCGCGCCTTAGCCGAATAGAGTCCGTAATGAGTGATATCGAGTTTGGGGGAGGCGGACGCCGTTTAGCACCTCGCCACGATACAACCCCTCCCGGTCCTGATCTTGGCGGCGCCCTGGCCCGGGGAGATATCGAGACCTTTTACCAACCCGTCATTGAACTTGCCAGCCGCGCGGTGGTTGGTTTTGAAGCCCTCGCCAGATGGCGTGGCGGGGATGCGGTCGAGGTTTCGCCAGACGAATTTCTGTCTGCGCGCCAAAAGCCAACCCTCGTGGCGGAGATCGGGCGGCTCATGTCGCAGAGGGCACTTGAACAGTTGCACCAGTGGCGATCCGCCGATCAGGGCCCGGTTGGTCTCTATGTCAGCGTCAATGTGTCTTTGAGTGAGTTGGAGAGCCCACAGTTTCTTCCTGAGCTGGAGGCCCGGCTCAGCACCACCTCTGTCCCCGTCTCAGCGCTTCGTCTGGAAATCATCGAGCGCGAGGCGATGCGCAATCCAGAACTGGTGATTTCGCAGTTGAACCGCCTGAAAGCCATCGGCGTCGTGGCGCTTCTTGATGATTTTGGCTCCGGCCATTCCTCCTTGGCCTGGTTGTCGCAACTCCCCGTCCAAGGCCTTAAAATTGATCAGGCCTTTGTGCGGGGCCTGCCTGAAGATACGGCGTCTGCCAGTATCATCCGCGCCCTGATGCGCATGGCCTTCGATCTCAATCTGACGGTGATTGCAGAAGGCATCGAAACCGCCGCCGCAGCCGACGCCCTTGCCGCCTTTGGCTGTCGATACGGTCAAGGTTATCTCTACGCGCCGCCTCTCAGCGCCGAAGCGGCCACCGCTTTTTTGATTGCCTCGGCCAAGGCTTAAATTCAGCCTGCAAGCCTTTCCCGACCAAGTGGACACCGGTTGGTGGAAAAGAAAGGCAAAAATTCAAAACGATAGAGCGCCGATCTGATGCAATCTGATCGGCGCTCTAGATGTCGAACTTGACCCCTTGGGCCAAGGGCAATTCCGCGCCAAAATTCAAAGTATTGGTCGCACGTCGCATATAGGCGCGCCACGCATCAGAGCCGCTCTCGCGCCCGCCGCCGGTTTCCTTTTCGCCCCCAAATGCCCCGCCAATCTCCGCGCCAGACGGTCCGAGATTGACATTGGCGATCCCACAGTCCGACCCTGCCGGAGACAGAAAGGTTTCCGCCTCGACCAGATCACGAGTGAAGATAGATGACGACAGCCCCTGGGGCACCGCGTTTTGTAGGCGGATCGCCGCCTCAAACTCACGATAGGGCATGACATAGAGGATAGGCGCGAAGGTTTCGGCTTTCACCAGTGCGGTTTGATGACCCACCTCGACCAAGGCTGGTCGGACATAGGCCGCATCTGGCCCGCCGAGCGGCAAGACCTCGCCGCCATGCACCAAGCCACCCTCCTCGCGCGCCCGGCCAAGCGTTGCCTGCATGGCCTCTAGTGCCTCCCGGTCGATCAGGGGTCCGACCAAAGTGTCAGACTGCCGAGGGTCGCCGATCCGAACCGAAGCGTAGGCCGCCTTTAGCCTCGTGACAAACCCCGCATAGACCGTCTCATGGACAATGGCGCGGCGCAGGGTTGTGCATCTTTGACCCGCCGTCCCCATGGCGGCAAAGGCGCAGCCACGTATGGCCAAATCCAGATTGGCGCTGGGCGTGATGATGGCGGCATTATTGCCGCCGAGTTCAAGTAGGGATCGCCCAAAGCGCGCGGCGACTGCAGGGCCGACACTGCGCCCCATTCGGGTCGAACCCGTGGCGGACACCAAAGCGATCCGGGGGTCATTGACCAGGACTTCGCCCGCCTCTCGCCCGCCAAGCACGAGGCTGAACAGCCCCTCCGGCGCCTCGCCAAAACCTGCACAGGCATGGGCGAACACGGCTGCGACACCCAGGGCTGTCACCGGGGTCTTTTCCGACGGCTTCCAAATGACCGGATCACCGCAGACGAGCGCGAGGGCGGCATTCCAGGCCAAAACAGCGACCGGAAAATTGAAGGCGGTAATCACAGCCACCGGACCTAGGGGGTGCCAGGTCTCCATCAGCCTGTGGGCTGGCCGCTCGGTCGCCAAGGTCAGCCCGTAGAGTTGGCGCGAGAGACCAACGGCGAAGTCGCAAATATCGATCATTTCCTGCACTTCGCCCAAGGCCTCGGAAACCGTCTTTCCCGCCTCTAGGGTGACCAACCGGGCAAGATCGGGTTTGGCAGCGCGCAAGGCTTCGCCAAACCGTCTGACAAGTTCGCCTCGGCGCGGGGCTGGCACACTGCGCCAAACTTGAAACGCGGCCTCAGCCTTGGCGAGCGCCGCTTCGATCTCGTCCGGCGCAGTTGGATCGACGGACCCAATCGCCTCCCCGGTGATCGGAGAGCGGGTGGCGAGTGCGCCTGCGCCAATCGGCTTTAAGACGAATGCATTGCCGTCGCCGACACCCAGGCGTGACAAGGCGGCCCAGGTTTCCGCAGCAGCAGACGGGAAGGGGGTCATCATCACAGGGCCTCGTAGCCATAAAGCCATTCCATCCGGTCGAGCGGGTCTGAACCGGTCATCCGATCCGCGATGCGGGCAGCGGAAAAGGCCAAGCCCGCCGCAGGGCCTGGCAAATGAAAGAGCCGCGCATTGCGGCGCGACCAGGCCTGCACCTTGGCAGTCCGTTCGATGCGGGCGCTGAAATAGGCCTTTAACGCCAGGGTCGGATCTTCGAGCACCTTCAATCGGTTGGCCAAGACCACAGCGTCCTCAATCGCCATGGCCGCGCCTTGGGCAAGGAAGGGCAACATGGGGTGGCAAGCATCGCCCAACAGGCTGATCCGCCCCTTGGTCCATTGGGTCATTTTCGGGCGACCATAGAGCGCCCAGCGAAACGGCTGACGGACCGCCGCGCACAGGTGCCGCACCTCATCGGGCCAATCAGAGAATTCTTGCTGTAATTGGTCGGGGTCACCGGGCGTTGTCCAACCTTCATGATGCCAGTCTTGTTCAACGACACCGACAAAATTCACCGCCCGCCCACCGCTGACATAATAGTGGACGAAGTGACGTTCAGGCCCTGTCCACACAACAGCTTTTGGGGGGATCAGCCCTCGCGGCAGATCATCGGTCGCCACTACGCCGCGCCAGGCGACCTGACCGGTAAACTGTAAGCTTTCCTTGCCAAACAACGCCTCGCGCACAACCGAGCGCACGCCGTCACAGCCGAGAGCAAAATCAGAGGCCACCAAGCGACCCGACTTCATTTGGACATATGCACTCTTGTGATCGGAGAGGGCGCCCGCAACCTCTTCGCCCAGATGGATGGACACGCGGCGATATTCCTTCAGCGCCGCCAGTAGCAAGGCCTGCAGGTCAGAACGGTGGACCTGCAAATAGGGCGCACCCCATCGCGCCCTCGCCGTCGCCCCCAAAGGATTGGCGAGCAGGAGCACACCGTCGCTCGCCCGATAGACCTCAGCCGATTGCGGTTCAAAGCCGATCTTTTGCAAGCCGGGGAGAAGGCCAAGGCTTGCCAGAGCATGGGTGGCGTTGGGGCTTAGCTGCAGCCCCGCCCCCGCCTCTTTTAACACCTGGGCGCGCTCAAACACCTCCACGTCAATGCCGTGGCGGGCCAGGGCCAAGGCGGCGGTGAGACCTGCGATCCCAGCCCCGACAATGGTTGCGCGCATTCCAAGTTTCTCCGCTCGCCGATTGATGCGAGATGGTTGACCTTGGTCGGTGTTTCGGCTTCTAAGGTCAAGTGCCACAGAAAATTCGAAACGCGTTAACCGACGCGTTGAGCGTTGGCGTCTAAGGGGAATGCATTGGTTTTGCAGTGGCTTTCCGACGAGGGACCGGATGGTGTGCCGGGACCGTTCGCCCGTGCGCCACAGCCCGCATGGCATGACCCCGCGCCGCGCGACGACACGCGCCCCTCCCACCTTGTCGACACGACCATGCTCTACGCGCCGCGATCTGGTGGGGTGAAGCGCTATTTGATGGCCAAGCGCACCTGGTTCGCCGCCAATCGTCCGGCGGTTCGCCACAGTCTGGTGGTGCCCGGCTCGTTCAATGGCGACAATGGGCGCGGCTCGGTGACTGTCGCCTCTATGCGCCTACCCTTCGGCGACGGCTACCGATGGCCAACCTCGGTGCGGCGCTGGTCGGACCAGTTGGTGTCGCTCAAGCCCGATCTGATCGAGGCCGGCGACCCCTATGGGCCGGGTCACGCAGCACTGGACGCCTCTGTCAGGCTCGGCGTTCCTGTGGTCGGCTTTTGTCATTCAGACCCGGCAGCCTTAGCCGCCTTGCACCTTGGCGACTGGGCGGAAGCGCCTGTGCGGCGACGCTGGGCGGAGTTTTTCCGCCAGTTCGACCGGGTGGTCGCCCCATCGCGCCATATTGCTGAGCGGCTTGATGCGGCCGGTGTCCATAAGGTGACGGTGCAGGCCCTTGGCGTCGACACCCACATCTTCAGCCCCGAGCGCCGCGACGCGAACCGTTTGCGCCAAGAGCTCGGTCTCGCTGACGACGTGCGGCTTTTGGTGTTCGCTGGACGCCCAGCCCGAGAAAAAAATGTCGAGGTGCTGTTGGAAGCCGCCGAACTCTTGGGCGAGCCCTACCACCTCCTGCTCATCCACGCCGGTCAGGGGTGTCGCCCGCAGGACAATGCCACCTTCCTCGACTATGTCAGTGAGCCGCGGGAGATGGCCCGCCTCCTCGCCTCCTGCGACGCCTTTGTGCATGCCAATGATCGCGAACCCTTCGGGCTGATCGCGCTTGAGGCCTTGGCCTGTGGCTTGCCCATGGTCGGGGTTGCGTCCGGCGGTATTGCTGAACTGGTGGACGAAGAGGTTGGCCAACTGGCCTCGCGCGCCACATCGGAACATATGGCGGCTGCGGTGGACGGACTGTTCTCCCGCGATCTTGCGCCCATTCGCGCCGCTGCCCGCGCCCGTGCGGTCAACCGCCACGGCTGGGATGCAACCTTTGAGGGATTGTCCGCCCTCTACGGTGCCCTGTGCGGCACGCCACAGGGACAGACCCACCCCCTGCCCTTGCCGCCCTCAAGCCCGAGACCCTAGGCGCTTGTCCGCTCAGCCTCCTCCCCAAGTTGCCAATCCCATCTTGGCCAACCTCCCCACCACGATTTTCGAGGTGATGAGCGGGCTTGCCCGTCAATATAAGGCCGTCAATCTTGGCCAAGGCTTTCCAGACGACCCTGGACCGCTCTCTGTCCGGACGGCAGCCGCAGACGCGGTGTTGCACGGAGATAACCAGTACCCGCCGATGATGGGACAAATGGCGTTGCGCGACGCCGTCGCCGCCTTCTACCGCCAGATCCAAGGCTTAAGGCTTGACAGCGATCAGGTCATCATCACCTGCGGCGCGACGGAAGCCTTGGCGGCCAGCCTGTTGGCCCTCATCGCGCCCGGAGACGAAGTGGTTATTTTTCAACCGCTTTACGATCTCTATGCGCCGATGGTGCGCCGGGCAGGTGGCCAGCCGAAATTCGCCAATCTGCGCCCTCCTTTGTGGCGGCTGACGGCGGAGCTGATTGATGAAGCGATCAGCGACGCGACCAAATTGGTGATTTTCAACAACCCCTTAAACCCCGCTGGCATTGTCCACAGCGCCGAGGAGCTGGCCTTGCTGGCCAAGGCGTGCGTTCGTCATGATGTGATCGCCATTTGCGACGAAGTCTGGGAACAGGTTGTCTTTGACGGACCGGCCTTTCAGCCCTTGATAGCCTTCCCAGGCATGGCCGAACGCACGGTCAAGATTGGCTCGGCGGGCAAGATGTTTTCGCTCACCGGCTGGAAAATCGGTTGGACGGTGGCTGCGCCCCATCTGACCCGCGCCATCGCCAAGGCCCATCAGTTCCTAACCTTCACCCTTGCACCGCCCCTGCAAACCGCAGTGACGTTTGGGCTGGAAACCTGGCTGACCGAGGCGGGAGCTGCCGAAGCCCAGACGCGACGCCACGCCTTCCTTGCCTCGCGAGATCGCCTTACCGGGCTGTTGCGGGCCGAGGGCTTTTCCGTCTCGCAGGCGCAAGGCACCTATTTCCTCACCCTTGATCTTAAGGCCTCCGGCATTGGCCTCGACGATGTCACCTTTTGCCGCCTGGCGGTGGAGGAAGCGGGCGTCGTCGCCATCCCCATCTCAGCCTTTTACGACCAGTCCCCCGAAATTGGCTTTGTCCGGCTCTGCTTCGCCAAATATGACGCAACCCTCGACGCCGGCGCCGAACGCTTGGCCAAGGCGCGCCAGATTGCCATGGCCCGCGGTTAGCCGCTGGGCCTACGGAGGATCTCCTGGATACCGGCCTTCGCCGGTCATGAGCGGAAGATGTTGAAATCACCCACTTTTCCGCCGCTCACCCCGGCGTAGGCCGGGGTCCAGTGACCGGCCTGCTAAGGTTTGCAGATGACCCCCTGGATACCGGCCTTCGCCGGTATGAGCGGATGTTGTTGAAATTACACACCTTTCCGCCGCCCCCGGCGTAGGCCGGGGTCCAGAGACGGGCCCGCTCACGGTTGCGGATGACCCCCTGGATACCGGCCTTCGCCGGTATGAGCGGAAGATGTTGAAATCACACACTTTTCCGCCGCCCCCCCCCCCCCCCGGCGTGGGCCGGGGTCCAGGGTCGGGGGCTGGCTGAAGTTTTTTAGCTGATCGGCAGGGCCCCGCCCTCTTCGGTGCGTTTGGCGATGAAGGCGTCGAGGGGCTCGACATTGGCGGCGGCGTGTTCTGGAGGCACAAAGTCGGCGACGATCTTTTTCCACAAGGTATTGGCGCGTTCGGTGGCGGTCTTGGACCCGTTTTCGGTCCAAACGCCAAAATTCGACCAATCGGCGATCAAGGGCTCATAGAAGGCCGAGCGGTAGCGGGTCATAGTATGGGCGGCCGCGAAAAAGTGGCCGCCGGGATTGACCTCGCGCAGGGCGTCCAGGCCAAGATCATCAGCGGTGGCTGGCGGCGGGGTACACATTTCGCCCATGCACTGCACCACTTCCATGTCGGTGATAAACTTCTCAAATGACACCGACAGTCCGCCCTCGATCCAACCGGTGGCATGAACACAGACCGACGCCCCGGCGAGCATAGAGCCCCACAGCGACAATTGGGTTTCGTTCGCAGCCTGGGCATCCGCGACATTTGACGCTGACCCTGCTCCCGACCGCCACGGCAGACCGATCTTGCGGGCGAGTTGGCCCGCACCCAGCGTCGCCTTGACATGCTCAGGCGTCCCGAAAGCCGGCGCGCCGGACTTCATGTCGACATTGGAGGAAAAACTCCCATAGAGCACGGGTGCGCCGGGCTTGGTAATTTGGGCCAGCGCAATGCCTGCCAAGGCCTCGGTATGTTGTAAGACCAGCGCGCCAGCCACCGTTATGGGCGCCATGGCGCCGGAGAGGCAAAAGGGTGTGATGACCGACAGCTGGCCTGCCCGGGCAAAGTCGATAATCCCCTGAGCCATTGGCGTATCGAGAAGGCGCGGCGAATTGGTGTTGATGATGGTGTAACAACGCACCTCATCACCAAAGGCCTCTGGCGACACGCCGCGCGCAATGCGAATCATCTCGAAACTGTCGGCGATCTGGGGTGAGCCACGCGACATGATGTTAGGAAACTTGTCCGAAAGGGTTAGCTGGGCCTTTTGGATGGCGAGGTGGCGAAGATTGTGCGCCACATCTTGCGGCTCGACATAGACAGCGTGGGCATGCAGGGCATCGAAATGCTGGCTGAGCCGTACCAGATTTTCAAAGTCGACCAACCGGCCAGGCCGTTTGCCCTCGTCGAGGTCGGTGGCGTTAGGCGAGCCGCATCCGGCGACAAAGGTCATGGCGCCCAACTCGAAGACGAAATCACGCGTCTCATGCCCGGCGCGAATCGGGATGCGCTTCGGGGCAGCGGCTAGGGCGGCTTCGATAATGTCGCGGCCGATGCGGACCATTTCGGTCTCTTCGTCGACCAAAGCCCCCGCCGCTGCGAACAAGTGTCGGGCCTCAGGCAACAAGACCTTCATGCCCAGTTCTTCAAGCGCGGTTAGCGCCGCCTCGTGAATGGCTTCGACCTGATCCTCGGTGAACACGCCTTGTGGCGTGAACGGATTGGTCATGCGCCGATAGCTAAGGCTGCGCGGCGGAAGCTCTTCAACGGGGCTGGCGCCCGGACGGACACGGCGGGCGCGACGGCTTTGCGGCTCTTGAAGATCGGTCATCGGTGTTCCGAGCGGTTAAAGATCAGAGGCCTAATGGGCCTCAACTGGACCAAAGCTGCAACGCCCCCGACGTCATGGCGCTATTCCTATTTCGAATGAACCCGGATTTGTCAGGTGACAGGCGACGTCCCGATCTAATTTCCGCACTTCCGGATCGAATTTTCCCATTGTCGCGCGGCGAAGGCGCGGCGTAGGCAGGGTACAGGGGCTTCAGTGGAAGTCCTCCCCTGACCAGGATGGATCGTTCCGGGCGCCCATGACCTATTCCGCCCTGAAACTACTGACCGAGGGCCTGAAAGGCCACAAGACCTGGCCACAGGCCTGGCGGGACCCTGCGCCAAAATCTCACTATGATGTTGTTATTATTGGCGGCGGCGGCCACGGACTGGCGACCGCCTATTATCTCGCCAAGGTACATGGGGTGCGCAATATCGCCGTGGTCGAACGCGGCTGGATCGGCGGGGGCAATACGGGGCGCAACACCACCATTGTGCGCTCCAATTACCGGTTGCCGCCTATGCAGGCCTTGATGGAGTTTTCCCTCAAGCTCTGGGAAGGCATGAGCCTTGATCTGAATTTCAATGTGATGTTCAGCCCGCGCGGGGCCCTGTTTCTTGGCCATTCCGATTCTGACATGTTGCAACTCGCCCAACGGGGCGATGCGATGGAAGCGGCCGGAATTACGGCCGAGTTGATGTCGCTGGCTGAGGTGAAAAAACTCTGCCCCCTGTTGGACACTTCGACTTTGGCACGGTTTCCGATCCAAGGCGGGCTGATCCAAAGACGCGGCGGCACGGCGCGCCACGATGCGGTGGCTTGGGGCTATGCGCGTGCGGCCGACGCCTTGGGCGTTGATATTCTGCAAAACTGCGAAGTTACCGGCATTGTGCGCCAGGGCGGTCGCGTCGTCGGTGTTGAGACCTCTAAGGGGCGGATCGGCGCCGACCGAGTTGGCATTTGCGTCGCGGGCAATTCCGGCCGCGTGGCCGCCCTTGCCGACCTGCGCCTGCCGATTGAATCCCACCTCTTACAGGCCTTTGTCTCTGAGCCGGTGAAGCCCATGCTCGACACAGTGGTCATGTCGCAATCGCTGCACTGCTACATCAGTCAATCAGACAAGGGCGAAATCGTTCTTGGCGGCAATCCAGATCAGTATCCGACCTATAGTCAGCGCGGCTCCCCCCACCGCATCGAAGAGGCGGCGACCGAGGCCATGGCGCTTATCCCCGCACTCTCCCGTCTGCGGATGCTGCGCTCCTGGGCAGGAACGACAGATATGAGTTTCGACGGCGCGCCGATCTTGGATGCGACGTCGGTCGAGGGGCTCTATTTGAATGGCGGCTGGTGCTATGGCGGCTTTAAGGCGACGCCGGGGTCGGGCTATCTCTACGCCCACCTGCTGGCCAAAGGCGTGAACCACGCGGTGGCCGCGCCCTTCCGGCTTGATCGGTTCGAAACTGGCCACACGATCGATGAAGCGGGCGCTGGCCCCATGCCGCAGAATCGCTGAGGAGGCCGCCGCCCATGATGCTGATCACCTGCCCCCATTGCGGCCCGCGTGCTCTGGATGAATTTGTGTTTGATCGGCCGGTTGAGGCGATTACCGCACCCGATGCGGATACGCAGACCTTGGTTGCACAACTCTATAAGCGCACCAATGCCAGAGGGCCCTCGCGGGAATTATGGCGTCACAGCCTGGGCTGCCGGTCTTGGATGACCTTGGTGCGCGACACAGCCACCCATCAGATCTGCGATGTTGAACCGGTGGGAGGCGCAAGGTGAGCGGACCTTACCGCTTAGCTGAGGGCGGAAGGCTCGACCGTACAACGGCGATCCCGTTCCAATTTGACGGCAAGTCCTATCGCGGCTTTGCGGGCGATACGCTCGCCTCGGCCCTGCTCGCCAACGGGGTTCGGCTGTTCGGGCGCAGCTTCAAATATCACCGCCCGCGCGGGGTCATCACCAGTGGCGTGGAAGAACCAAACGCGCTCGCAGGCGTAGGCCTAGGCGCCCGGCGCGAGCCCAATACCCGCATGACGGATGTCTTCCTCTATGAAGGCTTGCACGCCGTCTCGCAAAACCGCTGGCCCAGCCTTGACCTTGACCTTGGGGCCGCCAATCAATTGATCGCCCCCTTCATTCCGGCTGGCTTCTACTACAAGACCTTTTTGGGTCCGCCGAAGCTGTGGATGGTTTACGAGCATTTCATTCGCGCCATGGCCGGGCTCGGCGCACCGCCGACCGAGGCTGATCCAGATAACTATGCCCGCGCCTCGCGACACTGCGATGTGGCGGTGGTGGGGGCGGGCCCGGCGGGGCTTTCAGCGGCGCTGGCTGCCGCGCGCGCTGGCGCGCGGGTGGTGCTGATCGAAGGGGATGCACACCTAGGCGGCGCGCTCCAGGCCGAGGCCTGTCACATTGACGGCCAGTCCGGCGTCGATTGGGTGGCGGGCGTCCAGGCAGAGCTGACAGAACGCGGCGTGCACATCCTCAAGCGCGCTACTGCCTTTGGCTATTACGACCACAACATGCTCTATGCCGCTCAGCGCCTGTGCGAGCCCGGTCAGCCGCCGCAAGACGGCGCGCCGGTCCAGCGCTTGTGGAAGGTGCGCGCCAAGCGGGTCATTCTGGCCCAAGGCGCAATCGAGCGCCCACTTGCCTTTAGCGACAATGATCGACCCGGCGTGATGTTATCCGGCGCTGTCGGAACCTATGCCCATCGCTATGGCGTCGCCGCAGGAACCGAGATCGTGTTTGCGGGTCAAACCGATGCGGCCCTTCGCACGGCGCTGGGAGCCATCGACCTGGGCGTCAAGGTCACGGCGATTTTGGACGCACGCTCTGAGGCCGACATTGATCCCGGCCTATGGACGATGGCGAAAGCCAAGGTCAAAACCCTTGCCGAAGCCAAGCCCGTCCGCGCGCGCGGCGGCAAAGGGGTGGAAGGGCTAGAGGTCGACGTCTCCGGTCGTCTGACCGCATTTTCCGCCGACGCCATTGCCGTCAATGGCGGCTATACGCCCAGTGTGCACCTGCACATGCAGGCTGGCGGCGGGCTTGATTGGCGCGCGGACGAAAGTGCCTTTGCGCCAAGCCATGCGGCACAGGACCAAATCTCCGTCGGCGCAGGCGCAGGCGTATCGGGTCTACGCAGCGTGCTGCAAACCGCATTTGACTCTGGCCTTGCCGTGGCGCTGGCGCTTGGGTTCGACTTGCCGTGCGGCAAGGCGCCTTATGCCGAAGACGATGCGCGCGCTGGCCTCACCGGAGATTTCCTGCCCGCCCCGAGCGTCAATCTCAAGACAGCGTTTGTGGATCCGCAAAACGACGTGACCCTGGCCGACCTCGACCTTGCGTGGCGGGAAGGCTATCGCTCGGTCGAACATATGAAGCGCTACACAACGCTTGGCATGGCGACTGACCAGGGCAAGACCTCGAACCTGATTGGACTGGCGCGGCTGGCGAAGAATGCCGCAAAGACCCCGCCGGAGATTGGTCTCACCACCTTCCGCCCCCCCTTCATCCCCGTGACGCTTGGCCTACTCGTTGGCGATGATCGCGGATTTCATGCGGCCCCCTTGCGCCGCCCGCCCCTCTACGACGCCCACGCAGCAGCCAATCCGCCCTGGCAGCCCGTCGGCTATTGGCGTCGGCCGCGAGCCTATCTGCAGCCGTCCGAAACCTTGGCCGCTGCAGGCCTTCGCGAGGCGCGCATGGTGCGCCAATGCGTTGGTGTCACCGACGTCTCCACCCTGGGCAAGTTCGAGATCAGCGGCCCCGATGCGGCGAAATTTCTCGAGATCGCCTGCGCCACCACAGTTGCCAAGCTCGCCATCGGTCGGGGACGCTATACCTTCATGTTGCGTGAGGATGGCCTGTGCAATGATGACGGCACAGTCTGGCGGCTGGCCGAACATCGCTATTTGCTGACCAGCTCCACCGGCGGCGCCGACCGGATGGCGCAACATCTCTCCTATATTCGCAACGTCTTGCGCCCCGACCTGCGGGTAGGCGTGGCTAATGTCCAAGAGCATTTCGCCGCCATAGCGGTTGCAGGTCCAAACGCCAAATCGGTGATCGAAGCCGCCTGCGAAGGGGCGCCAGCGCCGCGCCATATGGGTCTCAGCCGAGCGAAAATCCAAGGGACCGACGCACTCATTCTCGCCGCCAGCTATTCCGGCGAGCGCGCCTTTGAGGTCTATGTGCGAAGCGGCGAGGCCGGGCCGGTTTGGGCTGATCTCCTCAAACGCGCCACCTCCGAAGGCGGCGGCGCCTATGGTCTGGAAGCGCTCGAAATCCTGCGCATCGAAAAAGGTCACGTCGAGACCGGCGGCGAAATCGACGGGCGCACCAGCGCCTGGGACCTGGGATTGGAAAAAATGCTCAATCCAGTCGGGGGGTATATTGGCGCTGCAGGTCAGGGACGTGCGGCGTTCGAAGATCCCAATCGCCTGCAGTTTGTCGGCCTCAAATCACTTGAAGGCCCAATTCCCGAAGGTGCAGCCTTGACCGCCAAGGCCGGCGCATCGGCGCAAGGCCATGTGACCGCAGGAAGCCTGCGCACCCTTGAGCCTGGCTTTATCGGACTTGGGCTGCTCGCCGCAGGGCGCACGCGCCTGGGAGACACCCTCCTTGCCTGGTCGGCAACGCGCAGGGCCTCCGCACGGGTCGAAGTGGTTTCACCCCACTTCTATGACGGTGAAGGAGCGCGCTATCGTGACTGAGCCCTTGACCATCAGCCAACCGTCCGCCACCCGATGGGTGAGATGCGAAGCCTTCACCGACGATGAGGCCTTTCGCAAGGCCTTTGAGGCCGCTGTCGGTATTGCACCGCCTAAGCCCTTGACCTGGGCTGTGGCCAAGGACGGTCGCGTCCTGTGGGCAGAGGTGAAGGCCTGGTTGGTCGAGGCCGATGCTGAACCGCTGGCGGAGCGCCTACAGGACGTGGCAGCGATCAGCGACGTTAGCCATGCTTGGCGCGCCATCGATGTTAAGGGTTCAAACTGGCGCGAGCTATTGGCGCACGAAACCACCCTCGACGCCTATAGTCCCACCCTCGCCCCCGGCGCCGTGGTTGCAGGCCTTTGGAGCCATGTCCCGGTGATGGTCTTGGTCCGCAGCGAAACAGAAATCACGCTCTATGGACCGCCAAGCCTCGCCCATTATCTGAGCGAGGCCCTGCATCACTTGGCGGGATGGGTCTAGAATTGCGGGTCAGCCAGTCCTGCTGACGCCGCACTCAAAACGCGCGCGTCTGTCAGTTTCTTTCAGAATCAGACAGACAGACAGACACTTAAGCCCTCTGTTTTCGTTTGTCTTTTCGGAAAAACCGGCTTCCACGTTTTCCTGACAAACGCTAGAATCGATAGCCAACGCCAACCGACGTCACCAAGGGATCGAGATTGACCTTAGAGGTCAGGGCGCCGCCATTGACGGTGGCGTCGGTTTCCATCCACACCTTCTTCACATCAACATTCAGCGTCCATTTGCCGCCGAGCGCATAGTCGAACCCGGCTTGCAGCGCTTCGCCAAAGCCATCCTTCGTCTTGACGGTGAAGCCGTTATAATTTTTGCCGCTGTAAAAGATCATGTAGTTGATCCCCGCCCCAATATAGGGATTGAACCTCGCCTTAGGTGCGAAGTGATATTGGAGGGTAAGCACGGGCGGCAGCACCCAGGTCTTGCGCACTTCAGTGCCCGATGCGGTGATTTCATGCTGGGTCGTCCCGGCGATCAGCTCGGCTGCCACATTGTCTGTGAAGAAGTATTGTAGGCCAATTGTGGGCGCCCAGGCGTCTTTCACGTCGGCCTTCAAGCCTGTATCGACCCCCGCGGCGGTCTTGATCGGATCCCCTGCATCGGGAGAAACATTCGTCGCGCGAACATCCAAAACAATCGACCCAGCTTTCAACGGCTGAAATGCCTCGTCTGCGTGTGCCGCACCACAAAGACAAAATAATGCGCTGGCGCTAAATGCTGCGACAAGAATGCGGTTATTCATAACAAGTCCCCTTTTGTTGTGATTTTCGCGCATCAATTTCAAATTGATGGCCGTCACACGTGGGGAGAAACAGTATTCATTCGGCCGAAACATTGCGCAGGCTCAACTTGTGCAAAGGAGTAGCGCGAGCGTGGCGCCAAGGCTACATTTTACCCATGCAAGCACCGGCTCCCCAACCAATCCGCCTGGCGGACTACCGCCCCTATCCCTTCACCATCGTCTCGCTAGACATGCGATTCGACCTCGATCCGGAGGCCACCCGCGTGACGACCCGGATGGTGGTCGAGCGAAAGGCCGGGGCAGAAGGTCCGATGGTGTTAAATGGCGAGCGGCTTGAGTTACTGAGCCTGAAGATCGATGGCGCGCCCGTGGCCGAAGCGAACTTCATCCTCGACCGAGAAACCCTGACCCTGACCCGGACACCGGCGCGCTTTACCCTCGAGACTGAGGTGCGCATCCATCCTGCGGCCAATACGGCTTTGGAAGGGCTCTATGTTTCGGGCGATCGGTTTTGCACCCAATGCGAGGCTGAGGGCTTTCGCAAAATCACCTATTATCCAGATCGCCCCGACGTCCTGACCTGCTATCGCGTCACTCTCGAAGGGCCGGCGACGCTGCGTCACCTATTGAGCAACGGCAATTGTGTCGACACGGGCCTCCGACCAGATGGTCGCGCCTATGCCGTCTGGGAAGACCCCTTCCCAAAACCTTGCTACCTTTTTGCCCTGGTGGCCGGTTCGCTCGACGTTTTGGAGGATCGGTTCGTGACGATGAGTGGGCGAGAGGTCGTCTTGCGCATCTTTGTCGACGAGGGTCAAAGCGGACGAGCGCTCTATGCCATGGATGCGCTGAAACGGGCCATGGCCTGGGACGAACAGGCCTTTGGCCGCGAGTACGATCTCGACCTCTTTATGATTGTGGCGGTGCGGGACTTCAATTTCGGCGCCATGGAAAACAAGGGGCTGAACATCTTCAATGCCTCTTTAGTGTTGGCCGATGCGCACACCGCGACCGATCTCGATTTTGAACGCATCGAAAGTGTTGTCGCCCACGAGTATTTTCATAACTGGACCGGTAACCGCATCACCTGTCGCGATTGGTTTCAACTGTGCCTGAAGGAGGGTTTGACGGTCTTTCGCGACCAGAGTTTCTCCGCCGACCAGCGCGGTGCAGCCGTCCAGCGGATTAAAGACGTTAAGATGCTGCGCGGGCGGCAGTTTCCGGAAGATGCGGGCCCCATCGCCCACCCGGTTCGCCCCTCCAGCTATGTCAAGATCGACAATTTCTACACCGCCACCATCTATGAGAAGGGCGCGGAGATTATCCGCATGTTACGCCTGATCGTCGGCGAGGCGGCCTTCCGCGCCGGTATGGACCTCTATTTCGACCGGCATGATGGGGAAGCCACGACTGTCGAGGCCTTTATCCGTTGCTTCGAGGCGGCGGCGGATCGCGATCTGTCCCACTTCTTCGTCTGGTATGAGCAGGCAGGCACTCCGGCCCTGCAGCTGGGCTGGACCTATGCTGCCGACACCCAAGAGCTGACGGTGAGCTTGCGCCAAGACACTCCCGCGGCTCCGGGTCAAAGCGAAAATCGTCCCCTGCCCATTCCGATTCGCCTCGGCTTTTTGGAGCAAGCCGGGGGAGCCCTGCCGGTGACGTGGCAAGGCGAGACCGCGTCGGAGCATTTGATCGTCTTGGATAGCCAAGAGGCTCAACTGACCTTTGCAGGCGTCGCCTGTGAACCGGTGCTCTCGCCGCTGCGGGGGTTTTCGGCCCCGGTTCGCTTGGTCGGGGCGCAGGCGCCAAGCGACCTCTATTGCCGCATGGCTGCCGATGAGGACCTGTTCAATCGGTGGGAGGCAGCCCAAAGCTTGGCCAGCGACTTGATCCTGGCCCGGTCAAATGCCACGCCCGACCTTGCCGGGGAGGCGCGCTTTGCCAAGGCCTTGGGCCGTAGTCTAGAAGACGCCCGCGCCGATTTCGGCTTTCGGGCGCTCATGCTCGCCCTGCCCACCGAATCCGATCTGGCCCAGGCCAAGGCCCGCGAGATTGATCCCGCCGCCATCCACGCGGCGCGCAACCATTTACGGGCAACGGTCGCCAAGGAGTTGGGCGAGGTTTTGCACCACCTCCACGAAACCCTTGTCGATACCGGGCCCTTCTCTCCCCTGGCAGCGGCGGCCGGTCGTCGGGCCCTGCGCAATGCCGCGCTCGACATGCTGTGCGCCGCACCTGATGCAGACACCCGCGCCAGCGCCGTCAGCCATTTCGGCTCGGCGGTGACCATGACGGACCAGATCGGTGGCTTGGCCGCTCTGATGGCGCTCGGCGGCGAACTGTTTGAACAAGCATTGAAGCAGTTTTATGTGCAGTGGCGCGCCGACCCCTTGGTGATCGATAAGTGGTTCCAAATTCAGGCGCGCGACCCGTCGGCGGACGCCATGGCGCGGGTCGAACGCCTCCTCCTGCATCCTGATTTTGACCGCCGCACCCCCAACCGCATGCGCGCCTTGGTGCAAGGATTTTCGGTCGGTAACCCGGCCAAGTTTCATGCCCCAAACGGCGAGGGCTACGCATTCCTGGCCCGTGAAATCGCCTTGGTCGACGCCATCAACCCCTCGACAGCGGCGCGGCTGCTTGAGCCCCTGTGCGGGTGGAAGAGCTATATCCCGTCGCTCGGCGCGCAGATGCGGGCTGAGTTGGAGGGGCTCGCCAAGCGACCCGAAACCTCAAAAAACGTCTTAGAGCTAACCTTGAAGGCGCTCGACGCCTAAGCCGCACCAATGCACCGTCGTGAGGCCATCTCCAGACGTGACAGATGCGGGCGAAACACTTTAGGCCTTTCCCTTCAGGCTCGAGATTCGGGCGGCCAGTGAGAAGGTTTTGGGGTGGTCGTTCGCGCGCTGCAGCGCCAGTGGAAAGACGCCCCGCGTAGCGATGGCGAGGGGTGGCTGGCCACCCAGGCCGCGCCCCTCACACGGGCGCGCGGCGCCATTCTCCTCGTGCTGGTGGTCTTGGCGGCCTATACGGTATTTGCTGGGCTTCGGGTCACCAATAGTGCGGGCGGCGGAACCGGCGATCGCCTGAAACAAATTGTCGAGCGTTTAGCGGGGCAAAGCGCGGTCGTTGTTGCGCCTGTCACCGCATCAGTCGAGTCCGCCGCAGCCTTTGGTGAGAGTAAGGCCGCAGACGACCCCCTTGCCGTGGCCGAGCAGGTGCTGAAATCCTCGGGCGGCCACGCCCACGCTGTCGCCGTGGTCAAGGACGGCGCGCTTTTAGCAACCACACACTTCAAAGATGGCGTCGACTGGATCGGTGCCGCCAAGGACCTTGGCGGGGCGAAGGGCATAGCGACGACCGATACCCACAGCGCCTATATCTATGTCGGTGCACCAATGCGGGTGGCAGGGGGTGCGGCTGAACTGATTGCTGCGGTCAATGTCGACGAGGCCTTTTCCCTGGGGGGACTGCGACCGCTGGCCAATGAAACCTTGATGCTGGTCCGGGCGGACGGGCGTGTGCTCGCAGCCCGTCCACCGTTTCCGATTACGCTTCGCGGCGGCGGCGATCATAGCTCCGCCATCGCCGATGACCCCTATTCCTTGATCAGCCTCCTTGGCGTCAATCTGGCCCGCCTCGCCAATGATGCCCAAAAGGGGGAGGAAACGGTGATTACAGGCGCGAACGGCAAGCCGCTGCGCTTGACCGTCGAGCCCATGGGCTTTGCTGGATTGAGCGCGGTCGCCGCCGCGCCAGCCGCCCTCGTCCCTGCGCCGCAAGGCAGTAGCGTGGCTGCGGACACGGTCTCGCTGCTCGCGCCCTTGGCAATCAGTATCGCCTTGACGATTCTGGTCTTCCGCCAAACCCGCAAGGCCGAGGAAGCCCATGCACAGCGGTTTGCAAGCGAGCAAAGGTTCCGAAATGCCGTCGAGGCGGCCCGCTGCGGCATCTGGGAATGGCGCCTCACCGACGACAGGGTCTATTTGTCCGATGTCACCGGTGTGATGTTCGGTTGGGGCGGCGGCGGGGTCGCGGCAGGTGCTGAGGTTATTGAGCGCATCGCGCCGGAGCATGCGGAACGGGTCCGATCCGCTCTTAACGCGGCAGCACAGCACGGCGCTTTTGACGTGACCTTCAAGGTCCCCGGCCCAGACGGTCCTTCCTGGATTGATGCGCGTGGCCAAGGGTTCGGCCCCAAAAGCGAGGGCGGCTACACGGCCATTTTGGGCGTGGCGCTCGATGTCACGCAAGAGCGGATCGCCCAGGCCCGGGCAGTCGCCGCTGAAGCGCGGTTGCATGACGCCATCGAAAGCGTTTCCGAAGCTTTTGCCCTCTGGAATCGCCACGGTCGCCTGGTGATGAGCAACCGAAACTTCGCGCAGTTTTTCAATATCAATCCCGACGATATCCCCCAAGGCACGGGCCGCAACCAGGTCCGGCGTCTGGCCGACCGAGGCGCGGTGCAAACCAACACTGCGGTGGAAGGCACGTCTGGCATCCGCGAGGAAGAGCGGCGCGATGGGCGGTGGCTACAAATCTCCGAACGTCGCACCTCCGATGGCGGCTTGGTGCTCACAGCCGCAGACATCACCATGATCAAGCGCCAAGAAGAGGCAAGACGCCTCAATGAAGAGGCCTTGCGTGAAGCCGTCTCAAGGCTGGAGGAAAAGCGGGTTGAGCTGATCGATCTGGCCGACAAATATGAGCAGGAAAAAATCCGTGCTCAGCAAGCCAATGCCGCCAAGAGCGAATTCCTCGCCAATATGAGCCACGAACTCCGCACGCCGCTCAATGCTGTCAACGGCTTTTCGGAAATGATGGCGATGGAGATCTTAGGGCCGCTCGGCGACAAGCGGTACAAGGAATATGCCAACGACATCCTCTCCTCAGGCCAACACCTGTTGTCGGTGATCAACGACATCCTCGACATGGCCAAGATCGAGGCGGGCAAGACATCGCTCAACTTGGAAAGGGTTCAGGTGCCTTTGGTTGTCGAGGAAACGGTTCGGCTGATGCGCAATCGGATTGAGCAGGCGGGTCTCACCTTAAGTCTTGATCTGGGCGAGCCTCCGGAAATCGAGGCCGATTCGCGGGCGGTGAAACAGGTGCTGCTCAATCTCCTGTCGAACTCGGTCAAGTTTACACCGCCGGGCGGTCAAATTCGCATCGCCTGCCGATCCGCCGCCGACCGGGTTCGGATCAGCGTGATGGACACCGGCATTGGCATCGATAAGGCCGATCTCGACCGACTGGCGCGCCCGTTCGAACAGGTCGAAAGCCAGCAGGCCAAAACGACTCAAGGGACGGGGCTCGGTCTCGCCCTGTCAAAATCGCTGGTCGAGATGCACGAAGGGCGCTTTGATATGGCCAGCGAACCGGGGCGCGGAACAACCGTCAGCTTCACCCTGCCAAGACTACAAAGAAAATCGCGGGCACGCGGCGAGCTTGAAAGCCTAAGAACCAACGCGACAGAAAGTGAAAATCCAGCAGGCGCCAATCCAGAGGGTGAAACTTCGGCGCCTGCGCTTTCGCTGATGTAAATCGAAAAGTCTTAGGCGCGAACTTGGGCCCCCACTTGGCACCCAATCAGGTCGGCATGTCGATACCGAGCCAGCCATCCAAAAAGTCGAACACCTTGCCCTTGGCGAGGCCGCTGGTGATCGAGGAAAAGTGGTCGCAGCCCGGAAGCGTCTCGCACCTCGCGCCGGGAATGGCGTCGGCCAGCCCCTCTCCCGAGCCTGCCAAGAGGTCACGGGCGCCGACGACCACCAAGGTGGGAGCGGTGATGGCTTCGAGCATTTCCGGCAAAAATGCATGGGGCGCAGCGCGGGTCGAGGCCGCGAGCGCGACCCGGTCCTCGCCTTGCGCGTCTGCGAACAGCCGAAAGCTTTTCAACAAGGGCGGCGAGATTGCTCCCACATCGTCGGTCAACAGGGCGTTTGCCATGGCGTCTGAGGCGCGTGACGGATCAAAAAGACGCGCGCCGACACCGATTAGCACCAGGTGATCAATCTGCCCCGGATGTGATAGCGCCAGCTGCAAGCCAACCCGCGCGCCAAAGGAAAAACCGATGATGTGGGCGCGGGCGATGTCGAGATGGGCCATGAGCTCGGCCACGTCTTGAGTTAGGCGCTCCAAGCCATAAAAATCAGCCACGTGGGGTTTATCGCTTTCCCCATGGCCGCGCGTATCGAGCGAAATCACCCTTTCTCGCCTTTGGAGAAAAGCCGCCTCCCAGCCCGTTCGCCGCCAGCCTTCGTGACGATTGGAGGCAAAGCCATGCAACAAAATAATCGGCTTTAGGTCTGAGGACCCGTGGTCGTCATAGGCGAGGCCGACCCCGTCGGAGGCTGTAAACCGCGCCATAATTTCCCCTTGCTGACCGCACTTTTTAGACCTCATACGCTCTTGAGGCTCAGCTGAAAACCGGTTCCGCAGAATTAGAAAACCGCCTAGAGTAACGGCAATAGTATAAGACGGTGGGAGGACACGCATGCTGACCAAGGCCGACGACTATCCGGTTCACCAGACGGCCGAGCCCATCGCCTTTTCCGGCACAGACCGAAATTTTTATGATCGGTTCTTCTTCAATGGCATGTCGGCAGACGGGTCGCTGTTTTTTGCCGTGGCGTTTGGCGTCTATCCCCACCTCGACATCATGGACTGCGCCGTCAATATCGTCTTTGAGGGGCACCAATATATTCTGCGCGCCTCAAAACACATGGCGAGCGAGCGGTTGGATCTGACGGTTGGGCCGGTCAGCGTCGAGATTGTCGCACCTTTAAAAGTGTTGCGGGTTCAGGTCGCGGCCAATGACGGCCCGATCACCGCCGACCTCACCTTTCACGCCCGCCATCAGCCGGTCGAAGAGCCGCGCTTCATGCGCCGCATCGGTCCCCGCGCCTTTATGGACTATACGCGGATGACACAAAACGGTGCATGGTCCGGCACCCTCACCCTCGACGGCCAAAAGCTGCAAGTGACGCCAGACCACGTTCTGGGCACCCGCGACCGCAGTTGGGGCGTTCGCCCGGTTGGAGCTCCAGATAGCCAACCGCCAGCCCAAGGCACGCTGAGCCAATTCTACTGGTTGTGGACTCCCGCCAATTTCCCGGACTTCGCGGTTTTCGCCCATACCAATGACGACGCCCATGGCCGCCCTTGGAACCGGCGCGCCGTTATCGCCCCGCTCGCCGGCGATGCGGTTGAGTTTGAAACCGTGGAGGTGGTGGCAGATTGGCGTCCCGGAGGCCGACGAATCGCCAGCTTGAGCTGGCACCTGTCAGACGGTCGCGAGACGGCGGAGCTGAGGTTTGAGACCGGACTGCACTTCTACATGTCCGGCCTCGGTTACACGCATCCAGACTGGGGACACGGGACCGACCATGGCCCCCTGGCCGTCGCCCACGAGGTGCTTGAGTTCAAGACTGTGGTCGATGCAGACCCCCGCTTGATGCATGTTCAGGCCCTGTCAAAGGCCGAGCTTAGGTTTCGCGGCCAGACCCAACAGGGCTTTGGCGTCGTCGAACAGTTTCTCATCGGACCCCATGCGCCGAGCGGCATGAAAGCTTTGTTCGATCCCGCCAACCCACAGGCGGTTTGAGGCGAGATGCGCGTAAGGCACGTGGTCCCGCTTCAGACCTAATGACCCCTCACGAAAAATCGCGAGTGAGTTCTAAGCGAGTTGCTGGCGAAAGGCCGGCAAGGTGGGTATAGCCCGGGTGGTCGCAGCCGATGAGAATTTGGGTCTTTGGGTCGCGAAACACCGACTTTTGTTCAGCCGTCAACGCGAACCGCAAGAAATGCACGGACGAAGTTTTTCCGTCCTCGCGGGTGCGCTCGACATCGCCTTCGGGAAGACCGACGGCCCGGCTTTCGCCAATCTGGACAAAGAAACAGTCTTCAACGCCGCCAAGTCGTGCCAGAGCCTGGGCCCGCCGCAACGGATCTTCAATCTCGAACATGATGGTCGCGACAAGTTCTGACCCTTGCGGAATCAGCGGGTTATAGGCGGCCAATTCGTCAGGGATTTGCGCCTCGCCGCCCCGTTCGGTGAGCAGCATTTCCTGCACCTGAAACAGCATGGTGTCATAGGTTTCGAAATAGACCGTCGCAAACGGTCCAAGCTCGATCCGACGAAGGCGCTTGATCGGCAACAGGCTGGCGCGGCGCTCCCGCCGCACCTTGGCATAGTCGGCGTCGACCATTAGGTCTTCGCGGGTGATCTTTCTCAAATCAGCAGGCATGGGGAGAGACATCCCTCGGCTTGGGGTTAAGGACCTGCGCTTACAAACCGTAGGCGCGCGCGAAAAGTTCGATGGGGTGGGATTGGACGGGCGCAGACGCATCGCCGCCTTCGGCTTCAATCATCTGGCCCAAGTGCTTGCAGGCCAGCGGGCAGTCAGAACAGAGATTGGCCGCCCCCTTCTGCACCACTTGCCGGGCGGCAGGCTTGCCAACCTTTTTGGCCAAGGGATAGGTCTCTTTCATCACACCAAAGGTGCCGCCGTGACCAGAGCAGCGCTCGACCACCTCGACGCGCGTGTCGGGGATCAGTCGCAACATATCCGCCGACTTGGCACCCATATTCTGCGCCCGCGAATGACAGGCTTGATGCACCGTCACGCCGCCTTCGATGGGTGAGAGGCCCGGTGCCAGTCCGTAAGCTTTTGACAGCTCCACGACATATTCGCTGACATCGCGTGTCGCCCGGGCGAGCTTTTTGACCGTCTCATTCTCGGGCAATATCAAAGGCCATTCGAACTTCATCATCAGGCTACAACTGGCGGTCAGCGCCACCACATCAAAGCCTTGGTCGATCAGGGGCTCGAAATGCTTGGCCACCCTTTCCGCCCGACCGGCGACATCAGCAAGGTCGCCAGCCTCCAACTGGGGCATACCGCAACATTCCGGATAGACGAGCCGCGCCTCGACCCCTTGGCGGGCCAAGACCTTGGCTGTCGCAGTGGCCGTGTCGGGGGTGTTGTAGTCGACAAAGCAGGTGGCGTAGATGGCGGCTTTCCGTGCGCCAAATGCAGGTCCTTGGGCGTCGGCAGCGAGTGGCGTCTTCAGCCGATCTGCGGCAGTCTTGGAATGGTATTTCGGCAATTCGACCTCGGAGTCGATGCCTGCCACCGCCTCAATCAGTTTGCGCAAAGGCGTATTTTCCCGCGCCGTTGCCCAATTGGCAATGGCGGCAACAGGCTTGGCGAGCTTGCCGTTCCGGTCGGTTTGACCCAACTGTTCGCGGACAAAGTCCTTTTCGCCCTCGCGGCGCTTGGCGGCACGGTAGCGCAGGATCAGGTGGGGAAAGTCCAGATTAAATTCGTGCGGCGGCACATAGGGACATTTGGTCAAAAAGCACATGTCGCATAGGGTGCAGGCGTCGGCGACCTTGGCGTAGTCCTTCTTATCGACGCTATCCAATTCTCCGGTCGGACTTTCATCGACCATGTCGAACAAGCGTGGAAAGCTCTCGCACAGATTGAAGCACCGGCGACAGCCATGGCAGATGTCGAACACCCGCTCCATCTCGGCTTCGATGGCCTTCATGTCGTAAAATTCGGGATCACGCCAAGCCAGGGGGTGACGGGTCGGCGCATCGAGGCTGCCTTCGCGCGCAGGGGTTTTTTCCGAGCCGCTCATCAGGAGGTCTCCGGTCCGTCAGCGTGAAAAAAAATGGCGAGGCCGACTGCGCAGCCTCGCCGGGTCTTTCGAGAGGTCTTAGGCGTCGAGGCCGTCGAGGGCGCGTTGGAAACGGCCAGCGTGGGACTTTTCAGCCTTGGCCAGGGTTTCGAACCAATCGGCAATCTCTTCGAAGCCTTCTTCACGCGCTGTGCGCGCCATACCGGGATACATGTCGGTATATTCGTGGGTTTCGCCAGCAATAGCAGCCTTCAAATTGGCCGAGGTCGCGCCAATCGGCAGGCCGGTCGCTGGATCGCCGACCGTTTCCATGAATTCAAGGTGACCGTGCGCATGGCCGGTTTCGCCTTCCGCCGTCGAGCGGAACACGGCGGCGACGTCGTTATAGCCTTCCACGTCTGCCTTTTGCGCGAAATAGAGATAACGCCGATTGGCTTGGCTTTCGCCCGAGAAGGCGTCTTTGAGGTTTTGAAGGGTCTTGCTGGTGGCGAGGCTCATGAAAGTCTCCAATAGGCTATAGGGGACAGAAGCGAGGCGACGGGAAAAGCCCGTAGAATCCTGCGGGCGGACTTTGTGTCGCCAGAGGCCCGCGATCAAATTGTTTTTCTTTATGTGCGCGATAGAAAAAACCTTGCCGCCGCGCCTGCCCCCACCCAATGCGATCCCAAGCCTGCTTTCGCAGGATTTTTTCGCTTGAAATCCTTTGCATAACCAAAAGCGCGCCTGGAGCCGTCGGTGCAGCTTGACGAATGACAACGTTGGACGGAAAGAGCCACAAAGCGGCGCGGCAGAGTGTGTCCGAATTCGGGGGCGGCGGAGAATGACAGAGATCGTCGCGGTAGATATCGGCGGCACCCATGCACGGTTCGCCTTGGCTCAGATCGAGGCGGGCCGGGTCGTCTCGCTCGCGCATGAAACCGTTTTAAAAGCCGCCGAGCACGCCAGCCTACAAACCGCTTGGGAGAGCTTCGCGGCGAGCCTCGAACGCCCCCTGCCCCGCGCGGCTGGCATAGCTGTCGCCTGTCCCGTGTCGGGCGAAGTGTTGCAATTGACCAATAATCCGTGGGTCATCCGCCCGGCCATGATCCAGGAAAAGTTGAACGTTGACGCCTATGCGCTGATCAATGATTTCGGCGCTGTCGGGCACGCGGTCGCCCATCTTGGGCCGGAATATTTTCATCACCTCTGCGGCCCGGAAACGCCGCTGCCCAACCCCGGCGCGATTAGCATTGTCGGCCCTGGCACAGGTCTGGGCGTCGCCATGCTGGTCCGGGACGGCCCATCGGCGCAAGTCATCGAAACCGAGGGTGGCCATATCGACTTTGCCCCGCTCGACGCTCTGGAAGACGGCATTTTGACGCGGTTGCGGCGCCAGTTCCGAAGGGTGTCGGTCGAGCGGGTGGTGTCGGGTCCTGGCCTCTACAATATTTATGCTGCACTGGCCGATATCGAGGGGCGGCCGATCACGCTCTTGGATGACAAGAGCCTTTGGGGTGCGGCCATGGCGGGCGAGGACAGCCTCGCTGTCGCGGCGCTGGATCGGTTTTGCCTGTCTCTCGGCGCCGTCGCGGGCGATATTGCCCTGGCGCAAGGCGCGAACGGCGTTGTGATCGCAGGCGGGCTTGGTCTTCGCATCGCCCATCACCTGCCCATGTCAGGATTTGAACGTCGCTTTCGCGCCAAAGGTCGGTTCGAGCCGCGTATGGCCGCCATGCCGGTGAAGCTTATCACTCACGACCAGCCGGGCCTGTTTGGGGCAGCCGCCGCCTTTATCTCGAAATTTCCAAATTGGCGCGATCGCTAGGGCCTCGCCGGACAAAGTTGCAGCGATTATTCCCAAATTGCACAAATCGAAGACATTCATGGGCAAGGTTAAGACCTGAGTGTAATCTATTAGATATTCAAATTCATATTTTACATCTATTTACCTAGCTTTTTCGACGTTTTACCTGTCGTTATTTAGGATCACATAAATCATTTAATCGATAAAAATGACTGCAGGCGACGAAGGTGTCGCCCCAGCGCCTGCACACCCCTCAAGTGTCTATGCCGCCCGCACCGTCAAACCCACTGGCCCTTGTCAGGCTGAACCTCACCCAATGCCGGGCCTTAATCTATTCACCGTCCGAAGGTCAGGCTGCTATTCTGGAGGCGGTCTTAGAAGGCTTAGGCGTCAGCGCATGCGCGCACCAGACCTCGGTGGAAGCGGCGCAGGAAGCCCTGATGCAGGGCAATACCGACATTTTGATTGCCGAGGGGGGCCCGAACGGCGAGGGCATTGACCTTGTGCTGTGGATGAGGCGGGTTTGCCCCGCACCGCAAAGATTCGCCATCGCGGTTCTAGTTTGCGGTCACGCCAAGAAAAGCTTGGTCAATTATGCCATGAATTGCGGCGTGAACTTCATGATGAGCGCGCCGGTCTGTCCGAAGGGATTCATTGAGCGCCTGTTTTGGACGGTTAAAACCTATGACACCTTGGTTGAGTCCGAAGGCTATTGCGGCCCTGACAGGCGGATAGTGGCAAAGCCCCCTCCGAAGGCCCCAAGGCGGGCGACGGACCTCTTGGGCACGGTGTCAAACGAAGTTGAATCGGCAGGCGCGTCAGCCAAGGCCTAGGTCGTCAAAGCCTTAAGGGGCAATCGTCCAAATGGACCCTTTGGGTTCTAAAACGTCTCAGCGAAGGCACGCGACGACGAGCGCCCCAAGAGGAGATCGAGCTTCAACACGGTCACCATCCGCCCTTCGAGCGGCAAAAAGCCGATGACGAATTCCGGGGCAGCGCCGCCAGAAGCCGTGTCAGCCAATTGGATCTGGTCCTTGCTGATCATCATGGTGTCGGACACAGCCTCGACCAACAGGCCTGCGGGCCCCTGGCCGGTTTGGGCGACGATGATAACATTGCGGTCATTCGGCTCCATGCCCCCCAGTCCGATCCGCGCCGCGAGGTCGATGACGGGCATGACAACGCCGCGCAGGCTGATGACGCCTTTGACATAGTGGGGCGCTTGGGCAATCGGCGTGGCAGGTGTCCAGCCGCGAATTTCGATAATGTCATTGATATCTAAACAATAGGGCTGGCCGTCCACGTTGAACGAGATCACTTCCAAGGCTTCGCCTTCCTCGCCGGCTGTCAGCGTGTCGTGATCCATGTCCCACCCTTACCAAAACTTGAGGCCGCAAATTTGCTCAGGCTGAAGCAGTGCCTCAAGACCTGAAACCAAGGCTGATCATCAAGGCTACGGGTAAACAAAGCTTTTAAACACTCGTCCTTGCGTTACGAATTCCTGACCTGAACGCTTAAGACAAAGGCTGAAACCGTGCGTTGACACAGGCGCGCGCGCCCCCTCTGATGGAGCGGCATTTTCCTAAAGGGAGTCACCATGTTCGCTCGCCTTGCGCCGATTTTGGCGGCCCTCCTCATGACGTCCAGTTCGGTAATGGCGGCCGACCCGGCGCCTAGCGCCTTGGTCACGCCGATGACCCCCGACTTTGTCCCGAGCTATGATCCCATCCGCCCGGATGCGGACTTTATCAAGCGCGTTGAAATGGTCCCGATGCGCGACGGCGTGAAGCTCTACACCGTCATCATCATGAAAAAGGGCACCAAGGGCGGTCCCATCCTTTTATCGCGCACGCCCTATGATGCCAAGGCCGGGACAGACCGCACCCGCAGCCAAACAGCTCGCGAAGTCCTGCCCGCTATGGATGCGGAATTTATCGAAGACGGCTATATTCGCGTCTATCAAGACATTCGCGGGCTGCACAATTCAGAGGGCGTGTTTGTCATGACCCGGCCGATTGTCGGGCCGCTGAACACCACCGGCATTGATGAAGCCACCGATGCCTATGACACCATCGACTGGTTGGTGAAACATACGCCCGAATCCAACGGCAAGGTGGGCGTGATCGGTTCATCCTATCTTGGCTTCACCACCTTGATGGCCGAAATCAACCCGCACCCCGCCCTGAAAGCCGCTGCGCCCCAAAGCCCGATGGTCGATACCTGGATCGGCGATGACGACTTCCATAATGGCGCGTTTCGGGTTCCGACCATTGACTATGTCGTCGGCCAAAGCGTCGCCAAGGCTTCCGGCGCGGCCATCCCCCATGGCGTCGGTGATGACTATTCGCGCTATCTCGAAGCAGGCTCGGCGGGCGACTATATGCGCCGATATGGCGTTGACCAGGTCCCCTCCAATCGCAAGCTGGTGGAAAACCCGGCCTATACCGATTTCTGGTCGCTGCAGGCGGTTGATAAATGGATGGGCGCTCAGGCCGTAACCGTGCCGACGCTGCTTGTCGTCGGTCAATGGGACCAGGAAGATTCCTACGGTGCGCCTGCCGTTTTTCGCGCCATGAAGGCCCATGACACCCATAATCAGGTCTTCCTCGCCATTGGGCCTTGGCGCCATTCTGGCGTCAATCACTATGGCTCCAGTCTGGGCGCCCTGACGTTTACCGGCGACACGGCCTTGGAATTTAGGGTCAAGTATCTGAAACCGTTCTTCGACCACTATTTGAAGGACGGACCTGATCCGCACCTCTCCACCGCCATCACCTATGCGACCGGGATCAATCAATGGGAGGGCTCGCCCAAATGGCCGATGGGCGCGCCGCAAAAACTCTACCTGCATGACGGCTTTACCGCCTCGTTTGAGGCGCCGTCCCATGAGGCGGGCGGTCATGATGACTATGTTTCGGACCCGGCCAAGCCCGTTCCCTTCCTGCCCCGTCCGGTCAATATGGCCGACGGCGCCCAGTGGAAGACCTGGCTGGTGCGCGACCAAAGGTTTGTCTCCGACCGACCTGACGTCTTAAGCTATACGACCGCGCCCCTGACCAAACCGCTGCACATTATGGGGGCGCCGGAGGCGGATCTGTTCGCCGCCACATCTGGCACCGACAGCGATTTTGTCGTCAAGTTGATCGATGTCTATCCCAACACCTCGCCCGAGGCTGGCGAAGCCATGGTCATGGCGGGCTATGAACTGCCGATTGGCATCGAGATCTATCGGGCCCGCTACGTTTATGCCAAGGACCAGCCCGCCGCCCTGATCCCCGGCAAGGTCGAGGAGTACAGATTTGGCCTGCCCAATGTCGACCACGTCTTTCTGCCCGGTCACAGGCTGATGGTGCAGGTTCAGTCGAGCCTCTTCCCCCTCTATGACCGCAACCCGCAAACCTTTGTCGCCAATATTTTCAATGCCAAGCCGAGCGACTATCAAAAGGCGACGCAAAGCATTTTCCACACCGAGGCCGCCGCGTCCGGCATCATCTTGCCTGTCGTCGGACAGTGAGCTTAGGAGCGCCGCCCCCCATGGCCACAACCCAGCCGACCGAGCCAGAGGCCTTCGCGCCCGATAGCCCCAGCGGGGTCCTCGCCCACACGCTGCAATCGCGCCATGTGACCATGATCTCGTTCGGCGGGATTATTGGCGCTGGCGTCTTTATCGGCTCGAGCGGCGCTATTCATACCGGCGGCCCGGGCGTTGCCTTGACCTATGGCGCCTGCGGTATCTTGGTCTTCCTGATTATGCGCATGTTGGGCGAGATGGCCGTCGCCAATCCCGGGCGCGGCTCTTTTGCGGAATATGCAGCCCTTGCGCTCGGCCCCTGGGCGGGCTTTGTCACCCGCTGGCTCTATTGGTATTTTTGGGTGTTCACCGTCGGCGCCGAAACCGTTGCCGGTGCAAAACTCCTGCACGAGCTTGGCCTGCCGGGCGAGCTTTGGATGATTGGGCTTGGTCTGGTGCTGGGGCTAACGGCCACCAACCTGTTGTCAGTCCGGGCCTATGGCGAGCTGGAGTTTTGGTTCGCCCTCCTCAAGGTCACCGCCATCGCGCTCTTCATCCTTATTGGCTTAGGCTTCTTAAGCATCTTTGGCGGTGGGCCCACGAAGGCCGCCACCACACTTCTCGGCCATGGCGGATTTCTGCCTAAGGGCGCCTTTGGCCTGTTGGCGGCGGTTCCCATCGTGATCTTTTCGATGATGGGCAGCGAGGTCGCGACAATTGCTGCGTCTGAGTCCGCCGATCCTGCCGCCAATGTCGCCAAGGCGGGCCGCACCGTGGCGCTGCGGATCATGGTCTTCTATGTGCTGGCCATGCTGGTCATCACCTCGGTGGTCCCGTGGGACAGCCTGACGGTTGGCCTATCGCCGTTCAAGCGCGTGCTCGACCAGATCGGTATTCCCTATAGTGGGCTCGTCATGTCGGTGATTGTGGTGACGGCGGTCTTGTCCTGTTTAAACTCCGGCCTCTACATCACGTCGCGCATGTTGTTCGAGCTGTCGAAAAACGGCGATGCGCCAAGATTCCTCAGCACCACCGCCGCCAACAAAACACCTGCCTTTGGCATTGCGGTCGGCTGTGTCGCGGGCTTTGGTGCAGCCCTGGCGCAACTCTTCCTGCGCGACGACGTCTTCACCCTGCTGTCCTCCACGTCGGGCGACATCATCCTATTCGTCTATATGATCATCGCCCTGGCCCAAATTCGCGCCCGTAACCGGATGCAGGCCCAAGGCCGCACACCGAGCCTAAAGGTCTGGCTCTTCCCCTGGCTTAGCTATGCTGTCATCGCAGCCATTGCTGGCGTCCTGATCCTGCTCGCCCTCATGCCCGACCAAAGGCTGACATTGGCCCTCAGCGCCGCAACCGTCGCCGCCACCTTTGCAGCGCTCATGTTGCGGCGGAAGGTTGAGCGGGTGAACTAAACGGCATAGCGAAATTCCATGAGAAATACCAAGGAAATTTCAAAATGGATGATTTAGAGAACTGGAAAAAACAAAACCTTTGGAAATATAAATCTAAGGATATAGGACTTAGATTCTGGTCTTTCGTGCAAATTATTTGCGTTTGCTCAATAATATTTTTCGCACCGATTGCTAGCCGCTATTCAAATGTAACAGTAATTCATATCATTTGGGGTATAATTGTCTTCGCAAATGCGGGTTCAGCAATCATGATCCTCCGAACGGTTTGGCGAAGTCGGCCATAGTCGCCACCCCTGCCAAAAATTTTTCGCACCCTGGGAGACAATCGCGCTTAGCTGCATTAATCTGAGATCACACATTCTCGGAGCCGTCGCGATGACCACCAATGCCGCCCTTCTTGCTCGCCGCACGGCCGCCACGGCGCGTGGTGTTTCGGTTGCGACCCAGGTCTTTATCGACCGGGCCGAGAATGCCGAGATTTGGGATGTGGAGGGCAAGCGCTATATTGATTTTGCGGGCGGCATTGCAGTGCTCAATACCGGTCATCGCCACCCCAAGGTGATGCAGGCCGTCTATGCGCAGTTAGAGCGCTTCACCCATGCGGCCTTCCAGGTCACGGCTTACGAGCCCTATATTGCGCTGGCCGAACGGCTGAATGCCCGCGCGCCCTTTCCGGGGCCCGCGCGGACGCTCTTCTTCACCACCGGTGCGGAAGCGGTTGAAAATGCGGTGAAGATTTCCCGCGCCGCGACCGGTCGCACAGCGGTGATCGCCTTTACCGGCGCCTTTCATGGTCGGACCCTGTTGACCATGGCCATGACCGGCAAGGTCGCGCCCTATAAGAAGAGTTTCGCGCCGCTGCCTGGCGAAGTCTATCACCTGCCCTTCCCCATCCCCCATTATGGCGTGACGGTGGAAGATAGCCTGAAGGCCCTGCAATTCCTGTTTAAGGCCGATGTCGAGCCGGAGCGGGTCGCAGCCATTATATTGGAGCCCGTCCAGGGTGAAGGCGGCTTCCATGCCGCGCCGCCGGAACTGGTGCGGGCCTTGCGCAAGATTTGCGACGAGAACGGCATCCTGTTGATTTCCGACGAGGTACAGGCCGGGTTTGGTCGCACCGGCAAGCTGTTCGGTATCGAGCATAGTGGCGTGGCGCCCGACCTGATCACCATTGCCAAGTCCTTGGCGGGCGGATTTCCCCTGTCTGGGGTTGTCGGTCGGGCCGAAGTCATGGACGCCGCCGCACCCGGTGGCCTTGGCGGCACCTATGCCGGATCGCCGCCCGCCTGCGCCGCAGCCCTTGCGGTGCTCGATGTGATCGATGAGGAAAACCTGTTGCAGCGCGCGGCCCATCTGGGCGCCAAGGTTCGCACCCGACTTGAAGCGCTAGAGCGGCGCAACGATATAGAGCCTATCGGCCATATTCGCGGGCTTGGCTCGATGATGGCGTTTGACCTTGTCGAAAGTCGTGGCAGCGACGCGCCGCGCGGCGAGGCCAATCTCCTCTCGGCCAGGGCCCTGCAGGGCGGACTATTATTATTGTCCTGCGGCCTCTATGGCGAAACCGTGCGATTGCTCTACCCCTTGACCATCCCTGAAGCCCAACTGGACGAGGGATTGGATATTTTGGAACAGGCGCTGACAACAGCCGAGAGGACCTGATGAACGCCCCCGCCCCTAAGACAGCCTTTGCAGCCGAGCACGCGCGCCTCGCCTTAAAGCGCCCCGATCTCTTCCGCCAAGCCGCCTATATTGAGGGGCGGTGGGTGGACGGGGCTGAGCATCTGACCGTCACCAATCCCGCCAGTCTGCGCCCGCTCGGTGAGGTTCCAGACCTTGGCGAGGCCGAAACCCTGGCCGCAGTGGCCGCCGCCGATGCGGCCTTTGGTCCGTGGAAAAAGCGGACCGCCAAGGCGCGTGGCGCGATCCTGCGCCGCTGGTTTGAGCTGATGATGGCCAATCAAGAGGATCTGGCCCGTCTGCTGACCGCCGAACAAGGCAAGCCCCTGGCCGAAGCCAAGGGCGAAATCGCCTATGCCGCCAGCTTTTTGGAATGGTTTTCAGAAGAAGGCCGCCGGGCCTATGGCGAAATCGTGCCGCCGCACTTGAGCGACCGGCGCATTCTGGTGACGAAGGAGCCTGTCGGCGTTGTCGGCGCGGTGACACCGTGGAACTTCCCCTCGGCCATGATCACCCGCAAGGTCGGCCCGGCCCTGGCGGCTGGCTGCACAGTGGTCTTGAAACCTTCCGAGCTGACGCCCTTTTCAGCCCTTGCCCTGGCGGTGCTGGCCGAAGAGGCTGGCGTACCGCCCGGCGTCTTCAATGTGGTGACCGGTCGCCCACAAGCCATTGGTCAGGTGCTGACCACCGATCTGCGCGTGGCCAAGTTCACCTTCACAGGCTCAACAGCGGTCGGCAAAATGCTCGCCGCGCGCTGTATGGATACGGTGAAGCGGGTATCACTGGAGCTTGGCGGCAACGCGCCCTTTATTGTCTTCGACAGCGCCGATGTAGCGGCGGCGGTGGAAGGCGCCCTCATTTCGAAATTCCGCAATACCGGCCAGACCTGCGTCTGCGCCAATCGGTTTTTTGTCCAGGAAGGGGTCTATGACGCCTTTGCCGAACAGCTCGCGGCCAAGGTCAAGGCGCTGAAGGTCGGAGATGGGCTGGACGGCGTTACCGATCAGGGGCCGCTGATCAATCAAGCTGCCGTGGCCAAGGTCGAGCGCCATATTGCCGACGCTCTGGCGGGCGGCGGACAGGCCTTGGTCGGCGGCGCACGCCACGGGCTCGGCGGCCAGTTTTTCAGCCCAACCCTGCTCACCCAGGTTGCCCCCGACGCGCTGATCAATCGCGAAGAGACCTTTGGACCTGTGGCGGGCCTAGTTAAGTTTGCGCATGAGGACGAAGCGGTGGCGCTTGCCAACTCCACCCGTTCAGGGCTGGCCGCCTATTTCTACAGCCAAGATCTGGCGCAAGGTTTCCGGGTGTCAGAGGCCTTGCAGTCGGGAATGGTCGCGGTGAATACGGGCCTGATCTCGACCGAGATCGCCCCCTTTGGCGGGGTGAAGGAATCAGGGCTCGGCCGCGAAGGCTCGCGCCATGGCCTGGATGAATATCTCAATCTCAAGCTGTCGGTGATGGCGCTGGGGTGAGGGAGGCAAAGGCGCTGACGGCTGCGTCGACACTGAGAAACACCCAGCCCTCGCCCAAGGCGTCCAAGAGGCCGAACCGTCGGAAGGCATCCTGGGCCCGGGGCGATTCGAGCCGTGCGAGGGCAACCTGCACGCCAGACTCTCGGATCAGCCCAAGGGTCTCTTTCAGGATTTCTGAGGCCGTGTAGTCGATATCGGCGATACTGCTCGCCTCCAGCACCATAAGGCGCAGGGCTGGCCTTGCTTTGACGGCGTGCAGAACACCGGCGCGAAACTCAAAGGCGTTGAGGAAGGAGAGCGGGGCGGCGAAACCAAGCACCAGCACGCCATCGACGGCTTCGGCCTCGAGACTGAGGTCCTTTGGCCACCAGATGGTCGTGCCGCGGACCCGCAAAAATTCGGTCGGATCAGCCCGGGTGGTCAGATAGACGCCGTGCACCAGCGACAAGAACATGCCGACGGCCACGCCGGTCTGGATCGGCAGAAGGACGATGAGACATAGGGTCGCCACCGCCAGGGCAAACTCGCCCCGCGCCGTGGCAAAGATACGCTGAAACTCTTCCAGCCGAAAAATCCGTTGCGCGACAATCAAGAGCACGCCTGCCAAGGCGGCGGTTGGCACGTGGGCGAACAGGCTTCCGCCAGCGATGGCGAGGCCAAGCAGGGCTAAAGCGGCAACCAGACCCGCAGCCTGACTGGTCGCTCCGGCGGCGAGGGCGAGCGCTGTGCGCGGCGGGCTGGCATTGACCGGAAAGGCGCCGATCAACCCGGCAAACAGGTTGCCCAGACCGACCCCTAAGAAATCTTGATTGATGTGGACGGGCTCGCCAGGGCCTGCAAAACTGCGGCTCGTGGCTGCTGTCTGCATCATAACCACCATGGCGACGACAAAGGCAAGGCCGCTGACCCTCAGCCCTTGATTGAGGCTGATCATCGGCCAATGAAAGGTTGGCGTTGCGGACCCTAACACCCCAAGCACCTTGACGCCTTTTGCCTCCAACTGAAGGCTGATCACAGCCAGGGTTGCGAGGATGAGCGCGATCAGGGCCGCCGGAATCTTCGGGTTGAGTTTCTCTGCGATCAGGACACTAGCGAAGACGAAAAGTCCCAGCACAGCCGACCAGGGATTGGCGCTCCCGATCCCGCCGACGACTTGGCTCACCCGGGCAAAAATTGATCCGTGGCCTTCCGGCAAGCCCAATAGGGCCGGCGCCTGTGACAGGGCGACATGGACCGAAATTCCCGCCAAAAATCCGGTCAAGACCGGGCGCGAGAGGAGGTCGGCCACCCAGCCGAGTTTCAAGGCGCCGCCAATGGATAAGAGCACGCCCACCATCAGAGCCAGGATGGCGAGAAGGCTCGCATATTCTGTCGACCCGGCTGTGGCGATAGCCGCGAGACTACCCGCCAGAATGGGGGTGATGGTTGAGTCTGCGCCGACAGACATACGCCGGTTGGCGCCGAGCATGATGAAGCCGCAGGTCGCCGCGACAAAGGCTAGAAAGCCGATTTGCGGCGGAACGCCACCCAACCTCGCTGTCGCCATCTGTTCCGGTGCAGCAATGGCAAGCAGGGTCAGGCCAGCGGCGAGATCACGCACCAGATCGCCACCCCGAACCCCTTTCAAAGTCGAAAAGAGTCGCAGGCGAACGCCCATCACCCTATTTGAAGCTTGCACCATCTAACCGCCTTCAACCCGTGACCTCAGCGACGGAGCTTAAGAGATCACGGGACGGCAATTCTCGTTGAAGATCAAGCCTCGCCTCGAAAGGAAGACCGCCGATGAAAACCCGTCGCCTTGGAAGCCTGGGCCCGACCGTTGCTGAACTTGGCCTAGGCTGCATGGGCATGAGCGACTTCTATGGTCCGGCGGACCGGTCCGAAAGTTTGCGCACCCTGCACGCGGCGCTGGAGGCGGGCGTCACCCTCCTGGATACCGGCGACTTTTATGGCATGGGCCATAATGAAATGCTGCTCGGCGAGGGGCTGAAAGGGCACCGGCGCGACCAGGCTGTGGTCAGTGTCAAATTTGGCGCTCAGCGCGGCCCCGGTGGCGATTGGCTTGGCTATGATGCCCGTCCGGCGGCGGTCAAAACTGCCCTCGCCTATAGTCTCAAGCGTCTCCAGCTCGACCATATCGATATCTACAGGCCCGCGCGCCTCGATCCCGCCGTGCCGATTGAAGACACGGTTGGCGCCATCGCTGACATGGTCAGGGCCGGTTTTGTGCGACACATTGGGCTGTCAGAAGTCGGGTCATCAACCTTACGCCGCGCGGCGGCGGTCCATCCGATTGCCGATCTGCAAATCGAATATTCGCTGATCGCGCGTGGCATTGAAGCCCGTATCTTACCGACCTGCCGCGCGCTCGGCATTGGCGTCACCGCCTATGGCGTTTTAGCACGCGGCCTGATCAGCGGCCATTGGCAGGCGGGCGAGGTTCAGCCGGGCGACTACCGCTCCGCCACCCCACGCTTCCAAGCAGGCAATGTCGCGCATAATTTGGCTCTGACCGAACAGCTCGCCGGGCACGCAAAAAGCCTTGGCGCGACGCCTGCACAACTGGCAATTGCGTGGGTCTTGGCGCGCGGCGACGACATTGTGCCCCTCATTGGCGCCCGCCGTCTGACGCGCTTGACCGAAGCCTTGGGTGCCCTTTCGGTGACACTCTCACCTTTAGACCTCACCGCCCTCGACCAGCTCTTCCCCGTCGGTGTCGGCAAGGGTGCCCGCTATCCCGACCATGCCATGGCCCAGCTCGATAGCGAGCGCGAGGAGCCTTGAGGCCCTACTTCTTTTGCATGACGTTGACCACGGCCAAGGTCATGGCTTCGACGCCGGTACGAATAGAGGGTTCTGGGACCGGCGCGAAAAACGGTGAATGATTGACCGGCAGGGGTTTTCCGCTGCGGATCGAGTCTGCATAGGCCTGCGGATCCACACCGCCTAGACTGAGGAAATCGGACGGTACACCGGCCAAAATGAACTCGGAATAATCCTCGCTCGCCGGGATCGGCGCAGGCATCAAGCTCGCCTTGTCCCCAAAGGCTTTCTTCAACACGATCGCCGTGCGCTCGGTAAGCGCTGGGTCATTGACCAAGGCCTTGCCGCCCTCGATGATCGACACGTCAGGCGCGGGCGCACCGGACATGGCCGCCTCCGCCGCCGCCGTCCTTTGGATACCTGCAATCAGTTTTTGCCGAACGGTGGGATCATAAGACCGGATCGTCCCGGCGAGCTGGGCTTGGTCGGGGATGACATTTCCCGCCACGCCCGCCTGTACCGAACCGACTGTGATGACACCAAAGGCGGCGGGGTCCTTCTCGCGGCTGACCACGGTCTGGACATCGACAATAAAGCGCGACATCTCGACAATGGGATCAATGGTGGCGGCGGGCATAGAGCCGTGTCCGCCGCGCCCGTGAAACACCACGTGCAACTCATCTGAGGTCGACGAATAGACACCTGGCCGATACTCCACCTCGCCATAGGGCGTCGCACCCACATGCAGCGCAAAGCCCATATCCGGCTTGCCAAAGCGGGCAAACAGGCCATCCGCCAGCATGGCCTTGGCGCCTCCGACCGTCTCTTCAGCCGGTTGGCCGATGAACATGACGGTGCCGCTCCACTTGGACCTTAGGTCCATCAAGGCCTTGCCAACCCCGACCCAGACGGCCATGTGCAGATCATGGCCGCAGGCATGATCAACAAAGGTTTCGCGACCATTCAAAATCTGCTTGGCCGTACTGGCATAGGGAAGGCCGGTCTTTTCCTCAACAGGCAGGGCGTCGAGCTCGGTACGGATCATCACCGTGGGTCCAGGCCCGTTATGATAGATGGCGACAATGCCGGTCTTGCCGACCCCTTCGGTCACCTCATAGCCAAGCGCGCGCATTTCGCGAGCGAGCTTCGCCGCCGTCTGGGTTTCCTGGAATCCTAATTCAGGATGGGCGTGAATATCTTTATAGAGGGCGTCGAGATGGGGATAAAACCCGTCCAAGCCCTTGTCCACTGAAGCCTTCACCGCCACCACGTCGAGGGTGCCCGCAGCATGGGCCGCTGGCAGCCCGGCGACGAGGCCCGCGCTTATCGCTAAGGCCTTGAGGCAATTTCGTTGCAGAGTTGGACGCATAGTGAGGCTCCTCATGTGCGGTCAACCGAGGGCAGCGCCGTTGGATCGTGCCACCTTGGCAAGAAAAAGTGCGCTCGGCTTTAGGGTTCGCTTGAAGGTTTTGCGATCCACCGAGGCCAGGCCGAATTTCGGCTTATAGCCATAGAGCCACTCGAAATTATCCATCAAGCTCCAATGGATATAGCCCCGGACATCGATGCCGTCATGAATACAGTCGCGCAGGCTTTTCAGCGCTTCAGTCGTGTACCGGATGCGTTCGGCGTCATTCTCGGTGCCAATGCCATTTTCCGTCACCAGGATCGGGCAACCGGTCTCGCGCGCGGCTTCCCGGACGCATGCGCCCAGCGCTTGCGGCCAGTATTCATAGCCCATTTGCAACACCTTCTCCGTCATGGGCAGGCGCCCATTTGGTCCGACCCGCGAGCGGGTATAGGTCTGCACGCCGATGAAATCATCACCCTTGGCGGCGTCATAGAAGGGCTTGCGCGACAGATCATAAATATGGGCGTAAAGCGCTTCGCCCCCTGGCCCGGCAGACAGCTCCGTCAGGGCCAGCGTCACGCCGACCGGAAGAGAGGCCCGTCCTGCCTTAATGGCTTGGCGGGCTTTTTTGTGGCCGGAAATCATCCCGTCCCGGATTTTCAGCGTATCGCCAAGCCCAAAGGAGGAAAATTGGTTTGTCCCACAGGCCTTGGCGGCGACAGCGGCAAATAAGCCTTCTCCCGGAACCGGTTTGTCGCCGCGAAAAGCAAACTCCTCCACCGGACCATTGGGTTCATTGATGGTGCAAACCCCATCGAGCAAGTCACCCAAATCATGGGTCAGCCGCGCCGCATAGGCGGCAAATCGGTCCGGCGTCGACGGGTCGGTCCACCCGCCCATGGCGGAGAGCCAGCGCGGTGAGGTGAAATGGTGAAAGGTTGCCAAGGGCCTAAGGCCGCGCTTGCGGCAGGCTTCGACCAAGCGCCGATAATGGTCGATCTCGGCAATGCTATAGCGGCCGGGCTCTGGCTCAATGCGCGCCCATTCGATGGAAAAACGATAGGTGGTCAGGCCCATCCCCGCCACCATGGCCACATCATCAAGATAGCGGTGATAGCTGTCACAGGCGTCGCCTGATGGCTCGGCGAAGGGCGAGCCCTTCAAATGTTCCATCAGCCAAAAATCAGAATTGACATTATTGCCTTCGATTTGGTGGGCGGCGGTGGCGGCCCCCCATTGGAAGTCTTTCGGAAATCCCTTGGACGTCTTGAGCTTGTGAGGCGCAGCCTCTGTGGCATCGGCACTGAGCATGCCAACCCCGGCAAGACTTGCGGCAGCAAATTGACGTCTATCCATGATCTTCCTCCCAATCGGCGGTCTGCGCCGCCACGTCGCGCCCGCCCAGGGCCAGCGGTCTTGCCGCTGAGTTTGTCAGCTAATCGCTGTGCAGCGCTAGTCCTAAGTGTGATTATCGGTCGGTGCATGGCGCCAAACGCCATCATCGCCGAGCAAAAATCCGTGGTCCTGATAGAGGCGACGGACGGGAATATTGCGCGCCGTCTCGACAATGCGTCCGGCCAAATTCCCGGCGAAATGGGCCAACAGTTCTCCAAGAAACTGGGCCTCGACCCCCATGCCCAGAACCCGACAACTGAGGGCAAGGGCCAAGATTTCGCCTGCTGACACCACAGCGGCGCCTACCAACCCCTGGGCGCCGAACCGATCCCAAACCTCGACCGCGAAGACACCGCCCTGGTCTTGCGCCGCAATGCTGCGAAGCTCGCCCGACGAAACGGTCCGGCCCGTGGTGTTGAATTGGGTGGTGCGCTCGAAAAGCTCACGGATGCGGGTGAAATCCTGCTCTGGCGTCAGCCGGGTCACCTGCACGCGAATATTCAGCGAGGCGCGATAGTCGGCTTCCGAGACGTTTTGGGTCCGGGCGGCTTGCCGCTCTAATTGCGCCTTGGTCAGTTCGGTGCGTTGCCCCGCCTCGCCCGTGACGCGCGGCGTTTGCAGGCGGGGATCGGTCAAAAGGCTACGTCGAAGCCCAAACAGGTCCTCCCCCCAAACCTCAACCTCCGGCAGGCGGGTACGCACCCGATCACGTTCGACCGGGTGGTCGTCAATGAAGAGGAAGGTATCGAGCGCAAAGCCGAGCTCCGTGGCGATCTCGTTTATATTGTCGACCTTGTCACGCCAATTGACCCGCCAAGTAACAAAGTCATCCGGGCTTAAAAGCCGCTCCCGCGGATAGTGATCAGGATAGGTCCATAGCTCCCGCACCGTCGCCTCGTCGTTTTTGCTGACGCAGGCCAGGACCAGGCCGCGTCGCTTGAGACACTTCAAGGCCTCGTGCAGGCCAAAATAGAGGCCGATATAGGAAAAGGCGCCGCTGAGATCGGGGCTCCAGTTAAACGGGCTGCCGGTCTCGGCCAAGACCCCCGGCCAGAGTGTGCCGTCGAGATCAACAATCACCGCTTTTTTGCGACCGATCCCGAGCACAGAAAGCAACGCGTCGGCATGGGCCTTGGCGGCAACCCGTTCGCGCCGATAGGGGTCGGCCTGAACCCAATCGATCAAGGGCGCCGGATCGGGAAACAGGTTGTGGACGGCGGCCTTTTCGCTTTCGGGGCGCTGTAACATCCAGCCTGGAGAGCCAAAATGGGTAAAGCCGACCTGAGCGTCATCGAGCAATCGTTCCGTGCCTGCGGCGGCAAAGGCTGCCTCGAGATCAACCAGGACCACATCGTCGAAGGTCTCGACCATCTGCGACAGGGTGAGGTTGGCCATACGGAAGCGATTGCGATGGCCGCTAACGCCGCGTTCCGCCAAACCCAAAGGCTGAACAGTCGGCAGGGGCAAATTGTCGATGAGAACGGGTGCCTTCGAATATTGATGCAGGCCCGCGATCAGCCTTTGCGCCTCTTGGATATAGGCGGCGTAGTCGGGATTTTCCGGGTCGGTCTGGGCGCTGGCCAGACCAATTTGATGCCGCGCCCGAAGCGCGCCGACAAAAATCACCTCGTGCGGGTGGTCGCCGGCAAACCGTACATCGTCGGGAAAGGTGGCGGCAATGCGCAGGTCAACGCCTTGATCGCGGGCGGCCTGACGCAGAAAATCGGCCTCCATCTGCAAATCGCAATCGCCAAAGAGGATGGCCTCAACCCGTCTTAAGTCCGCGTCCCCCCGCTCAAGACCCAAGGCACTGCTAACCGCCCAGTAGGACTCGCCCCCCTGTTGGCGCTGGCGCTGGTAACGCTCCAACAGCGCTGCGGGATCACGTCCGAAGGTGGGGCTAAAGGTTGCGGCTTGGGCGGCGCGCTCGGCCTCAGGGTCAAGCTCGGTGAGGAACCCGCGCTCTTGCAGATCGCGAAGGGCGCCGGTCAATTGATCGGGCGTATAGGGAAATCGCGCCACGAGAGCCGGAAGGTCGTCGGGAAGGCAAAGGCCGTCCGCCAAGGCGAGCACCAGGGACGCTGCCTCCTCCGTCACCACAAGCTTGGCGCCGCTGAGACCATGCACCAACAGCACCCGGCCCTCCCCGACAGACAGGTGGTGCAAAAAGGCCGATGGGCGAAAGCGCATCACGGCGATCCGATCATTGCAAGACCCGATCTATGCCAAGGGCCCGACATGGGTAAGGTTAGTCAGGCGCACGACTTCGCCCACCTCGTCGAACAGGAAGGGCACGAGCACAAATCGTTCCCCGCGAGTCACTGGCATGACTTCGTGCAGCAGGTTGCAACTGAACACCACCGCGCCGCCCACGGGTGGCACATATTCCCTCAGCCCAAATTCCGGAAACCGCACCGCGCCGCCCTCAAAGGGCTCGGGGCTGAGATTGATCGAAACGGCGAACTTGCGGTGCTCGGCGCCGGGTAAGACATCATCGCGATGGGCCAGAAAGAAGCCGTTGTCATCTGAGCTGTAACGGCAGATCAGATAGCGCTCGATGCGGGTTGGCTGCCAATTGAACGCCCGCCTAATCAGGGGAAAGAGACGCTTTTCAATCCGATCCTTGACCCCCTCGACCAGGGCTTCGTCGACAATGGTCACGTCCTGGCGCCGCTTCAATGTCGAATTAATCACCGTCAAGGTCCGCCCGCCGACACTGGCCGCAAACCCGGATTCAGAAATTTCACCGTGATTGAAGTAGTCGACGAGCTGGGTACAAAATTCGGGCTCGAAAATATTGGGAAGGACCAGCACGGGGGCGAAGGGATCAGCCTGGCGCCCCTCCTCGGCCCGCAATTCGGCCTCCAAACGCTTCAAAACCTTGGGCGTTTCTATAATGTCTTCCGCCATCAGAATGCGAAAGCTTCGATCAATCAAAAAGATGGCAGGCTGAAGATTGACCTCGTCGATCAATCCATAGAGGGCGAAGGCCTTGCGCTCCAAGTCCCAAAGATAGCGGATGCCGACCGGCTCATTGTGCAGGTTGCGGGCATTGCGATCGTCGGGATCGACGGTGACGCCGAAAAACACCGCATTGGCGTCGTCGAATAGATGCGCCTTGGCGATCACCGCATCATGGGCTTTTTGACACATCTCGACCCGCAGTGTGCCAAACATCATCAGCACCATGAACCGCCCGGCGGCGACGTCGAGGGTATAGTTGGGCACGCCGTCGGTGAGGCTGGTAAAACTGCGCGCAGGCTCGCCAAAATCGGGCGGCGTCAGACGTGCGACAGCCAAGTCAGCCATGAGCCCTGCCTCCTTGCAAATCCTGTCTATGGGCTGATTCCGCCTCCGGTGAAGCGCGCCTGCGGGGACGGGCCTTGGCGCGCGCCATGGCCTGGAAGGCGGAGCAAATCGCCGCGACGGTGGGGTTCTTATGGGCGAAGGGACCATCCTCGTCCTCGGCATGGACAAGCATGGTGGCGTTGGCCTCGAAGATCAGTGCATCGCCGTTGGGAAGCAGCGCAAAGTCAACGCCGGCAAAATCCAGATCCAATCGGCGCCCAACCTCTGAGAGCGCGCCATAGGCCGCGTCGCCTAAGACCGCCTGCGGGTCAGCAAGAAAGCGGCGTTCCTCGTCAAGCCGCCCGTCATCCGCCTGCATCCGCGCGGTTTCATAATGGATCAGCCAGCTGGTCGAGATGGCAAGGTGATAGGCGAAGGGGCGGCGGTCGACAAAAATCATCCGATATTTACGGCACCAGCCGTCGGCAGATCGAAAATCATAAAACTGGGTGAGGTAGAGGTCCTGGCCCGGCTGGCTGACAAAAGCGGCAAGTTCGGCTTCTGTCTGCACCAGCTTCAAACCCTGTCCGCCATGCCCTCCCACCGGTCGGATCAGCAAGGGTGGCGCGAGGCCGAACTGTTTGGCAAGGGCTGCGACCCCAAGCTTGGCAACGGCGCCTGCCGTCAACCGCACCGCTTTTGGCGTGACCAGATGATTGATACCCGCAAAGAGAATGGAGGCGTCGGAACGATGGGTCTTCATCACCCGATCTGGCGCATTAAGGATCGGTCCCGGATAGGCCGCAAGAAAGGCCTGGGTCGGGCCTAGGGCACGCCCGGCCATATCGGCATCGCCGACAGCATTAAACACCACATCAAAAGGCGGCAGCCGGTCGGCGTCGCCGGGCTCGGCATATTCGATAAACCAGTTGATTTTTGAATAGCGGGCTCTGGGCAAAAGGTCGCGGTGCGGAACGCTGCCGGGGCCGCCTGTGAGCAGGAGCAGCACCGTCAGTTCCGGCGCACGCGCTGGCTCAACCACCACGCGCGTCCGACGATATAGCTCTTCGCGCAAGGCCCGCGCCGCCTCGCCATCGCCCTTGCCCTCGATCACAGCCGCCAGATTTTGGGTCGCCGTCATCTGGTCCGGATCAAGCGCTAGAGCGGCGCGGGCGGCGGCTTCGGCGGCATCGGCGTCTTCCATTAACACATAGACTGAGCTCAACAGCGTATGGGCCTCGGCGAGGCTAGGGTCGATGGCAATGGCGCGGCGCAGACAGTCAACTGCACGCTCACGATCTTTGAGCTCGGAATAGGCTTTCGCCAGGGCCATCAGCGCTGTGGTCGAGCCGTCAGAGTGTGTGAGCACACGTTCCAGGGTCCCCGCCCCTTCCGCGAACCGACCCGAGCGAACCTCAGCCAGCCCGCGCGGCAACAGGAGCGCCACATCCTCGTCCTCAAGGCAGACGTCGAGCGCCGCCAAGGGATCGCCAACTGCCAAAAGTGCAAACGCCAAGCCCGCACGACCCGGAACCGAATCCGGCTCGAAGACCAGGGCTTGCCGATAGGCGGCGACGGCCTCGGCCTCCCGACCGCGTCCTTGCATGCGCGCAGCACCCAACAGCCGCCACGCCTCGGCCAATTCTGGCGCAACCGTCGTCGCGTGCAGGGCGACAGGCTCGGCGCTTGCGCCGTCACCTTGGCCAATCAACAGCCTTGCAAACTCGCACAAGGCCTCAGGATCGTCCGGATGGGCGCTGAGCGCCGCCTCGAGGTGCAACCGCGCCTCCACGCTCGCGCCTTTTAGGAGGAGCAGTCGCGCCAAACTCACCCGCGCCGCTGGATTGCGCGGCCGCAGCGCCACCAGCGCCCGCAGCCGCGACCCAGCCTCGGCATGGCGCTCTGTTTCCATCAAGATCAGGCTTAACAGATAAAGCGGCGTCGGCGCGGTGGGGTGGGTCTCCAGAATGGCGCGATAGGCCTCTTCTGCTGCATCGGTCTGGCCGGACTGGTGCAGGTCGAGCGCCGCCGCGATCAGGTCTTCGGGTTCTTCGTCCACGACCCATTCCTATTTCAGCCCTTCATAGTGCAAGGATTCGCTGAAATGCCGAACTGTCAGCCGAAAGCGCGAGATGGACGACGTCTAGCGCGAAGGGTCTGCGCCACCGCCTGGATAGACGACCCTGCCGCCGGTCATGGCGGCGGGCGCGCCGGTCGTGCCGGGAAACGAGATGGGCAAACCCTTCAAGGTGCGGGCGGCGAGATAGGCAAAGGCTTCGGCCTCTAAAGCATCGCCGCGCCAGCCAGCCCGCTCGGCGGTGAGAATGGGCCTGCGGGTTTCAAGCCCCAGCGCGGAGAGCAGAGCCCCGTTCTTGCGCCCTCCCCCGCTGACCACAATGGCCGAGCAGCCTACGCCGGTCAGCGCCATGGCCACGGTTTTGGCGGTAAAGCGGGTTAGGGTCGCGGCCCCATCTTCTGGCGACAGACCCTGGACGGGCAAGAGATCAAAATCATAGCGATCGAGCGACTTTGGGCCTTGCAGGCGGAAATGGGGATGGTCGAGTAAGGCTGCCAAGGCGGTTGCATTGACGCGTCCGCGCCGCGCCAAGGCGCCATCCACATCAAACCGACCAAGGCCGCACGCCTCAACCCAGCTGTCGATCAAGCCATTGCCAGGGCCTGTATCGAAAGCCCTGACCCGGCCCTCGCCGTCTTCAAGTGTGATGTTGGCGACGCCGCCAATGTTCAAGACTGCCAAGGGTCGCGCCATGCCCGAGGCGCGCGCCCGCGCGAGGTGATAGATGGGCGCTAGCGGCGCGCCATGACCGCCCGCCGCCACGTCGGCGCTGCGAAAATCAAACGCCACGGGACGCCCGCTTACCTCAGCGATCCTTTGGGCGTCGCCAAGCTGCACCGTCCGCCCTTGGCGCTGTGGCGTTGGCGGCTCGTGGACGACGGTTTGGCCGTGAAAGCCGATCAGGTCGATGTCTTGCCAGCCGAGCCCGTGGCGGGCCAAAAAATCCTGCGCCGCAGCAAGGTGGGCGTCTGCGACGGCGGCGCTTGCGATGGCAAAGCTGTTTGGCTCTGGCGCCCCACGCGGCCAGTTTCGACCGGCTGCAATCGCGTCGCGGACAAGGTCGCGGACAGCGTCCGGCAATGCCATTTCGCCCGCCGGTCCAAAGCCAGTCAGGTGTTCGCCATCTGTGTCGAGCAACGCCATGTCGATGGCGTCGAGCGAGGTTCCGCTCATGAATCCAAGCACACGCATCAGCCTCTATCGCCCAGATCGCCGCGTCGGCCAAGTTTCCGTTTCTTGTCCGCCCGTGGTACAGCGCGGTCCCGCAATGTCCGACCTATAAGAACAGCCATGACCGTCCTCAAATCCGACCTGATCCGCACCCTTTCCGAACGCGGATTTATTCACCAAGCCACTGATCTTACCGCCCTAGACGCGGCGGCGGCCAAGGGACCCATCACCGGCTATATCGGGTTCGACGCGACGGCTTCCAGCCTCCATGTCGGCAGCCTGGTCCAGATCATGCTGCTGCGCTGGATGCAGACCTTTGGCCACCGCCCGATTGTCTTGATGGGGGGCGGCACGACCAAGGTTGGCGATCCGTCGGGCAAGGATACCCAAAGGTCGATGCTCAGCGACGCCGACATCGCCGCCAATATAGCCGGGATCAAAAAGGCCTTTACCCCCTTCCTCAATTTTGGCGACACCGGCGCGGTGATGCTGAACAATGCCGCGTGGTTGGACGCCCTTGGCTATGTGGCCTTTTTGCGCGACTTCGGCGTTCACTTCACCATCAACCGCATGCTGACCTTTGATTCCGTCCGGCTGCGGCTCGACCGCGAACAACCCCTGACCTTCCTTGAATTCAACTACATGCTGATGCAGGCCGTCGACTTTTTGGAGCTGAAGCGCCGTGAAGGCTGTCGCCTGCAATTGGGGGGCTCAGATCAGTGGGGAAACATCATCAATGGCGTCGAGTTGTGCCGCCGGGTCGATGGCGCGGAAGTGTTTGGCCTCACCTCCCCCCTGATCACCACAGCCTCAGGCGCCAAGATGGGCAAGACCGCTCAAGGCGCGGTTTGGCTGAACGCCGAGCTCCTTTCGCCCTATGACTACTGGCAGTTTTGGCGCAACACCGAAGACGCCGATGTCGGCAAGTTCCTGAAAATGTTCACCGAACTGCCCCTGGACGAAATTGCGCGCCTAGAGGCCTTGCAAGGGGCCGAGATCAACGACGCCAAAAAGGTACTGGCCAATGCCGCAACAGCTCTGCTGCACGGACAAGACGCCGCTCAATCCGCAGCGGCCACAGCCAAGACGGCGTTTGAGGAAGGGGCGTTGGCCCACGACCTGCCGCGTGTCGCTCTGCCTTTATCTGCGGCAGTGCTCGAGGCTTTGATTGAGGCTGGGTTTTGCGCCTCCAAGGGTGAAGCGCGGCGTTTGGCCAAGGGGGGTGGCGTCCGCATTGATGACCAGCCCGTAATGGATGTGGACCAACCTTTAAGCGGCTTTGCGCGCGACGGGGCCCTCATCAAGCTCTCGGCTGGAAAGAAGAAGATCGTTCAGGTTGAGACGCTTCCATCCGCCTGATTTGACCCTATATCGAGCCTGCACAGCACTTCCGGAGACCGATCATGACCCTCCCCGCCGTCGGCGATAAAGCCCCCGCCTTTTCGCTCCCCGCCGATGGCGGTACGACAGTTTCGCTGGCGGATTTTTCGGGAAAAACTGTCGTGCTTTACCTTTATCCAAAGGACGACACGCCCGGCTGCACCAAGGAAGCCCAAGGCTTTTCAGGCGCGGCTGCCGACTTCGCGGCTGCGGGCGCTGTCGTGATTGGTCTCTCAAAAGACAGTGTGGCAAGCCACGATAAGTTTAAGGCCAAGTACGACCTGAAGCTAAAACTCGCCAGCGATCCCGAAGGGGCGCTGATCGAAGCCTTGGGGGCGTGGGTTGAAAAGAGCATGTACGGCAAAACCTATATGGGCATTGACCGCTCGACCTTTGTCATCGGGCCTGATGGGAACCTGGCGGCGATCTGGCGCAAGGTGAAGGTGCCGGGCCATGTCAGCGAAGTGCTCAGCCGGGTGCAGGCGCTGCACTCGACATAATATTTACACGCAAAGTGTCTATACTTTGCCATTCGCGTCGCACGGATAAGGAAATTACATTTGCCTAAAAAATACTAACGCATCCGAGCTATGTATTCATGACAGATTTAACATGGCTTTCCCGGCTCAACGGCTGATTTATTTGCATAAAGGTTGCAAAAACCCGATTTTCGGTGAATTTGAGCACCTGTTTTAAGGTGAACTGCAAATTTACCTTGCATTTTGACTCATTTTTTGGTCGATCAAAAAAAAATGATCGGTGGGCCTGGATGAGACTATCGAGCTTGGCGTCAGCGCGCGCGAAAATCGCGCATTGGCTGCCCGAACGCCACATCTATGTGCGCTCTGGCGAGCAGGTGAGCGCCTTTGCCATCAGCACCCGGGTGCAGGTGGTCGCGGTGAGCACGGCAGCCGTCTCTGCAACCGCCTTTCTCGTCATCAGCCTGTGGCTCGGCATCGCAAGCCTTACCCAGATCCAGCACAATGCCACCATTGCCCGTCTAGCGACCTATTATGAGCGCATGGACGGAGGGCAAAAAACCCACCTTGAGACCTTCGTCAAAAGCCTGGACCGGGCTGGCGGGTCTTTGGAAGCGATGGTGAACGAGGTTGAACGCCGCCAAGCCGCTCTGGCCTGGTTGCTACAAAGCGCAGCCGGCTCTGGAAAGGCGCCCTCGGTGTTGGGTGAGTTCAAGCCGCTCAATCCGAAAACCCTCGCCGACCGGTCGCTCGACACCCGGCTTTCGGCGGTGGCGCGCGACCAGGATCGTTTATTGAGCCAGATCGACGGTGCCTCCAAAAGCCGCGCTGATCGGATGAGGATGGCACTGCGTCTGGCTGGCCTTGATACGCCCAACCTTGCTGGCCGCACAGCGGGTCAAGCGGGAGTCGGCGGACCGCTTGCCGAAGCTCGCGATCCCAGGGCCTTGGCCGCTGTTCTCGATGTTGATCCAGCCTTTGCCCAACGGATTCAACATGCGGCTCAAAATCTTGGTGATTTTCAACGCACCGCGGGGCGCACTCAGAACCTTCCCTTGGCGCGACCGGTGGATTCCCCTGTGGTAGCGAGCGTCTTTGGCGTGCGCTTTGATCCCTTCACCCATCGCCCCGCCTTCCATGAAGGTCAGGATTTTCCAGAACCCTATGGCACGCCGGTTGTCGCCACCGCCGCTGGCCAGGTGATTTTCACCGGCCAAAGAACGGGCTATGGCAATGTGGTCGAGATTGAACATGCGGCAGGCTTCATGACCCGCTATGCGCACCTCTCCGCCATCGGCGTGCGGCAAGGCCAGCAGGTCTCGCCGGGGGTTCGCATCGGCGCGGTCGGCTCGACGGGACGATCAACCGGGCCACACCTGCACTACGAAATCTGGGAAAATGGTCGCGTTCTCGACCCCACCAAATTTATAAAGGCTGGCGACGATGTTCACCAAACGCACTGACAAAAGCGTCCGAGCAGAAGACGACCGCAAAGCCGCGGCGCCACAGTCGGTCGCCAAGCCAAAAGGCGCTGGCGGGAAGGGTGTGGCCTCCATCCTCGGTCCGGATTTGTCGGTCGAAGGCGTCATTCATGGCGACGACGATTTGATCCTCGATGGCCGGGTCAAGGGCGAGGTGTCAGTTCGTCGCCTGACCTTGGGTCGCAATGGCGTGGTCGAAGGTCGGGTCAAGGCTGAGAATGTCGAAATTCACGGGAGGATTTTTGGTGATATTGACGCCCATACGGTGAAGCTATTTTCGACGGCGCGCGTGTCTGGCGACATCACCCATGCCGACCTCAGCATTGAGATCGGCGCCCATTTTGAAGGCCGGGCCGTCTTGCGCGAAGCTGAGACCGAACACGCCAATGTCATTGAATTCGACGCCGCACGCCTCAAAGACGAAGCCGAATAGGCCGGGCCTAATCGCCTGCGTCCCGCGTCGCGCCGACCCTCTGTGCCAGGGACGCGGCCATAAACGGATCAAGGTCCCCGTCTAACACTGCCTTGGTGTCCGAGGTTTCGACATCTGTGCGCAGATCTTTGACCATCTGATAGGGCTGGAGCACATAGGACCTGATCTGGTGGCCCCAACCAATATCGGTCTTCAGGTCTTCTTGCGCGGCCCGTTCAGCATCGCGCTTTTGCAGCTCGAGCTCGTAAAGCCGCGCGCGCAACATCTTCCAAGCCCGGTCGCGGTTTTGGTGCTGTGAGCGCTCGGTTTGACAGGCCACCGCGACGCCAGTGGGAATATGGGTCAGGCGGACGGCGGAGTCGGTCTTATTGACGTGCTGGCCGCCTGCACCCGAGGCGCGGTAGGTGTCGGTGCGCACATCGGCCGGGTTGATGTCGATTTCGATGGTATCGTCGACCACCGGATAGACCCAAACCGAGGCGAAGCTGGTATGGCGCTTGGCGTTGGAATCGAAGGGCGAGATACGGACCAGACGGTGAACCCCGGCCTCGGTCTTTAGCCAGCCATAAGCATTTTGGCCCTTGATCTGCAGGGTGCAGGACTTGATGCCCGCCGTCTCGCCCGCCGTCTCTTCGATCAAATCGACTTCCATCTGGCGGCGACCTGCCCAACGGCTGTACATACGCATCAGCATCAAAGCCCAGTCGGCGGACTCAGTCCCGCCCGCTCCGGAATTGATTTCCATATAGGCGTCATTGCCATCGGCCTCGCCGGACAGAAGCGCCTCCAGCTCGGCTCGGGCAGCGCGATCCTTCAAGGCCTTGATCTGGGCCGCCGCTTCGTCGGAAACACTTGCGTCCCCCTCCATCTCCGCCAATTCGGCGAGCTCACGGGCGTCAGCCAGTTCGCGCTCCAAGGCGCGCACCGAGTCGATCTGGGTCGCAAGCCTGGTTCGCTCGCGCATCACCGATTGGGCTTCCTCGGGGCGGTCCCACAGGGTCGGGTCTTCAACCCGGGCGTTCAGCTCATCCAGTTTTCGTAAGGAAGGTTCCCAGTCAAAGACGCCTCCTGAGCAGCGCAATCGACTGCTCGATGTCTGCGCTGTGCGCCTCGACATCCGCTCTCATAAAAGCCTCTCCTCAAGCTCTGGAGCCGGGGGTCTTAGTCTGAGCTGAGGGGCATTGCAATGCGCATCGCGCTTTCGCCGCGTCTGGCCCGGCCCTCGCCCTGAAATCACGGTCAATACCTATTAACGGCGTCCCCTCACCGATCCGCAAGGTCCACCCGCGACACTGAGCAAGTTTGTGCGAGGTTTTCAGATGTTGCTTTCCGACGGCGCTCTCTATTTTCAACTCGGTCCGGGTCGGAGCTTCGCCAATCTGACGGGCTTTGTTTCGTCGGCGCGGATTCTCAATCTGCACCAACTTTGGCGCGAGCTCGCCGAGGATGAGGCCTATGGCCAAAAGCCCTTCTTCCACCACCCGCTGCTAAATCGGTGTATTCTGCTGAAGCACAATCTCGAACGCGGTGAGGAAGGCCGGTTTGGCTACCGCCGCCTCGGCGCCACAAAACTCGCCATCCCGCTCGATTCCTCAGATCTTGGCTTGGGCTGTCAGGTGATGATTGTTGGACAGGGCAATTTCATTGATCGCCTGACCGATCTCTTCGACTATACCGACCGTAATTTAGATCGCGATTTGAAGGTTTTGTCCTTGGTCGACGCCTTGCCGACCCTTGACCCCTATCTTTTGATGCACGCCTCGTCTCATTATAATTTCGACATCGACCCCTGTTATTTCCGTATCCCGCAAAGCGAAGCCGAACAGATGGAGCAATCTGTTCGAAAGGAAGTAAAGCCCCTGGCAGAATTGAGCCTCGGCGGACGAAGCGCGCCGCGCTCTGGTGTCGATAAGCTCTGCGACCTCCTCATCCACCACGGCCCTGGCGATGTTTTGTTAGAGGGACTGCGCGAAGGCCTACATATGAGCCAGGAAGCGTTTTCAGGCGTACTGTTCTCCTGGAAGGCCTTGATGTTCTATAAGCAACGCCTGCCTCAGCTGGAGCCCTGGGTGAGCGCCGCCATCGACGGCGTGGGCGCCATGCGCCCGTCGAAAGCCACCAGCGCCGCCATGGCCTCCACCTTTGAGCGGGTGAAGTCGCGCATCTGCGAGGCTGCATTGGCCGCCTGGGAGGAGGCCAATGATTTGGTCGACGCCTACGATCAGGCCTATGCCTCGCTCATCCGCCACGAACGACCCGGCGAATTTCGGGCCTTTCTGGTCGACGCGCAAAATCGCTATGCAGCCTTAGGATTACGGATCGCTCGGCTGGACGAGATCGCAGGCTTTTGGCGCGAAGAGCTGCGCCAGCCGAAAAAATCCGGCCTGTTGGACGAAATGGCCCCCAGCCTGATGGAGTTGGAGCGCGGCTTGGCGCTCGATCTCTCCTATCCAACGGCGTTTCAACTCAAAACGCTGCGCACCATTTCCGGCCTGCTGCGCGGTTCAACGCCGGACTTTCCACCGGTCGCCGCGCCAAGAATGGCCAAAAGGCTAGCTCGTCGCTGACGCGCTGCTGGCCGTCGTTTGCCCGATGCTGATGGTGGTCGCATCGCTGCCTGCAGCGGTTGTGGCGGTGACGTCACTTGTGCCCGACACGATCGAAACGGCACTCGTACTGGCGCTTGCGCTCGACGCATCTGCGGGGTCGGGAGCGGCGGCGTGGTGGTGGTGATGATGGTGATGCGGCGTCGCCGAAGGCTGGGCAGCGAGATTTTGGGCCAGGGACTGGAGTCCGGCGCCGAGTTCAGAGGCCGACAATTCGCCATCGTGGTTGGTGTCTAGCGCGTTAAATGCTTGGGTTGCCGCGCTCGTCGCCGCGCTTGAGGTCGAGGCGCTGGCGGATGCACTCGCCGTCGTGCCGTCAGGTGGGGCAAGGCCAAGCGCCGCCTCGACCTGGGAGAGGCTAAGCTCGCCATTTCCGCCCGGATTGAGCGAAGCAATCAAATTCGAGGCCAAGGTTTGCGCATTGGCGCTGAGCGTCGAACTGGCGCTGGAACTCGAGGCGGAGGCGGCTTGGGTCGTGCTGCTGGCCGACGCAGCGCCAGCCTGCAATTGGTGCTCCAAGAGGGCGCTCAGCAAAGGCAAGGAAAAGGATTGGGAGGGCAGTTGCGGGCCGAGGGGTGCGGGGTTTGCCGTACCGTCAGCGCCAGCGGCGCCACCGGCTTGCCCCGGCAGATCCTGCCCACCGGACAAAAGTTCACTCAAGCCCTGCAGGGCTTGGCTCTCGCCTGTCTTTTGCGCCCAAGGTGCTGAAGCGGCTTGGGTTTGAACGTTTGAGAACAAACTGGCGAGGCTGGATAGGGGGGAGGTCATGGCCGGCTCCTGCACCCAAATCACCTCTGGGCGAGACAAGACTCGCAAGGTCGGCGCCAGTTGGCCTAAAGAGGCGACAGAGGTGAAGCGCGGCCCAATTTCGCGGGCGTCGCCAATTCGGGGGGAAGGCATGGCGGGCGCGGACGATAAGCGCAGTTTTCAAACCCTGGACGGGTTGCGCGCTATCGGCGCCTTCCTGGTGGTGGCGCGGCACGTTCCGTTTCTGTTTGGCGGCGCGCAAGTTCCAGAAAGCTTCTTGGCGGTTGACCTCTTTTATCTGGTCAGCGGCTTTGTTGTCGCCCATGCCTATCGGGAGCGGCTCGAGCGGGGCGGTTTCGTCAAGGCCTTCATCCTGACCCGGTGGATAAGACTCTACCCTCTCTATGCTTGCGGCATGGCGCTCGGCCTGGTTTGCGCCCTGTGGTCGGTCAAGGTCGATCCGGGCGGCTGGTGGACGCCGCAAAAGGTTGAGATCGCCATTGCTGCGGGCCTCTTCATGTTCCCCATGTTGCCGGGCATGCCTTCAAGTGGCGCGTCCCTCGATGGCCCTACCTGGACGCTGGCGCCGGAACTGATCGCCAATTTTGTCTTCGCGGCTGTTGCCAAGCGCATGACGCCGACAGTGCTTGCGCTTCTCTGTGTGGTGTTCGGCGGCGGGTTGATTTGGGTCGAGCGAGCCTATGGCAGCCTCGATATCGGATTTGGCCCAAATGATTTCGGTGTCGCCCTGATCCGGGTCGGGTTTTCCTTCTCTTTGGGATTGTTGTTGCGGGCATTGTTGGGAACCGGATTTCGTGTGCGTCCCCTGCTCGCCTGGATCGCACTGGCCATCCTCTTCGTCCTGCTCGCCTATACGCCCGCGCCGAACCTCAAACCGGTTTTTGAGTTGGCCGTGGTTTGCTTAGGCTTTCCGCTATTGGTCATCCTAGCAGCGCGCGCCGAGCCCGATGCCGTCTCGGGGCGGGTTTTTAGCTTTTTGGGCCTGATGTCCTATGGGGTTTATCTCCTGCATCAGCCCATGGGAAACTTGATCCGCATCGCGCTGGACGACCGCCTTGATATCCCAGATGGACTTGACGCCGCCCCCTATGCCTTGAGCTTCTGCGCCCTTCTGGTGTTCGTGGCGTGGCGGCTCGACAAGACGGTCGATGGACCCGTGCGGGCTTGGTTACGTCATAGACTGCTCAAGCCGTCCAAATCCTAAGCCCACCGGCTCAGACGATCACGAGCACGCGAATGAGGGTCAGCGCCAAGCCACCGAGCGCGAGCAGGGAGCCGACCACCACTAAACTCACCGTCGCCCCCGCTCGGGCCACGGCGCGTACATCGACGCCAAGCCCCAATGCCGCCATGGACAGGATCGTCAGACTGCCTGCGATCTGAGCCGTAGGGGCGAGCCAGGGGGTCGGGAAAAGTCCGGCTGAGCGCAGCCCGGCCAGCACCAAAAACCCGATAATAAACCAAGGCACGAGCCGACCGAGAGTGGGGCGTTCAACCGGTTTGCCACCCTCGCCCTTCCCCTGCTGCCGTGCTGCGATCAGCGACAATGCCAAGACGATGGGTCCCAACATCAAGACGCGCACCAACTTGACCAAGGTTCCCATCTGGGCCGAGATCGAGGTGGCGGGCGCGGTCGCTGCCAAGACTTGCGGGACCGCGTAAACCGTCAGACCCGCCAAGACGCCATAGCTTCGTGGCGTCAGGTGAAAGACCTGTTCCACGAGGGGCAGGCCGAGCACGACGCCCACGCCCAGGACGGCGGTAAAGGCGATGGAGGCCGCCACATCCTTGGAGTCGGCGCCAATCACCGGAGCGACTGCTGCGATGGCGGAATTGCCGCAAATGGAGTTTCCACAGGCGATCAAGGTCGCCATGCGATGGGGCAGTCCGGCCAACCGACCAAGACCGTAGGAAAACGCCAAAGCGAGCAGGACAACACTGGCCACCCCAGCCAAGAGGGCGGCGCCTGCACTGGCAAGCAGGGCTGAACTCATACTGGCGCCCAGCAGGGCCACAGCCAGCTCCAGCAGAAATTTCGCTGAAAAATCAATTCCCACCTTCCAGGTCGCACTCGGCGCCCAAAAGGTTCGTACCGCCGATCCAATCAGGATCGCCACGACCAAGGCTTCCAGCCAGGCCCGCCCAAACCAAACCACTTCTGCCGCCTGAGCCGCCAGGGCGAGGAGCGTCAGTCCGGCACAAAGCCCAAGCCCCAAGACCCGCTGGCGACAGCCGGTCATAAAACGCCCTATCCGTGTTTTCAGATGCAATACAATTTGGCCCATCCTCCCTTATCCCCCCACCCCACTAACAAATCAAATCGATTAAATTCATTGTTTTGTTCAATATTTCCGATTAAAATACCTGATGACCCTGGATCAATTGCGGATATTTGTCGCCGCAGCCGAACGTGGCCACCTGACCCAAGCGGCACAGGCATTGGGCTTGACCCAATCCGCCGCCAGCGCGGCTGTGGCGGCGCTGGAGGCGCGGCACGATGTGAAGCTTTTCCATCGGGTTGGGCGGGGAATTGAGCTTTCGGACGCGGGTCGAAATTTTCTTCCCTCGGCAAAGCAAGCCCTGGAGAGCGCCGCGCGGGCCCAACGCGCGCTCGATGACCTTGCCGGACTAAAAGGTGGAGAGATCCGGATTTTTGCCAGCCAAACCCTGGCCAATGCCTGGGCGCCTCCACGGTTGGCGGCGTTCGCGCAGGCCTATCGCGACATTCGCATCTCCGTCACGGCGACCAATACCGACGGCGTGGCCCGCGCGGTGCGCGACGGCGAGGCCGATTTTGGTCTGGTCGAGGGTGAGGTGCCATCCGAGAGCCTGATCAAATTTCGCCTCGGCGGCGATCGGTTATCGCTCTACGCCTCCGCCGAACACCCGCTGGCCAGACGTGCAAGACTGGAGGCAGCCGACGTCGTGAGAGCCCGCTATATCCTGCGTGAGGCGGGCTCTGGCACTCGCGCCGAGTTCGAAAGCGTGATGGCCAAGCTCGGGGTCGCCGAGACGGATTTGGATGTCCTCCTCACCCTGCCCTCAACCGAGGCGGTGCTTGCCGCCTTGGATGGCGCAAACGCCTTGGCGCCCGCCTCAGACCTCGCCGCTGCGCCGTTTACCGCCATGGGGCGGATTGTGCGCCTGCCGTTTGACCTGTCCGAACGGCACTTCACCCTGCTTCAGCATCCAGACCGCCCGCCCGGCGCGGCGGCGCGCAAACTGATCGATGACTATTTCCAGCCGCAACGGCTATTTCAGACTTGAGAGATAGGCGATCACGTCATCCGCCTGCCCTGGACGTTTAAGGCCAGCAAAGGTCATTTTGGTACCGGGGACGACCTTCATCGGGGCCGGGAGATATGCTGCGAGGCGATCTGTCGTCCAGCTATAGTCTGCCGCCTTCATGGCCGGAGAATAGGCATATCCCGGCAGGCTTCCGGCTTTTCGACCCACGACGCCAAAGAGGCTAGGCCCCAGTCCCGAGGGCGCGCCCTTGGTCGTGGCGTGGCAGGCCGAGCAATATTGAAAGAACACAGTCTTGCCGGAGGCAGCGTCCCCTGCGAGCGCCGGGCCTGCGAGCCCTATGGCCGCCAGGGCAACCAAGAAGGCGGAGGTGTTTAGTAGGCGAACCATGTGAAAACCCTCAAGGTTGAATTGTCAGTGGCTTTGCCACCCATAGCGTCATAATTGTTCGCTGAACCTGCGAAGGTGAAATAGGCCAAATACTGCACACCGACGCGCATATTAAACCGGGGTCCCAGTGGCGAGGCCCCTTGTCCAAAGGGCGTGGCGTCCAGCTGCACCATCACGCCAGAGGTATTGGGTTTGGAGGTGCGGTCAGCGGCGTAGAGGGTCTCGTCGGGCGTACCCGTGGTGGAGAAGTACTGAACCGTGGCGCCGACCCCCTCCTTAAAGGCATAGCTTGCAGCCAACCGAACGTCTGTAAGTCGATCACGTGTCCGCGCGGCCGCGCCGAGGAGGTAGGAGGCGTTCAGCCTTTGCCTCTCGACCAGCAGCCGACCATTGAAGCTCAGCGTGTCGCCTGAGGCGAGACCACGATAAAATGAGGCGTCGAGACCAAGATCGTTATAGTGATCCGTCGCACCGGTACTGGCATCGAGGCCCGGCGCGATAGACGCCTGCATCCCAACCAGCCCCACCTCCGCCGTGCCGCCAAGGGTCGCGGTTTGATAGGCGAGACGCTGATAGGGCGCGAGGCCCTTGATGTTTCCAGGGGCCGTCGGGTCCGCTCCCAACCGGGTCAGGGTCACAGCACCCGGCGATCCGTAAGCGCCTAGCTCAAAATAGATGTGGGAATTGATCCAGGCATAGCCGCTGGCGCCCAGCGTGGTTTGGGCAAAGGCGCCATTCAACAGCGGCGAGGCGGGGCCGGACGGCGTTAGGGCGGATGAGGTATAGGGATAGCCCCACGCGGGCAGCGTGTTCCAAATGTCTTGAACTGTCGGGGCATTATTGACGGTGGCGCCCAAGAGCACGTCGTTGCCCTTGAGCTGGACTGTGGTCACGGCGCGCAGGTCGAGATTGTCCCAATGCCAGGCCCGCCCAACACCGTCATAGGTGGTTTGCACGAACCCGCCAAAATGGTCCCCAAGACCTCCGGCGAGAAATACCGAGGCTTGATCCAAGGTGGTGTTGTCATTGCCGCTATAATGGGGCGGCGGGGAAGTCTGATCCTTTGTCGTCCGGACATAGGAGGCGACCGCCATGACCGACACCGGCGCATTATAGCCACCAGAGCGCATGGTGTAGCCGCGCAGCTTGAATTCGCGACCAAACGGCGTCAGCTCGGGCCCGAAGCCCCCCACATGACAGGCCGCGCAATTTTGGCCGGTCTGGGCCGCGAAGGCGGGCACCGCTTGCGCTGGCCTCGCCACCAGTCCAAGGACCAAGCCTGCGGCCAGGAGAAGTGCCGCAGCCCGAAGGCCGAGGGGTGAAATTAGGCCTTCAGTCGTCTTGGTCATGCCAAACCTCCGTGGTCGCCTATCTTCGTCAAACGCGAAGCTAGGCCGACATGGCACCGCCCGCCTTGCGGTGGCGCAAATTGGGCAAATCGACTGCGGGTGACAGCGCCCGCGGGTGATGGGGTTGCGCGCTGCTCTGGCCAGCCTCAAGGCCTTGACCTATGTGTCAGTGACGCGCAGGCCTGCGCAGGGAACCCATCTGGTGGAGCGCCGACATTGCAGGAACTGATTTCGGCAGCGCTCGCCGCTGGCGAGGCCATCTTGAAGGTCTATGCGCGCGCCGATATGGGGTCGCGCGACAAGCCGGACGGATCGCCGGTCACCGAAGCTGACACCCAGGCCGAAACCATCATCCTGGCCGCCTTGGCCCGCACCTATCCCGACATGCCTGTGGTTGCCGAGGAACGCATGGCGGGGGGCAAAGCGCCACAGGTCAAAGGTGAATTTTTCCTCGTCGATCCTTTGGATGGCACGCGAGAGTTCGTCAGCCGCAATGGCGACTTTACCGTCAATATTGGCAAGATTGTTGATGGCGCGCCGGTTTGGGGGGTCGTTTATGCGCCCGCCTATGGCGACATTTTTGTCGGGCAGGTTGGCAAGGGCGCGCGGCAGGCCAAGGTGGTGGATGGAGCCGTTGGAGCCTGGTCAGAGCTCAAGGTCAGACCCCGTCCTGGCGCGCTCGATATTGTCGCGAGCCGCTCTCACCTCAGTCTAGAAACCTCGGCCTTCATCGCCAAGTTCCCCGGCGCGCGCCTGGTGCAAGCAGGCTCATCGCTGAAATTTTGCCGACTGGCCGCGGGTGAAGCCGACCTCTATCCGCGTCTGTCGCGCACCATGGAATGGGATACTGCGGCGGGGGACGCGATCCTGCGGGCAGCGGGCGGGCGGGTCTGCACCCTCGATGGGGCGCCTCTGACCTATGGCAAGCGCAATAGCGCCCATGAGGAAGACTTCGCCAATCCCTGGTTTGTCGCCTCAGGTCCCTTCGATCCCTGGGAGACCGCGTGATGGCTGAGCCGCTTGATCATCTTCAAAGGCTCGAATCTGAAGCCATTCATATTCTTCGCGAGGTGGTGGCGGAGGCGGAACGCCCCGTCATGCTCTATTCCATCGGCAAGGATAGCGCCGCCATGGCGCACTTGGCGAAAAAAGCCTTCTACCCGGCCAAACCGCCCTTTCCGCTGCTGCACATCGACACCACCTGGAAATTCCAGGCCATGTACGCCATGCGTGACCAAGTCGCTCAAAGCGGTGAATTTGAGCTTTTGGTGTATAAAAACAAAGAGGCTGAGGCGCGCGGGATCAATCCCTTCGACCATGGCGCGGCCTTGCACACCGAGCTTTGGAAGACCGAGGGTTTGAAACAGGCGCTTGATCTCTATGGCTTTGATGCCGCCTTTGGCGGGGCCCGGAGAGATGAAGAAAAGTCTCGTGCCAAAGAGCGCATCATCTCGGTGCGTTCGGCCAATCACCGCTGGGACCCCAAGTCCCAAAGGCCAGAACTGTGGCGGCTTTATAATGCGGCCCGCGGCCCCGGCGAGACCCTGCGCGCCTTTCCCCTGTCCAATTGGACCGAGCGCGACGTTTGGCGCTACATCCAGCGCGAAGGGATCGAGGTGGCGCCGCTCTATTTCGCGGCCGAACGTCCGGTCGTCGTGCGCGACGGTGGCTTGATCATGGTTGATGATCACCGCATGCGCCTTGGTCCCGGCGAGACGCCACAACGGCTTAAGGTGCGATTTCGCACCCTGGGCTGCTACCCCCTGTCTGGGGCGGTGGAGAGCGAGGCGGAAACGCTGGAGCAAATGCTCGCGGAAATGGACCGGAGCCAAACGTCTGAGCGGCAGGGCCGATTGATCGACCACGATGCAGCCGCCTCCATGGAGCGCAAGAAGGTCGAAGGCTATTTCTGATGACCGATCAGCCAAAATCCTTGTTGCGCTTCTTGACCTGCGGCTCGGTAGACGATGGCAAGTCCACCTTGATCGGTCGCCTGCTTTACGACGCCGGATGCGTTTATGACGACCATTCGGCGGCGCTGGCCGCCGATTCGAAGACGGTCGGGACCCGCGGCGGCGAGCTTGACTTTGCGCTTCTGGTCGATGGTCTGTCAGCCGAACGCGAACAGGGCATAACCATCGACGTTGCCTATCGCTATTTCGAAACCGCGCAGCGCAAATTCATTGTCGCGGACGCACCGGGCCATGAGCAATATACCCGCAATATGGTCACGGGCGCCTCGACCGCCGACCTTGCGATCTTGCTGATCGACGCCCGCAAAGGCGTCCTGGCCCAGACCCGACGCCACGCGCTGCTCGTTCACCTGCTCGGGGTTCGCCATGTGGTCTTGGCGGTCAATAAGATGGACCTCGTCCAGTGGGACGAAACCGTGTTCAACAACGTCAGCCAAAGCTTTTCCGAGGTGGCGCAGCGCATCGGCCTCGCCGCCCCTGTCGCCATCCCCTTAGCGGCGCCGCAGGGCGATAATGTGGTGAAGCGCTCCACCCACGCGCCCTGGTATGCTGGCCCTACCCTGCTCGACTATTTGAACAGGGTTGAGGTGGAGACCGATAGCGCGCTTGCCCAGCCCTTGCGCTTGCCGGTCCAAACCGTGCTCCGCCCGCACCTCGATTTTCGCGGCTTTGCCGGCATGGTGGCAGCAGGCGAGGTGCGTCCAGGCCAGGAGGTGCGGCTAGCGCCCTCCGGCGCGAGGACACGGATCGCGCGCCTGGTTGACACGGATCAAGATCTGCAGGTCGGGGTCGCCGGACAATCGGTAACAGTCACCTTCACCGACGATGTCGACTGTGCGCGGGGTGAGGTGATCTGCGCTGCCTCAGACCCGTGCGAAGCGGCGGATCAGTTTGACGCCCATCTGGTCTGGATGTCCGACGCCCCCCTGCTGCCGGGGCGGCCCTATGGGTTCAAGCTCGGCGCGCAAAAGGTTTCGGCCCAGGTCACGGACATTCGGCACAAGCTGAACGTCAATTCGATGGAGCGGTGGGCGGCCAAGACACTTGAATTGAACGAAATTGGCCTTGTCAGCCTGGCCCTCGATCGCCCCATCGCCTTTGCCCCCTATGAGCAAAATAAGGACCTCGGCGGCTTTATCCTGATCGACCGCATTGCCCAAACCACCGTGGCGGCGGGGATGATCCGTTTTGCCTTGCGTCGCGCGCATAATATCCATTGGCAAGCCCTCGACATTAGTCGCGAAAAGCGGGCCGCAGCCATGGGGCAGCGTCCAGCAGTGATTTGGCTGACCGGCCTTTCTGGCGCTGGAAAATCGACCATTGCCAATATCTTAGAGAAAAAGCTGTTCGCCGAGGGCAAGAAGACGCTCATCCTTGACGGCGACAATATCCGTCATGGACTGAATAAGGACCTCGGATTTTCTGACGCCGACCGGGTGGAAAATATTCGTCGTGTCGCCGAGGTGGCGCGTCTGATGACCGATGCGGGCCTAATTGTCATCGTCTCCTTCATCTCGCCTTTTCGCTCGGAGCGCGATCTCGCACGGCGCTTGATGGCGGAAGGGGAATTCTTCGAAGTGTTTATCGACACGCCGCTTGAAGCGGCCGAACGCCGCGATGTCAAAGGGCTGTACAGCAAGGCCCGGTCTGGACAGCTCAAGCACTTTACCGGTGTTTCTTCGCCCTATGAGCCGCCCGAAGCCCCGGACCTGCGCATTGAGACAGAGCGCCTGGCGCCCGACCAAGCCGCCGACCTGATCCTCGACATGCTGGCCAATGCGCGCCAAGCGGGAGAGGCCTAAACCCGCTCGCGCCACGCCTTGGCAAGCTCATCACGAAACTCTGGCGCTGCCACCGAGATTAAGGCCTCAGCGCGGGCTGTGACGCAGCGGTCTCGCAGGCGCGCGACGCCGTATTCGGTAACCACCGTGTCGATTTCGGATCGGGCGAGGGAGAGGGTTGGCGTTTGCAGCTTGGGCACAATGCGCGACACCTGGCCCGACTTCGCGGTTGCTGGCAAAAGGAGGATTGACCTGCCGCCCGCGCTCATCTGAGCGGCTTTGACAAAGTCCGGCGCCCCGCCAACGCCACTCGCCAACTGGTAGCCAAGGGCCCCAGGCGCCCATTCCAAATTCACCTGGCCGTAGAGATCAACCTCTAAGGCACTGTTCAGCGCGGTGAAGTTTGGACGGCTCGCCAGACGCGTCACATCGTGGGTCTCGTCGGCGCCAGCAAAGCGCAACAGGTCTTCCTCGGCCAAGGCGCGGTAAAAGGCCGCATCGCCAAGCGCAATGCCCGCCACATGGCCTTGGGGCGCTAAGGCGCCTGCCCTGGCAAGGGAGAGGACCCCTTTTGAAACGAGCCCCGAGGCGATCTGGAGGTTTTTGTGGCCTGTTAAGGCCTGCCACATGGCCGAGGGCGCGGCACCGACGCCAATCTGCAGGCTCGCCCCTTCCACAACCTCGTTGGCGGCAAGGGCTGCGATTTTTGCCAGCACCGGTGTTGTTTCCGCCTCCTCAAACGTGACCAAGGGGGCGTCGAGCTCGACCACCAAGTCGGCCTTCGCCAAACAAAGGCTGGGGCCGCGCGGCATGGCGGGCATTTGAGCATTGACCACCGCCACCCGAACGCGCGCATTATTCCAGGCCAAGGCGCTAAAATCAGCCGAAACGCCAAGCGAGGCCCCGCCCTCCCTATCCGGCGGCGCCACATGCGCCAGGGCAATATCAAACGGCGCGCGGCTGCGCAGATGGCGGACAATGCCGCTATAGGCGAGCGGCAGGAGCCTCACCCGCCCCGACTGGAGACCCGGCCGCAGCTCTGGCGGCAGAAGGAAGACCGTTAGGGCGGCGTTGGGATGCAGGGCCGAATAGTCAAAGCGGTTGACGCCAGGGATCAGGCAACTGGTGAATGCAACGCCGTCGAGACAGCTTGGTGCCGCCGCCAGCGCCGTGGCAAGCGGTCCGATCTCCCCTGAGCCTGCGGGCAAGAAGACCTCATGTCCCGGCTGGAACAGGTCCAAAATCCGCTGGATCACTGCGAGATCCTTCCCCGCCCAAGCCGACATGGGGCGACGCTATGCCTACGCTGCCCCACGAGGTGCGCCAAGCCTCAGTGAGCCTTGGCCGCTTGCGCCGGATGCTTCGTTGCCCAGGCCGTATTGGCCTCGGTGATCAGATAGGCCCGAACCGCGTCCGCATCCTTATCGCTCAAGACCGAGGCAAAGCTGACCATGCCGTTGGACTTGCGCTCGCCCCGCAAGACCACGCCTTTAAAGCCGTCGGCATCGCCAAGCAGGCTCGAATAGCGCAGGTCTGGAATGACGCCTGCACCAATGGCGTTATAGCCATGGCAGAAGATGCAGTAGGTCTGATACTTCATCTTGCCCGCCGCGACCACGTCCGCCGCAGCCGTGGCGGCGGGGGGCTTGGGCTGCGGTTGCGGGGTCAAGACGGGCTTCGGCAATTCAGCCTTGCCACCGATCTTATAGACCAAGATGCGACCGTTTTCCGGCACGCCCAGATGGTCGATGGCAAAGCCGCCAATGATATAGAAGAGCGTGCCAAAGCCCGCCCCCACGGCGACATATTGCTCGCCGTCGACCTCATAGGTCATCGGGCCGGCAAGCGCTGCTGTATAGACGTCTGTGCTCCACAGGAGACTTCCCTTTGACGCATCATAGGCGTTGAAGCGCCCATCGATGGTGCCTTGGAAGACGAGCCCGCCGCCTGTGGCCAAGACCCCGCCATTCCACGGCCCGGTATGGTCGGCGTGCCACGCCTCCTTGCCCGCCACCGGGTCCCAAGCGATCAGCTTCCCCCGGAGCGCATTCTTCATCGCCGCCCGTGCTTTGGGATCATCGGGAAGCGTGTTGAGGGCCGGATTTTGGGCGACGTTCCACTCGCCATTTTTGTAGACATAGTTGGGGTCAGACCCATAGACGCTCGGCACTTCTTGCGCTGGGATATAGGCAAGGCCCGTCTTGGGGCTGAACGCCATGGGGTGCCAGTTGTGGCCACCAAAGCCGGACGGCATGACGAGCGACATGGCTTGGGTCTTGTAGCGAGGATCACCGATTTCAATTGGCCGCCCGGTCTTCAGATCGATGCCTTTTGACCATGTCACCGTGACAAAGTTGTTGGCGCCGATCAGTTTTCCCGATGTGCGGTCAATGACGTAGAAATAGCCGTTCTTCGCCGCCTGCATCACCACCTTGCGCGGCTTGCCGTCGATGGTCAGATCGGCCTGGATAAGGGTTTGGGTTGAGTCAAAGTCCCAATCGTCCCCAGGCGTGGTTTGGTAATGCCATTTATATTCGCCCGTATCGGCGTCAACCGCGACGATGGACGACAGGAAGAGATTATCGCCCTGACCATTGGAGCGCTTTTTCTGATCCCACGGCGTGCCGTTGCCAGTGCCAAAGATCAACAGGTTCTGGTCTGGGTCATAGGACATAGAATCCCACGGCGAGCCGCCGCCACCGCCCTGCTTAAACCAGTCGCCGGACCAGCTCTTCACCGCCATCTCAAGGGCTTTATTCTCTTGCGGTTTGGACGGATCGCCCGGCGTGACGTAGAATCGCCACACCTGTTTGCCCGTCTCGGTGTCATAGGCCGACACATAGCCACGCACGCCGTATTCTGAGCCGCCATTGCCGATCACGACCTTGTCTTTAAACACCCGCGGCGCGCCGGTAATGGTATAGGGAAGGTGGGCGTCGGTGGTTTGTACCGTCCAGACCGGCTTTCCCGTCCGGGCATCCAGCGCCGATAGTCGGCCATCGAGGGCGGCGGCATAGACCTTGCCCTTCCAGACGGCGACGCCGCGATTGACCACGTCACAGCAGGCATATTTGCCGATGGCGCGGTCGACATTGGGATCATACTTCCACAACAGCTCTCCGGTCTTGGCGTTCAGCGCATAGACCACGCTCCAGGCCGAGGTGACATACATGGTTCCGTCGACCACAATCGGCGTCACCTCAACACCGCGATTGGTGGCGAGTTGATAGGTCCAGGCGAGGCCCAAGGACTTGACCGTGTCGGTATTGACCTTGTCGAGCGGCGAAAACCGTTGTTCCGACCAGGTCCGACCGTGGCTCATCCAGTTGCCCGGTTCGGAGTCCGCCGCAGCCAAACGTTTCTGATCAACATTTGCGGGCGACTTCAGGTCGCACCCGGCGAGGGTCAGCGCCAAGACACCTGCGGCGGCGAGTGTCACCGCGATCCAGCCTAAGGATTTGGTCTGCAACGTCTTCTCCCTTGTCACGCTTCCGGGTGGACCGGTTTTATTGAACCCGACGACGGGCTGCGTCGCTTCAGGTCCCGTGGTTTTGCTGACCAACTTAACGCAGTTCTCCCACAGGTAAACTCTCTTTGGCACGCAAAGCTCGGACTTCCCGCCAAGACGGTTTTCCGCCAGAACCGTGACATGGTGCCTAAACTCCCTGCAACGCTTCTTCTGCTCTCCCTTGCCGCTGCGTCCGTCGCTCGGGCTGACTCGTCTGTGGGTGCCTCCGATCTAGAAGGTGTGATCGTCACCGCTGAGAAACGGCCAGAGCCCTTAGGTCAAACCCCAATGTCGGTGGCGGTGATTTCGGGCGAGACCTTGCGACTTCGCCATATTGATGCATTTGAGGATCTGCCGCTCCTCGCCCCTAGCCTCACCTTCGCCGACGCGATCAATAGCCGTGGCGCTGGCTTGCAAATTCGAGGGGTCGGCACATTGTCCTATAGCGACGGTGTGGCATCGAGCGTGGCAGAAGTGGTCGATGGCGCGCCCTTGGGCAGGCAAGCCGCCAGCCTCTTTCGCTTCTCTGACATCGCCCAGGTCGAGGTCTTACGCGGGCCGCAAGGCACGCTATACGGCCCCTCGGCTTCGGCAGGCGTCGTCAGTGTGACCACACGGGCCCCGACCCGGGACTTTTCAGTCGAAGGGAGTGCAAGCCTCGCCAGCTTGGACGAACGCCACGCCGAGCTCGCGATTTCAGGTCCTTTGGCGCCAAGCGGGCTTTTCGGTCGCGCCTATGTCTATGGCGTAAAATCGGACGGCTTTATCGACAACCTCGCCAGCGGGGCAAAGTTCAACGGCGCGGATGAGGCGGGCGCGCGCCTGAAGCTCTTGGCCGAACCGGCCGCCGATTGGAGCCTGACGGCCACGCTCGATACCGCCCACCGGGCCGAGCATTGCTGCGCCATGACCCTGAGACGCGTGGCGCCAGGCACCTACTATGGCAAGACCTATGCAAGTCTGGTTGGCGTTACGCCCGGACCCAATTTGACGGCCCTTGATGTTGACCAGCCCTATCTGACCAACCAATGGACCGATGGCGCAACCTTGGCCGTGACCCATGACACCAAGGACCTTCGCTTCATCTCGATCACTGCAGCGCGCCGCTTTCACGTCTTCGACAATAATGATCGCGACCTGACCCCGATCAATATTTTTGACCTCAACACCAGCAATGAGCGCCAAGGCCAGCTCAGCGAAGAAGTGCGGGTCGCAACGGCTGGCCAAGGTCCTTGGACCGCTGAAGGCGGCGTCTTTTTGCAAAGTCAGACCTTGACCGCTGTAACCCAAAGCGCGGGCGGATTTGGCTCCGTCACCTTGCCGAAGGTCCTGGGTAATCAGGTGGAACGCAGCATGACGACACGCACCGCCGCCCTGTTTGGCGAGGCGCATTGGCGGTTCAGCGACACCCTCAGCCTGACCCTCGGCGCTCGCTATACGGAAGATACCAATCGCGCGCGGTTCCAAAGGTCCATCCTGCCCGGCGCGGTCGGCCCATCGCCGTCCGGAATTGGCGGGCCGCCGCTCGTCGTCCCTGACTTGCGCGCCAAAGATGCCAAACTTTCTGATCGGATCGCTCTCGACTATCAGGTCCGGGAGGGCGTGATGGCCTATGTCTCCTTTGCCAGAGGCTTTAAGGGGGCGGGCCTCAACCTGTTGAATTTTCTGACCCAAAACCAAGTGAGCTCTGGCGCAGTCGTGCTCGCGCCGGAAATCTCCCAATCGGCAGAAGCGGGTCTCCGAGCGCGCCTTTTCGCCCGGCGTCTCGATGTCAACCTGACACTCTATCGAGAGGCGTTTCACGGGTTTCAAACCACCGCCTATGACCCGCAAATCGCGGCTAACACCTTGACCAATGCCGGCGCCTTGCGCGCCCAGGGCCTGGAAATGGAGAGTGTTTGGCGGCCAGGAGGCGGCGCCAGCCTCGCCCTTTCCCTGGCGCGGAACGACGCCCAATTCACCAATTTCGGTAACAGTCCCTGTTACCCGAACGAGCTGGCGTCGGGCGCCACTCCCTGTCACCTCACCGGAACGGCCTATGTGCAAAACATTTCCGGTCGCCCGCTCAACAATGCGCCCAAATGGGCCGTCAATTTTTCTCCCCAATGGCGCGGGCCGGTTTTGCAGGGACGTTATGACGGCTTCGTCGGCGCAACCTATAGCTGGCGCTCGCAAGTAAATTTCAGCCCCAACCAGGACCCGCAAACCGTCCAGAAAGCCTATGGCGTCGCCGATCTCAATGCAGGCCTCATCCATGGGGCGTGGCAGGTTGAGGTTTTCGTGCGCAACCCCTTCGATCAATCCTTCGCCGCCAATATTTTGCCCTCTCTGCAATCGGGATCGGCGACGACGCCTGCGGGCTATGCGCAGATCTTCACATTGGCCTCGCGCCGCAGCCTCGGCGCGACCGTGCGGCTTAAATATTGAGGCACACTTTTCTATTCCCTGCCGTGGCGTCGGTTGGGCATAAGCACCCCCACGGCCTCAGGCGCGCGGGAGGGAGCTTTGGTGATCCGAGACGAAGAGACCTATCCGGAGATCCGCGACAATGTGCGACGGCTCTGTGCCAAGTTCCCCGGCGCCTACTGGCGAGCCTTGGATCGGGAGCGCGCCTATCCGACCGCCTTTGTCCAGGCGCTAACGAAAGCGGGCTATCTCTCAGTCTTGATCCCGGAAAGTTTCGGCGGATCGGGGTTGCCTTTGAGTGCGGCTGCGGCGGTGCTGGAAGAAATCCATCGCTCCGGCGGCAATGGCGGGGCCTGCCATGCCCAGATGTACACCATGGGCACAGTGCTGAGACACGGCTCACCAGAACAGAAGGCGCTTTATCTGCCCAAGATCGCGTCCGGCGAGCTACGGCTGCAAGCCTTTGGTGTCACCGAACCAACCAGCGGCACCGACACCACTCGGATTGAAACCTTCGCCCGCCGCGTCGCCGATGGCTATCTGGTCAAGGGCCAGAAGATCTGGATCAGCCGCGCCGAACATTCCGATCTGATGGTGCTGTTGGCGCGCACCACCCCACGCGAGGACGTGGCAAAGCCCTCGGACGGCATGAGTGTGTTTTTGGTCGATCTGCGCCAAGCGGTGGGCAATGGCCTGACCATTCGCCCGATCCGGACCATGCTCAACCATGCCACCACGGAGCTTTTTTTCGACGACCTGAAGCTGCCGCACGACAGTCTGATCGGCGAGGAGGGCCAAGGCTTTCGCTATATTCTCGACGGCATGAACGCCGAGCGGATTTTGATTGCTGCGGAATGTATTGGCGATGGCCGGTTTTTTATTGACCGCGCCAGCGCCTATGCCAAGGACCGTCACGTCTTTGGTCGCGCTATAGGCGAGAACCAAGGCGTGCAATTTCCCATCGCACGGGCCTATGTCCAGCTGTCCGCCGCCGCGCTTATGGTCGACAAGGCCTGCGCTCTGTTCGAAGCCGACGCGCCCTGTGGGACCGAAGCCAATATGGCCAAGATGCTTGCCTCCGAGGCCAGCTGGTACGCCGCAGACCAGTGTTTACAAACCCACGGCGGGTTTGGCTTTGCCGAAGACTTTGACATCGAGCGCAAGTTTCGCGAGACGCGGCTCTATCAAACCGCCCCCATTTCGACCAACCTGATCTTAAGCCACGTCGCCACCCACAGGCTTGGCCTGCCCAAGTCCTTTTAAGTTTCACCCCTCGGAGAGAGAGCCCATGCGTCGCGCCGCTATTGTCAGCCCGGTCAGGACGCCGGTCGGGAAATTCCTTGGCGCGCTGAAGGGGGTTCCGGTTGAGACCTTGGCGGCGACCGTGGTGAAAGAGGTATTGGCGCGCACGCACCTCGACCCGGCTTTGATCGAGGATGTGGTCTTCGCCCAATCCTACGCCAATGGTGAGACGCCGTGCATTGGCCGGTGGGCGGCCTTGAGCGCCGGGCTGCCGATTGAAGTTCCGGGCATGCAACTCGACCGGCGATGCGGCGGAGGTCTGCAAGCCATCGCGACGGCAGCCATGATGGTCGAGACGGGCGTCTGCGATGTCGTGCTCGCGGGCGGGGTCGAGAGTATGAGTAATGTCGAGTTCTATACCACCGCCATGCGGGGTGGCTCGCGGTCAGGTTCCGTCACCCTCTATGACCGTCTTGAGCGCGGTCGCGAACGCTCCCAGCCTGTCGAGCGGTTCGGCGTCATTTCTGGCATGGTCGAGACAGCGGAAAATGTCGCCCGAGACTGTGGCGTGACGCGCGAGGCTGCGGACGCCTATGCCGCCCAAAGCCAAGCCCGCGCCGCCACCGCCTGGCGCGAGGGCCGGTTTGACGCCGAAATCGTCGCAGTCGAAATTCCCGCCAAGGGCGGCGCGACCACGACGTTTGCGCGCGATGAAGGGGTGCGCGAGGACACCACTGTCGAGACCTTGGCGGCGCTCAAGCCAATGATGAAGGGCGGGGTGTGCACAGCTGGCAATTCCAGCCAACAGAATGACGCCGCCAGCGCCTGCCTGATCGTTGCGGAGGACAGGCTACAAGCGCTCGGCCTTGAACCCATGGGCTTTCTGGTCGGCTGGGCGGCGGCGGGGTGTCACCCGGCGACCATGGGCTTGGGACCTGTGCCTGCGGTCGAACGGCTGTTGCGGAAAACCGGCCTCAGCTTTGCTGATTTGGGCTTGGTTGAACTGAACGAAGCCTTTGCAGCGCAGGTCTTGGGTGTCATCAAACACTGGGACGCCATGGACCCGGCCATCCTAAACGTCAATGGCTCAGGCATCTCACTCGGCCACCCCATCGGCGCGACAGGCGTGCGGATCTTGACCACCCTCATGTACGAAATGCACCGTCGCGGCGTGCGCTACGGCCTCGAAACCATGTGCGTCGGCGGCGGTCAGGGTGTGGCGGCGATTTTTGAGCGGGCCTGAGGGACGTCGCGGGGTTGGAGTTGGCGGGAAGTTAGCGCCTCGGACCACGAACCAGTGTAGGGTAAAGGATAATCTCAGACAGGACCCGTCATGCTGCTTCCGATTATCGCCGCCGCTAGCCTTACCATACTGCTTCTGGCGGTCGGTGGCCTGCTGACCGATGTTGGCCCCTGGTATCGGGACCTGCGCAAGCCGAGTTGGAATCCGCCCAACTGGGCCTTTGGACCTGCCTGGACGATCATCCTTGGGCTTGCGGCCTGGGCAGGGGTCCTGGCCTGGACCCATACCCATGAGCCGAGCGTCCACCTACGCATCGGTGTCCTCTTTGGCGTCAATATGATCTGCCATGCGCTGTGGAGCCCGCTCTTCTTCAATCTGAAACGGCCCGACTGGGCGCTGATGGAAGTGCCGTTCCTGTGGCTGTCGATCCTGGGCTTGATCCTTGGCCTTGCCCCTGTATCAAGCTTGGCGGCGCTGTTGCTCGCCCCCTATCTGGCTTGGGTATCTTTCGCAGCCGTGCTGAATTTCACCATTGTGCGGCTAAACGCCCCGTTCGGAGCGCCAAAAACCTAAGTCGCGCCTCACCCCAAGATCAGCGCAGCAGCAGCCGGGCAGAAAAGCTCAGGACGAAGGCAACCGGGAGCGCGGCTGAAATCACCAACAGCCAAGTCACCGGACTTAACCGCAAATGCGCCACTGCCTCATCTGGGCTTGGCAACGGGATGGCGTGGTGCTCAGATTCCATCAAAGCCCCCTCTCGGTTTAAGCCTCTTACGGGCCATACCGAAAGGTTACGCAAGGTCAGAAAAGAGTCAAGCAACCGCCGCCAGAACCTCGTTCACCGGGACTGTGGCGGCAGGTCTTTGATCCGCGCCACATGGGCGGCAATGTCGTCAGGGCGATACCGTGAATGGCGACGCATGGTGCTGGCCGGATGATGGGCTAAACCCAAGTTCATCTCCGCGCGCCAAGCCTTGGCGGGCCGGATTGGTCGCGGCGCAAAGCCACCGCCACAGGTCGGGCAGACATTGTGCAAAACCGTGTCCACACAGTCGGCACAATAGGTGCACTCATAACTACAAATCCGCGCCGCCTCGGACTGGGGCGGCAGATCACGGTCGCAAAGTTCGCAGTTGGGACGAAGTTCGAGCATTGGGGGAAGCTCCTGGGGTGGAGGACTGGCAGGTTTGTGAGGAGACTGTGGCATCGCACGAAATCACGCTCCTAACACGTGAGCGTCTATCACCTGATCCCTATTGCTATTTGCAAAAAACCTCAGAAATATCATTGATGTTCGCCATAGATTCAGAGTCTATTTTTCCATCTTCAATCTGGGTTTGATGGATAGACTCGTGGATCAAATTACGGTCTGTAAAATATCTCTTGCCCTTTAGCTGAACTATTTTTCCAGCACATTTTAAGTTATAGTCATCAACTTCACTTAAATATAATACCGCTGCATTCGGAGATACCTTATATTCAATTCGCATCGATATGTAAAATTCACTGGAGTTGACTGCCTTTTCAATTTTCCAAAACGATAATTTTTTCGAGTCACCTGCTCCCCTTTGCCAATCAGCGACCTCTAATTCTGTTTGCCATTGGGTGGAAGGGTCCGAAGCGCGCCGGCCTCGCGGAAACTCAAAGTTCACAGGAATTATAACTTCAGACTCGACCGGAACGCCGTCACGAATTTTAGGTTGAAATACGAATAGGTTTCCTGCCGCCGCTATCTTTTGGGCCGAACTTCCAAAGCCAAAATTTGGTGGTGTCTCTTCAATTATAACACATTGCCCTAAGACAGCCTCCTTGCTTAAGACACATTTCAATTTCACTTGACCTCTGACGTGAAACAACCAAGCCTTGAAGGGAAAGTACCACCTCAAAACCCTCTGGTCAGGTGCCTTTGCCCATTTCGGTACGGAGTCGTGATGGTTTTGAGTTGGAGCCATCCCACTCGAAGACTGGAACACGAGGGCAAGCAGCGGAAGGAGCATCGCGCAACCATGTTTCTAACTGAGAATGCCTGTCACCTTACGAGGCGGAACTCACGATCGCAATTGTTCGGAAGGGCAAAGACTGGCATGGAGGCGAGCGCGTATCGCTTTGTGAACGCGCGTGGCCTCGCGCTGGCGGCAAAGACTGAGCGGCGCGCCCGTCGACTCTCGCCCGCCCCTCAGAAAAACAACTTCCGCACGCTCAAGGTCACAACCCTGCCCGTGGGGTCGAGTTCGGGGCCTTGATAGGAGAGCGGCGTTGTGCCGTTAGCACCTTTGACCGCTTGGCGAGCGTCAAACAGATTGGTGGCGGCAAGGGTGACGCGGGCGCCGCGCAACCATGGCCATTTTTTCCACAGGTCGGGCCGCGCGCCCAAATTGGCCCAAAGGCGTAGGTTGAGCGTACCCAGATCGGAAAAGTTTAGAGTGCTGGAGGGCGTGCCTTGCGGCCCCTTGACCTCGGTTGCGCTCTTCCAGTCGGCGCTTAGCCGCGCACCCAGGCCGTCGCGTAGATAGCCAAATTGAGCCTCGACCTCATGTTGCGGCTGGCCACCCGACGCGCCGAGTGGATCGCCGTTCAGATAGTTGAGCACAGGCCCTCCTGAGCGCAGCTTTGCGCCGTCAGTAAAATAGACCGTGTGATAAATCGCCAATTGCAGCCGCCCGGCGTTTCCACCGCCGAAGCCGCCACCACCGCCCCGGCCACTCCCGCCTGATCCGCCCGAGCGCCCGCTGCCGCCGCCGCTGCGCCCTCCCCCCCCGGCGCCTCGGAAAGGATTGGGCGGTTGCGGCAGGGTCGAGCTCAAGGGCATGTACCAATTGGCGCCCCAGCGGAGCTCCTGCTTCCATTGGACGGCGAAATTGACCGGTCGCAGATCCTCCGTAATCAGCGTGCCAGAGGCATCGCGTACAAACCGATCGGGAAAGGCTTGCTCAAGCACCGCTGTCGCTGCGGAAAGCGAACCGATGGCATTGGTGATGCGACTGGTGATATAATTGACGCTGAGGGTCAGGTTATCGATCTGGGATGGCTTGGCGGTCAGTCCGACCTTCCAAACATTGCGACTATCGGCGTGGAGATTGGGATTGCCGCCGCTAATATCGGTGAGCGTCACGGTCTGCCCCGTGGCGTAATCGAACGCCTTCACCCCCGGCGTCGCGACTTCCGGACCATCTAGTTGCTGGGGCGTGGGCGCAAGGCGATCCTGAGTATTGGAAACAATCAGGCTATAGCCGGACCACGGCGTCCAATTGACGCCATAGCCCACCGTATAGAGGGCTCCGACGTCGGAATACTGATCCACTGCCAGATTGGCGTTTAGGCTCAATTCTCCGAGTGGGGCCAAGACCTCCTTCTTGCCCCCGGCTATGGGCGCATCGAGGTTGATTTGGCCACTCAGGTCGCTGCGCGATAACCACAGGGACTGGCGCATGGGGACGCCCGTCGATGCACCAAAGACCTGAGCAGACAGGGACTCCGACGAAAAGCCCAAGAGATTGGCGCCGCCCTTGATACTGACATAGAGCGGACCGGCAGGCAGGGGCATGAGCGCGCCATTAAGGAGCAGCTGTGCATTACCTGTGTCAGACAAGGACCGCGCCTTGGCTTGCGGCTGTGCGACGAGAAGATCAGACGCCGGAAACTGAAACGGGTCATAGTTGGGAGATAAAGCATTGAGCAAGGCTTGCGCAGCGCTCGCGTCGAGGCCCCGTCCTGTCACAGTAAAACTGTCGGCATGGTCATAGGCTGTGGTGAAGGAGAAGCGCCAATTGGCAGTGTCCTTATCGACAGTCGAGCCAAGATGACCTGTGACGTCCTGCACCGTTTGAAGAAGCCGGTCGGTCGGATCGAGGAAAGAGAGGGTCTGGGCATCACCAAGCGCAAAGGGATCATTGGCAGGAACGTCGAGCCTAATCGGCGCCAAACCTTGGCGGGATGTGCTTTTGCTGAGCGTCAATGTGCCGTTCAAGGTGACAGCAAGACCGCCAAGCGTCGAACGCGCCAAGACCGCGTTCAGCGTTGACTGCTCCGATGCAGCGACCAGGGTATGGGCGGCCGCACTGTCGACTGCGCTGGCATTGAGCGCGGCCGAGGGCGGCTCGACGAGGGATCTTTGGGCGTCCGTCAGCGGCGAATGGGCTTGGGCCTGCAGATCGATATTTAGACGGTTGTCGCCCCGCAGGTGAAAGAGGTCAGCTTCGACCTTGCCCGAGGTTTCGCCGCCTTCCGTTGCTGCACCGCCTTGCAGTTCGCCGGTTATGGCGCGAAACCGCCGCCGCAAGACAATATTCACCACCCGCTGGTCGGCGGAATAGCCGTATTTCAGGCTGACCTCTTCGGGCAGAATGTCGACCCTCAGGATGGCTTCCGTCGGGATATTCGAGATTTCGTTGAAGCCTGAAATGCGATGGCCGTTCAACAACACGACGGGGCTCTCGCCGCGCCCACGGTCACTGCGAATTTCAGGCGAAAGCTCGCTGAGCAGCTCTGTTACCGTCGAAACGCCAAAGGACTGGATATCAGCCGGGCTATAGCTGATTTCAGGCTTTATATCGCCGACCACCGCGCCGGGAAGCTTCTGCGCCTTAACCTGGACCGCTTGCACCGTGGTTTCTTCGTCGTCAGGCGGCGGAGGGGCTTGTGGTGCCCTTTGCGCTTGCGCCGCAGGGGCCAAAACCCAGGCGAGCCCGATCAAAACCAGCCACTTCGCATCTCGTTTCATCTGGCCAATCCGACACCCGCACTGCAGGACGCCTCATCGGGGCGAACAGCGTCGATTTGAAGGCGCTAATTTTGCAATCTGCCTACGTCGACCCGACGCGCTAGATGATGGCGCTCAGACGCAAGAGCCCCACCCAAACTGCACTAAAAAGCAAGGCGCCGATGACTAGACTAATCCGCGAACCGGGCTTCAGCCCCATGCGTGGAGGTTCGGCCAGGGTCTTGCCAGTAATCATGGCCCGGATCAGCGACGCACCCTTCACCAACTGATAAAAGGCAATCGCTGCGAGGTGGACGAAAACCAAGGCCTCTAAGCCAGTAAAGGCGAGGGTGTGCAGATGCGACGCTAAGCGTCCATGATCATAATCGACAAGGTTCGACAAAGGCCCAGAGGCTAGGCCGTCAGTATCGACCGCGAACAGCCCACAGCCGACGAGGAAGAGGAGGAGCAAAAGCAGGGCCGCGACACTCCAGCCTCCCATGGGATTATGGCCAAGATGCGGGTCGGCCTCTCCTTTGGTGCCGACGCGGAAAAGCGTTCGGCCATAGGCGATCACGCGCTTTGGGCCGACGATAAAATCGCGAAATCTCGCCGTCGAGCCGCCGAAAAATCCCCACCAGAGACGAAAGACCAAAAGGCCCGCCACACCTTCGCCAAGGATCAGATGCAGGTCCGTGCGGTGGGTCGACGCCGTCCACCAGCCAAGGCCGACGCCTAACACCAAGAGCCAGTGGAAAAGGCGGGTCGGTAAATCCCAGACCCGCACCTCACGACCAGCCGCCATCTAGTGCTCTTCGGCGCGGAAGGCTTCGTGGCAGGTCTTGCAGGTCTTGCCTGTCGCCATCAGCGCCGCCTTGGTGGCATTGATATCGCCAGATTTGGCCGCCAGGGCGTAATTATGCGCGGCCGTGACAAAATCCTTCGCGTCTTGGCTAAACTCGGCGGACTTGGTCCAGATTTCGGCCTTAGCACCGGTCTTTAACCCGCTCTCAGGTCCCGAACCGGCGGGAAAGAGCGTCGAAATCTTCGGGGCGAGGCTGTCAATCGCGGCGGCATATTTTTGCAGGTTGGTGATGGAGGGCGCCCCGCCCTTCACCTCTTCGGCAGAGGACTTCATGGCATGACCGATTTCGTGGAAGAAGTCGTGGCGGGCCTTGATCTGGGCGGCGACATCTGCGGCCAAAACCGCGCTTGCCAGCGCCAACACAGCGGTTCCCGTCAGCACGGCAACGGTCATTTTAGAGGTCATGAATACTCTCCTTGGCGGGTTTAACCCTAGGCGGCCGCTCTGCCGCTTCGAGGAGAATAACGCGCTCCGCGCCGGAATCGACCTGCTATTTCGAAAATTTTCGTGACCAAGCCGGGCGTCGCAGCGCCGCGAAAAGCGCTAGGTGAGGTCTGGCGGACCAATCTCAATCAGGGTTTGGCCTTTGCGGGCCAGGGCCGCGGCCATGCTCTGGCCAATTTGCCTCCGGTCGGACAGCCGTTCGGCTTGCCAGCCATAGGCCTTGGCCACGGCGATAAAGTCCGGCGTATAAAGATCAACCCCAACCGGCGTCACACCTTCGGCAACCATGGAGGCCTTGATCTCGCCATAGCCGCCATTGTTCAGCAAAATAAGGATGATGTGAGCGTTGGTCTCCTTAGCCGCCGCAAGCTCCGCCAAGCTGAATTGCAAACCGCCATCGCCGCATAAACAGACTATGGGTCGATCTGGCGCGGCGAGCGCTGCGCCAACCGCTGCGGGCAATCCATATCCAAGTGCGCCAAAGCCGACCGAGGAATTAAACCACTGGCCGGGCTGGTGGACAGCAAAGCCAAGATTGCCCGCATAGACCTGTTGGGTCGAGTCGCCGACAAAGATCGCGTCTGGCGCAGCACGCCGTAAATCCTGCAGAAAGGCGAGCTCGACGATCATGTCGGCCGAAAGCTCAGAAAGCGCGTTCGCGTCTGTGACCGCCACGCGAGCCTGTCCACCATCCAAAGCCCGTGGCGCGTGGTGTTTTAGTCGTTTCACCAAGCCTTGGGTTGCAAGGGCCACGTCGCCAAGTATGCCTAAGTCCGGAACGCGGTTTCTCACCATCTGATCCGGATCAATGTCGACGCGGATGAGTTCCGGCGCGAGACTAAATCCCCCATCCGCATAGATGTCGAAGTCAGTCGGACCCAGTTCGGTGCCGAGCGCCAGCACTAGGTCACTGTCAGCAATCGTACGGCGCACCGCCGCCAGCGACCCCGACCAACTCACGGCCAAGGGGTGATCAAGGGGCAAGATGCCCCTCCCATTGATGGTCATCAGCACCGGCGCGGCCAAGGCTTCTGCCAAGGTCTGGATAGGGCGCGCGGCACCGACCGCCCCACCGCCGGCAATGATCAACGGACGCTTGGCGGCGCGTAGCCGCTCTGCTGCAAGGTCAAGATCTGCCGGCGACGGCGACGGTCGCTTTAGCCGCAAAGGGCACGCGCGGGGTTCGCGCACCGCAACCTCAGCACTTAAGAGGTTGAGCGGAATTTCGATATGCACCGGTCGCGGTCTTGCCCCGTCGAACACCGCGAAGGCTCGTGCCAAAGCCGTCTCCAGCTGGTCGGGATGGGACAGGCTGAGGCTGAAGGCCGCCACGCCTTCGGCCAGGGTGGTTTGGCGCTTCAACTCATGCAACCGTCCCTCGCCCATGCCGAGACCCCGCTGGGCGCCAACGGCGGAGATAACCAGCATGGGAATGGAACAGGCATAGGCCTGGCCCATGGCCGTGGAGATGTTTGTCAGGCCAGGGCCTGTAATCACAAAACAGACCCCGACCTTGCCGCTGACCCTTGCATAGCCATCGGCCATGAAGCCAAGACTGCCTTCGTGGCGCGCGGAAACGTGGCGCATCCGCCCCTGGTCAAGTCCGCGATAAAGTTCAAGCGTGTGGACGCCTGGAATGCCAAAGATCGTGTCGACGCCATAGTCGCCAAGGCGCTTGGCCAGGGCGACGCCCAGCGTTTCGGTCGCGGTCGCGCTCACCCTAACCCACCTTCACGGCTGCGGCGGCAGCAACGCGGGCGCAAAAGGTGCAGATGCGCCGACAAGCCTCCTCGAGTTGTGGCTCGGCCAGCACAAAGCCTAGTCGGACATGGCCTGCCGCCGTTGGACCAAAGGCCTCGGCATCGAGCACCGACACGCCGGTCTCGCGAAACAGCGCCCAAGTGAAGTCCCTGACCGACAATCCGAGCTCACGAATATCGACCAGCACAAACATGCCCGCCTCCGGTCGTCGAACGCGCAGACCCGGCGCCGCGCTCAGCCGGGCAATCACGAGATCGCGACGGCGACGGTAACGCTCCCGCACCTGGGCGGCGGCGTCGCACGCGAGACTGAGCGCCGCCAAAGCGCCTTCTTGAACAAAGCCCGGCACGCCGTACAGCACACACAGAAGGAGATTGTCGAGATGGTCGATCAAGGCTTCTGGCCCCACAACCCACCCGACCCGCCACCCAGCCATCGCGTGGGATTTCGATAGGCTGGAGACGGTCACGGTGCGCTCGGCCATGCCCGGAAGCGCCGCAATCGAGATGTGGCGACCTTCGAAAATAATCTGGGCGTAAACCTCGTCCGCCACCACCCAAAGGTCATGCTTACGGGCAAGGGCTGCAATTCCCTCTAACTCAGCCAAGGTCATCGCCACGCCGGTCGGATTGCACGGCGTGGCGAAAAAGATCGCCCGGGTTCTTGGACTAATGGCTGCTTCCATCGCCTGAAGGTCGATGCGGAACATGTCGGCAGAGACGGGTACGCGGACGAGGTCAGCGCCACTGGCCCGGATTGAGGCCTCATAGGTGAGATACATGGGCTCTGGCGTAATCGCCTCATCACCGGGACCGAGGAGGCACTGGGCGACCGAGTAGAGCCCGTTTTGCGCCCCCGCGACGACAATCACGTTTTGACGCCTGACCGTCTGGCCACTGATCCGGCCATGATGCGCGGCGATGGCGTCTCGCAAGGTCGGCCGTCCAGGGATTTCTGTGTAGTGGGTGTCACCATGGCGCAGCGCTGCAATCGCGGCTTCCGAAATCGCGTCAGGCGTGGCGAAATCGGGGTCGCCAACACTCAAAACAAACACCTCGTCGCCACGACGCCGCGCGGCCAACGCCTCGGTATGAATGTCCCACGCGTCGACGGCTTCGCCCGCTAACCGATTGACAAGTGGGGAAAACCGCATTTCGGACGGGCCTTGTAGAGGGGCTGAAATTGGGACGCGGAGGGGAGCTTGAATTTGCTTGCGAGACTTGCCGCACCTTCTTCGTGGCGGACCGCGCTGAGCTGGTTGTATGTTTGTTCAACACCGTGTATGCGCCTCGACTTATCAAAGTCAAGCAAGGTGCCGCTTCGGCGCGCGTGCGGGAGAATCTATGGCGGACGTGGCCATTCGGCTGTCGAACGGCGTCCTGGTCGCGACCCTGAGGCGAGCCGAAGCGCGTAATGCTCTGCGACGCGAAACGCTCGACCTTTTGTTGCAGGCTTGCGAAACAACCTCCGCCGATCCCAAGGTTCGGGCCCTGCTCATCCGAGCAGAGGGGAAGGCCTTTTGTGCCGGCGCGGATTTGCAAGAATGGGCCGAGGCTGAGGCCCAAGGCACGCTGGAAACCTATGGCTGGACAGAGCGCGCGCGCCGATTGGTGCTGAGCCTGCGCGCCTTGCAAAAGCCAACCATTGCAGCCATCCAGGGGGCAGCGGTCGGCGCGGGCGCCGACTTGGCCTTCGCCTGTGATTTTCGCCTGATGGCCGCAGGGGCCAGTTTGCGCGCGGGCTATCTGGGCATGGCCTATAGCCCCGATATGGGCGGCGCGTGGCTGGTTCCGCGGCTGATCGGTGAGGCCCGCGCCAAGGGCTATTTCCTACGCAATGACAAGCTTGACGCCGAATCCGCCCTGCAATGGGGCCTCGCCCATGAGGTCATGCCCGACGATGCCTTTGACGCGCATGCTTACGCCTTTGCCCAGACCCTTGCCGATGGCCCTACAATCGCACTTGGGCTGACCAAACACTTGATCCAAACCAGCCGAGAGCGCACGCTCGATACTCACCTCGTTGAGGAAGAGGCTAAGGCTAAGGTTTGCGGAAGGTCGCACGACGCAGGCGAGGCCCTCGATGCTGCAATCGCCCGCCGGGCGCCCCAATTTCAAGGACGCTAGACTTGGCAACACCCTCCCCGCGCCCGCTGAAATTCTGGGACCTCGCCCTCTATGCCGTGGCGATGACCTTGGCCTTGCGCTGGATTGCCGCCGCTGCCGCTGCAGGACCGGCGGCACTGCCCTTGTGGGTGCTCGCCATGGTCGGGTTTATGGGGCCCTTGGTCATCGCCACCGCCGAACTGGTCGGTCGGTTTGAAGGTGATGGCGGGCTCTATGCTTGGGGACGGGAAACCTTAGGGCCGTTTTTCGGCTTTTTGTCAGGCTGGATCTATTGGACCTGCAACATTCCCTATTTTTCGGGCATGCTGGTTTTCATCGTCAATGTCATCGGCCTTGCTTCGCCTGCGCCGGTCCAGACCGCCTTGAAAGACCCACTGATCTTTCTCCTGGCCTGCATTTCACTTTCGGTTGGCGTCGCAGGCCTTCACCTCCTGGGGCTAGGGGCGGGGAAGTGGCTCTCCAATTTCGGCGCCGCCGCTGGCGCGACCCTGCTGGCGATTTTGGTGTTAACCGGCGTCGCACTTGCCGCGAAAGGCGCATCCGCGACCCCATTCGCTCACGCCTCCTATATTCCGCATTTTAGCGCCGACATCGCCATTTTGTGGGGCACCATGGTGTTTGCCTTTGGCGGACCCGAGGCCCTGGCCTTTCTGCGCAATGATGTCGAAGGCGGCCTAAACCAGGTCTTGAAGGTCTTGGCGGTCGTCGCCTTCATCCTGACTGCGGCCTATTTGGCCGGGACCAGCGCCATGCTGGCCATTCTGTCTCCAGAACAGGCGACGCGGCTGTCGGGCTTGCCGGAAGCCTTGATGACCGGACTGGGACGCTTAGGCCTGGGCTATCTCGCGCCGAGCGTTTTGGTGATTTTGGCCCTGAGCCTGATCGGCGGTTACAGTTCTTGGTTCGGCGTAGCGGCGCGTCTGCCGTTTGTTGCGGGGGTCGATCATGTGCTGCCATCGGCCTTTGCCTATCGCAGCCCAAAGACCGGCGCGCCGAGTGTGTCGATCATTGTGCAAAGCACTGCCATCATCTCGTTGGTCCTGCTCAGCCAATCGGGGTCGGGTCTGAAGGCGGCTTATGACTGGTTGGTCTCGATGAGCGTTTTGTCCTACACCCTCCCCTTCGCCTTCCTGTTCATGATCTATCTGGTCGCCATTGAGCGGCCCGCCATCGCCGGGGCCTGGTCACCACCGGGTGGCCGCACCACGTCGCGCCTGATTGGCTGGGTGGGCCTCGCCGTGGCGCTCAGCGCCATTATTTGCACCCTCGTTCCGAGCCCTGATGAGGCCGATAAGGTCGGGGCGACACTGAAGTTGGTCGGCGCCTCAATTATCTTGATTGCGGTGGGCGCTGGGTTTTATGGCCTGGCCCAGCTCCGCGCCCGCTCGTCTTCCCCCTCAGATTGACGCATCGCCGTCCCCATCCCTACTCACGAGGCCGCCATGCAATTTGGGCTTTCCAGCGACCAGCAGATGGTGGTCGACACGGTTCGAAGCTTTGTTGAAAAGGAAATCTATCCGCTCGAAGCCGAGGTGGAGCGCCTTGGCCTCGTCCCTGCGGACATGGGCGCCGAGATCAAGCGCAAGGTCCAAGAGATCGGCTTCTACGCGCCAAACCTTCCCGTCGAGGTCGGCGGGGGCGGGCTCAACCACCTCGACTTTACCCTCCTCGAGCGGGAGTTGGGGCGAGGCGCGATGGCGCTGACGGTGTTCTGGGGTCGTCCCTCGGGCATTCTCATGGCCTGCGAGGGCGAGCAAAGGGAACGCTATCTTTTGCCCAGTGCGACGGGTGAGAAGATGGATGCGCTCGCCATGACCGAGCCCGGCGCAGGTTCCGATGTGCGCGGCATGCAGTGCAGCGCCAAGCCCGATGGGGCTGACTGGATACTGAACGGCACCAAGCATTTCATCAGCCACGCCAATCTGGCCGACTTTGTGATTGTCTTCGTCGCCACCGGCGAAGACGCCAATGGCAAAAAGAAGATCACCTGCTTTTTGGTCGATCGCGGCACGCCAGGATTTGAAATTCGACCGGGCTATAACTCGGTTTCCCATCGCGGCTATCAAAACTGCATCCTGACCTTCGATTCTTGCCGCCTACCCGCGTCACAGATCTTAGGCGAGGTGCATCGCGGCTTTGACATCGCCAACCAATGGCTTTCCTCAACCCGCCTGACCGTGGCGGCCAACTGCGTTGGCAGGGCCCGCCGGGTCTTTGATCTCGCCCTCGACTATGCCGCTCAGCGGCGGCAATTTGGCCAACAGATTGGCAAGTTCCAAGGCGTCAGTTTTCAACTGGCCGACATGATCACCGAGATCGACGCAGCCGACTGGCTGACGCTGGCGGCAGCCTGGGCAGTGGACCAAGGAGAGGACGCTAATCGCAAGATTTCCAGCGCCAAACTCTATGCCAGTGAAATGCTGGCCCGCGTCACCGATGCCGCCATTCAAGTTCATGGTGGAATGGGCCTGATGAATGACCTGCCGCTCGAGCGGTTCTGGCGCGATGCCCGTGTAGAGCGCATCTGGGACGGCACATCGGAAATTCAGCGCCACATCATTAGTCGCGATCTCCTGCGCCCTCTGGGGGCCTAGCAGATGGGCGAAACGTCTCCCGGTCGGTTGGAGCGGGTGTTGCGGCCAAAGAGCTTGGCCGTTTTCGGCGGCGGTCCGGCGGCGCAGGTGGTCCGACAGTGCCGCAAAATGGGCTTTACCGGCGAGATTTGGCCCGTGCACCCGAAACGGTTGGAGGTCGAGGGCCTGCGCGCCTATCGATGCCTAGCTGATCTTCCTGCCGCCCCGGACGCTGCCTTTGTTGGTGTCAATCGCTTTGCCACCATCGAGATCATCAAAGAGCTCGCGGCGGCAGGGGCCGGCGGCGCTGTCTGCTACGCCTCAGGCTTTCGCGAGGTGGTAAGCCCCGACGGCGAAGGACTAGCCCTTGAACAGCGCCTCCTTGAGGCGGCTGGCGCCATGCCCATCCTTGGCCCCAACTGCTATGGGCTGATCAACTATGCCGACGGGGCGCTGTTGTGGCCTGACCAACAGGGCGGTCGCCGCCTGGCGCCAGGCGAGACCGGCGCTGCCATTCTGATGCAGTCCTCGAACATTGCCATCAATGTCACCATGCAGACCCGCGGGCTGCCAATTGCCTTTATGGTCACGGCGGGCAATCAAGCCATGATCCGGCTGACCGATATTGCCGCCGACCTGCTTGACGATCCTCGGGTCACCTGCCTTGGTCTGCACCTCGAAGGCGTTGGCGATGCCGCCGCGCTCGAGGCCTTAGCCTTAAAGGCGCGCAAGCTTAAAAAGCCGATTGTCACCATCAAGGTTGGTCGCTCAGCCCAGGCCCAGGCGGCGACCCTTAGCCATACGGCCTCGTTGGCAGGCGGAGACGCCGCCACCGAGGCCCTGCTGCGGCGGCTCGGTGTGGCGCGGGTCGACAGCCTGACGGCGCTGATCGAAAGTTTGAAGCTGTTGCATTGCGGCGGACCTTTGAGCGGGTTTGAGCTCGCCTCCATGAGTTGCTCCGGCGGCGAGGCCTCGGTGATAGCCGATGCGGCAGTCGGGGCCCGTGTGCGGTTTTCACCCTTTACGACGGCCGCCCAGGCCCGGGTGGAAAAGGCGCTCGGCCCGCTGGTCGCAGTCGCCAATCCGCTCGATTACCAGACCTATGTCTGGAACGACGCGCCCGCCATGACCGAAACCTTTGCCGGAGTGCTTTCCAGCGGCGCCGACCTGTCGCTCTTGGTGCTCGACTATCCAAGGTCCGACCTGTGCGATTCGGCGGATTGGTTGACCGCTGAAGCAAGCTTTGTCGCCGCGGTAAAAGCGGAAAATCGCCGCGCCGCCATTGTGGCGAGCTTGCCGGAAAACATGCCGGGGGAGCGCGCCGGAAGCTTGATCGCGCAAGGCATTGCGCCCTTGCAAGGCCTGAATGACGCGATTGCCGCCGCTGAGGCTGCCGCCTTGATCGGCGAGGCCTGGTCGAAGCCTTTTCCGCCTCCCCTCCTCCCTACGTCGCTGGCGCGCGGCGTTGCGCGTCTGTTGGATGAGGCGGAGGGTAAGGTTGCCCTCTGCGCCTATGGCGTTGAGGTTCCGGCGGGACGGCGCGTTACCACCCCTGACGCCGCCGTGCAGGCGGCAGAGGCGCTGGGCTTTCCCGTCGCCCTAAAAGCATTAGGCGTGGCCCACAAGACCGAAAGGGGTGCGGTTGTCTTAAACCTGAAAGATGCGGAAACTGTGCGTCGGCAGGCTGAGACCTTGCACCACCTCGGCGACGGGCTCTATGTCGAGACCATGGTGGAGGGTGCCCTGGTCGAACTGATCGTCGGGGTTAGCCGCGACCCGGTGGCAGGCTTGCTGATGACCCTTGGTGCAGGGGGCGTCTTGGTTGAGCTCTTGGCGGACAGTGTTTCCTTTTTACTCCCGCCAGCCCCCGGCGAAGTGGCCGACGCCTTGGCGGCTCTGCGGACCGCGCCCCTGTTGACCGGCTACCGGGGCCGACCGAAGGCAGATGTCGCCGCGGCCGTGGCGGCCATTGAGGCTATTGCCCGCTTTGCCATCGAAACGGGTCCGCGCCTGATAGAACTCGACGTCAATCCGCTGATGGTGCGGGCCGCAGGGTGCGGTGCGGTGGCGGCGGACGTTTTGATCCGCCGCGTGGAGGCTTGATCATGAGCGAGGTATTGAAACTGCGTCGCGAGGGCGGCGTGTTAGAAGTCATTTTGGATCGTCCGAGCGCCAATGCCATCGACCATCCGACCAGCCGCCTGATGGGTGAAACCTTTCGCGATTTTCGCGACGACCCAGACCTGAGGGTCGCCATTATCGCCACTGCCGGAGATCGTTTTTTTAGCGCCGGATGGGACCTGAAAGCGGCGGCCGATGGGGCCAAGGTCGATGACGACTATGGTGTTGGCGGCTTTGGCGGCATGCAAGAGCTCCGCGACCTGAATAAGCCCATCATCGCCGCCGTCAGCGGCATGGCCGTCGGAGGTGGGTTTGAGCTCGCCTTGTCTGCCGATCTTATTCTGTGCGCCGACCATAGCCGGTTTTCGCTGCCTGAAATCAATGTCGGGACCATTGCCGACGCCGCGACGGTCAAGCTCCCCAAGCGGCTTCCCTATCATGTGGCGATGGACCTCTTATTGACTGGCCGATGGATGGAGGCCGAGGAAGCCCATCGGTTTGGGCTGGTAAACGCCCTCTACCCTAAGGCCGAATTGATGGAAGCGGCCTGGGAGTTGGCACGGAAGCTCGCGGCAGGCCCCCCCTTGATGTTTGCGGCGGTGAAAGAGGTGGTGCGCGCGGCCGAGGCCATGACCTTCCAGGAGGCGATGAACAAGATCACCCGCCGGCAATTCCCAACCGTCGATATTCTCTATGCCAGCGAGGACCATGTCGAAGGCCCGCGCGCCTTTGCCGAAAAGCGCCCGCCAAACTGGACGGGGCGGTAGAGCGCTTTTCGATCAGATTGCATCAGATCGGCGCTCTATCGTTTTGAATTTTCGCCTTTCTTTTCCGCCAACCGGTGTCCACTTGGTCGGGAAAGGCGCTAAACGAAGCGAAATGCAGGGGCTGAGACGGCGCTCAATAATCTGCTTTTAAGGACACATAGACATTGTAACGCCCGGTTTCGCGGACGTGCTCAAGCCCAGGTCCGGCCTCGCCCAACAAAGACCAGTGCTCCGTCAGCCGATAAAGGACGCCCAGATTGGCTTGGGTCAGGCTCTGACTGTCGCGGGCATCGCGGGTTTGGTGGAACAGCTCCACCCCGACGGCGAGGGGTTTGGTGGCTTGATAAAGCACCGCCGCGCCGGACTGCCAAGAATTGAGTCCCCTAGCGCCTGGATGAATTTGGTAGCCGCCGCCGCCAAAAACTGACCAGGGACCAAAGTCTTTCTGCGCCCAAATCGGCAGGAGAAGGCTTGAATGGCCATCACCGAAGCGTCGCGGCGCGGTGGCGGCATAAATTCGCGGAAAGAAGGCCAAGTCTGGCCTCAGCGTTCCTGGCGCCTGACGCAAAAAGCGATATTTGGCGGCAAGTTCAATATCGCCGAGACCCGTCGTGCCGCCAGAAAAGGCCAGCGGCAGGTTGAGGGTCAGTTGCAGGTCTTTCGCGCCGCCATAATTGAGATCAATCCCGGTCTGTCCTTGCGTTTCGCCCGGCGTATGGACGCCGCTGGCAAAGGCATAGATTTCCCAATGCCCCGTATCTGTGGGCTGGGGGTCGTCGGTGGCAAAGGGCGGTCCAGCACTGGCAGAGTTCAAAAACCCGCTCACGGCCAGCAGCGCCAAGGCTATCGGCAGCGTCCGCATGGTGGCGCCGTTAGGCCAGGAGGGCCAAGACCAGTGGAAGGAGCGTTCCAAGCGCCAAGACTCCCAGCATGAGTTTGCGCCGTGGATGGTGGACGACCACCATGGCTATGCCAAGGCCGGACGAAAAGATCATGCCAAGCGCTGCGCCCGCCCATACCAGTTTTAGCGCCAAACGGGCTGGCGGCGGACCGGTTGGGGTTTCAGCGTGAGGAGCAGCTTCCGCCTTGGGTTTCGCACCGGGGGTCGAGTTTGGCCGTTTTGGTCGAAGCACGAGGGTTTGATTTTTATGCAGTTGGCCAAGCTTGGCCAAGACGGCGGGGGGCTCGATGCCATTGCTTGCCTCGTGCAGGCCAAATATTTGCAAGCCGCCCGTTGCGGCAAAGAAGATCACTGACGGCGCGACAAACATCGACAGATAGACGTGGAAGCGTCTCAAGCTGGCGAGCAACAAGACGTTTGGACGTTTTGGACTTTGCATCGGTGAGCGACCTATCGGTGAGCACGAAAACAAACAAGGCCCCCTCGCCTGCCATGCGAGAGGGCCTTGCGCAAGCTAAAGCCTGATTGGGCTAGAAGGCGGCTTTCAGGGTGACCTGGAAGCTGCGTGGCGTTTGATATTGCGGGGCATTAGCGCCGCCGGTGGCGACACTCAGATCATACTGATCGGTTCCCTTGACGATCGCCTTTCCCTTCATGCCCGTGATGCTTTGATGGCCGCTCAGGTTCAAGACCTGGAAGAGCACAGCATACTGGCCAAGGCGATAGGTGGTGGAGAAATCGGCTTCGCTATAGGTCTTGATCAAGCCTGTGGGTGCCGCGGTCCCCGCAGCCGCAATACCCATCTGAGGGCCGACGAACTTCTCATCGATCGAGAGGATCAGGTCGTCAGACTCGGCGAACAGATGCTTGTGTTCAACGCGTGCACCGGCAGCCATGGTCCACCGGGGCGCGCTCGCCAACTGCCGACCATTGCCGCCGGGGTTGATCGCATCGGATTTACCAAAGGCCTTGTTGTTCGAGTAATTCATGAAGACCGCAAGGCCCGGCATGATCACGTAGGTCCCTTGTCCTTCAAAGCCCTTATAATCCGCACCGCCGGAATTGGTGTAATAGGTTTGGTTGGTGCTGGGGTCTGTATTGGACTGGAGCTTATTGGTGAAATCGATGGAGTAGATGTCGGCATCAAAGGTAACGGCCCCGCGTGAAAAGACCGTGCCCAATTGATAGGCCATCGACTGCTGCGGCTTAATTGAGGCGTAGTTTTCATTATAGACGTACATGGAGCCAATGTTCGGCACCAAGAAGCCTTGCGAGGCTTGCGCATAAACGGACCAATAGGGCTGCAGCCTGTAATTGGCGGTCAGGAAGCCAAGGGTCTTGGAATAGGTCTTGCTGACATAGACCGGCTGTTCAATCGTCTGCTCGACGGGTGCGTGAACATAGAGGTCAAAGTTCAAATACTTCACGCCGGGCGTGATGCTCAGCTTGTCCGTGACCTTCCATTCAAATTGGGAGAAGACCTGCGTATAATGCCAGCCAGAATACTCATTATAGGCGATATTGAGCGGGGTTTGGCAGGCGCCGTTCGCGCCTTGTGGATAGCCAGCACAGCCCGCAACAGCGGGATTAACCGGACCGGACGCCGCCTTGTTGACCGAATAGATCGGCGTGTCGAAACCGGAAATGCCCGATCCTGGAACTGGCAAGGCAATGTCAATAATGAAGCGCTTGGTGCGCGCGATTTCATAGAGGCCGCCAACGGTGAGCGTGCCGAAGCTGAAGTCTTTATCAAACTTTAGCAGGTCCCCGTTCACCCGATATTCGTTGCGCTTCCAGTAACCGGGAAGACCGGGCGTCAAACCGACCGTGTCGGCTTTGCCAGCGGCCGGATAGGTTGCAGGAGGGCTCAACGCGATCGTATATCCCCCTGTCCCGCCATAGGGCTTTGACCAGTCCTGATTGACTCCGGAAAGCGTCTTGTTTGAGTACCAATAGCCATAGGTCGTATTCTGGAAGCGCAGACCTTCGCTGATTTCGCCTTCTTCGCGCAAATATTCGAAGTCTGTCTGCTTCTTGGTATAGTTATAGCCTTGGTAGCAAGAATAGAGCGGGTCGTTGCAGAGACCGAAATTGATGGCGCCATATTTGGCAATTTCAGCCACCGTTCCCGTGCTCTGGTCAGACAAATTGTAACTGTCGTCATTGCGCGTATAGAGCGCGGTTAGCTTGATTTTGTCGGTGAGCGGCAGGCTCGCCTTCACATACTGATTGCCTCCGCGTGAGGGGCTGTTCGAGAGGTAGCCGTCAGTGTGGTATTCTTGGAAATTCGCCAACACATTGAGACCGTGCAGCTTGCTGATGGGCCCGGTGGCCAAGGTGGTCACCGACTGAATATCGCCCCAACTGCCAAAGGTCAGTTTTTGGCGGGCGGCCATATGGTCTTCCAAGGGCAAGGAATAGAGGTTCACCGAACCACCGAAGCTCGCCTGCCCAATATCCGTCGCCTTGCCCGGTCCGCGATCAATCACCACCCCACCGATGGTCGAATTGGGGAAGAAGGAGTTGGCGTGGTGGGATGGCCCATTGGTGTCGCCCCAAGGGATGCCGTCATAGGTGATATTGAAGGAGCCGTCGGCGACGCCGCGCAGCGACAGCTTAGCGCCGTCTGTGGCGCCTGGGCCGTTGGCATTTCCCGCACTGACCATCGACGGCGCCAAGGCCGCTGTGGTTGTGTAGTCGCCAATGGCCGGGGTGTTCTCTTCGATGAAAGCGCGATCGATGACCGCCTGAGGTTCGGTGGCGCTCAAAGACGACTTAACCGGCGCCACGGACGCGGCCTCGTTGCGCGGCGCGATAATGACGACCTGATCAACATCGCCTTCGATCACGCTGGTGCGACGGGCTGGCGCGTCTGCCTCTGCAGCAAAGGCGTGGCTGGCACACAGACTGAGCACCGAGGCGCAGGCAAGCAGGCTCGCGCTCAGGCGAGCGGATTTCGATACCATGGAAGACCCCCAGAAACTGTTGTTCATGCGCAAACAGAGGATGTCCCGCCCTCAGCGCACCTTAGCAGCCCGGTTATTCCCCTCTTAACATGTCAGTTACACGACAGTTTTGTTGTCCTTATTTGAATTGAGTGGAGATCAGGATTTTTTTTGCAAATTTAGCCGGTTTTCCCTTACCCCCCCCCAATCAAATGTCGCAAACTTTCCTCTCATAGGTTCGAACGAACACTCAATTCGAGTAGGACCTTCATGCCCCGACCTTTCTTGAACATTTCAGCACTGACATTTTTGTCCCTCGCCTTGCTCTTAAATCCAGCCAGGGCCGCCGAAACGCCTGCGATTCCCGCTCACCCTGCTGCGGCGTTTGAGGTGCTTTCGCTTGAGGACATGGCACCCGAACGGCTATTACCGCCGCCGCCAGAACGGGGGTCGGTACAAGATGGGCTCGACCTCGCCGCGGTGGAGAAAATCTATCACGAGCGCACGGCTGAACGCGGCCAGAAGGCGGCGTGGGATGATCAACACGAGGACATAAGTCTCTTTTCCGATACCCTCGGTGCAGATTTTCGTCTGACGGCAAACCCAAAGACCGCCGCCCTCATCGCCTTGGTGCAGCACGAACAGTCTGTCGCGGCGACGCTCGCCAAACGGCGTTTCAAGCGCATGCGGCCTTGGGGTGAAGACCCGGAGATTCACCCCTGCGATTATAAACCGAATGCCAACCCCTACACCTCCTATCCGAGCGGTCACGCCACGGTCGGCTACGCGCTGGCGACCTTGCTTGGCACGCTCCTTCCCGACCGTGCAGAGCAACTGCAGGCCCGCGCCGCGGACTATGCCTATAGCCGCATGGTCTGCGGCGACCATTTTCCATCTGACCTCGAAGCCAGCCACGCGCTCGGCATCATTGTGACCATGAAGGTTTTGCAGACCCCGACCGGTCGCGACATGCTGCGCGACGCATTGGCCGAAATCGCCAGCGCCAAGCGGAATTGATCTCTTAGGCGAGAGATCGGAGCGCCAACACCTTGCAATGTCGCATCCTCGGGGCGGCGGTGTCGCCTGGATCAAAGCCGCCCCGTCGAGTTTCCCCTATTGCAGGGAAGATGAGGCAAGGTGTTTCGCCTTCAGCCTGGGATCCTGCGCCGCGACGCTGGCGTGGAGCGGATTTCCACACCATAGTTACGACGCATGATTTGCGCCCTCGCCCCCGGGGTCGCTGACCAGCCTTAGACCTTTTGGAGCCGATGCGATGTCTGACGCGGACGAACTTGATCTGTCGACCTTGTCGGATGATGAGCTTGTCGAACAGATGCACGACGATCTCTATGATGGCATGAAGGCCGAGATTGAAGTTGGCACGCGGCTATTGCTGTCGCGGGGCTGGGACGCGGAGCGGGTGTTGAACGATGCCCTGGTGGCGGGCATGGCCATTGTCGGCGTCGACT
>CAIMFV010000003.1 GCA_903840435.1 uncultured Caulobacterales bacterium
GGATATTTTAGCGATTGGAGAATTAGAAGCTTTCAGAAAGGACACAAAAATCGACATAGACTTAAAGTACGACGTTTCAGATTTTGAAATTCGCCTCCATCATGATGATAATTACATAGATGATTTGAAATTTTTTGGAATATCAATATTTAAATACCCAAAATACTCAGATTTTCACCAATCCGAATTGATGAACTTGCTCGCCGTCGCGGTGGAGGAAAGGGTCGCCCATGGTCGTCGCATGGAGGTGACGGCTTGAGAGTTGTCATCGCCCCCTTTTCGAATGATACGGCCAGAGACTGGCCTCTATCCCACTACAGCGCCCTTATCGATCTTATTCTGCACCGTGCAAACGGTCGGATCGATTTGATCGGGTCGGGAACTCAGAGACTGGCCATCAACCTGCTGACACGGGGTCGCGCGGCGGGACGCGTTTGGAATGGTGCAGGACGGCTCGACTGGTCGCAGATCGAGGCCAAACTCTGCGAGGCGGATGTAGTCATCGCCAACAATTCCGGCATTGCCCATTTCGCCGCCAACCTTGGCCTTGCGACCGTATGCATTTTCGCCGCCACCCATTTGGAAAGCGAGTGGGGTCCTAGGGGTCCCGCCGTGGTCACTTTAAGCACCAGACCGGCCTGCTCTCCGTGCGCGGGGATCTCATGCCAAAACGGCGCCCTCTGTTTGACCGCGATTTCGCCCGAACAGGTATTGCGTGCCGCCGACCACGCCATCCGCCTGCGCTCGCCTGCGACAGCGGGCAAGGCTGCGTAACACCCTCCACGTAAGAGCAAATTTCCGATGTCCGAACCGCTGAATCAATATTTGTCAAATCGACAGTTTCTAAGGTTTCTGGATAAAAGAACCCGCGACCTGATCGTGAGCGCGAGACATGAATTCGTAGAAGAAAAGCAATTGCACTCTGCTCTAAAGAGTAAACTTGTAAATATAGATGATAGCGAAGATCAATTCGATCATTCGTACGGGAATTGGCGAACACCCCGTGCGAGATCTGCTTTGGCTTGGTCGGAACTGTTTAAGGCAATAGAGCCAAATCAGATTGCCGAAATATTCCACCAACCAAAAACGGCGCGAAAGGTCGCGTTTTGTATCGGAGGCGGACTAGGAGACGTTATAAAGGCAACGCTTTCCATTCCATTTTTATCCCAAGTTGAAGGGTTCGAAATCATTTTCCTCACAGATCAACCTGCTGCAAAATCCCTATTAAAATACAATAAATACTTAGAAAATACAATTATACTTGAAGGCAAACACCCGTACGATATTAATCGAGAAATATTCATGCATCTAGACTATTTTTACGCCGTCATTACATGGCAATATTGGCTCTCGATGAAATCCGGAACCTATCCGACCAATGGAAAACCAATAGCCGAGGCGGCAAAGGTTGATCTTGGTCGATATGAGAAATTCACAAAATACATAAAAATGTGGCCTGGTTGGAACCAGTTGCTTGCAAAAATAATGGTGCGCGACAATTTGACATCAACAACAGCGGCTAAATTGTCACTTGAAATTGGCAATTATAGCGATGATTTGAGCCATGCGCAGATAATATTAGATTTAGAATCGCAAACCGCTTTGAGTACACCTATACTCACCCCCTATATTACAGTCCATCACGGGTTCGATAGTCGCTTTCTGCCGGGTCGAGAGGGGAAGCCTGATTACAACTCAACGAAAAACCTGCCGCTCTCCACTTGGGTGGAAATTGTCGCGGCGATAAAAAAATCAGGAGTGATGACCGTTCAACTGGGGACGATTTCGGAGGAGAAAATTCCTGGGGTCGACCTCTATCTGAATGGAAAGACAACCGTCCCAGAATCGGCTCTCATTTTGAAAGGCGGGCTATGCCATGTGGATACTGAAGGCGGGCTGGTCCACCTTGCCCACACCCTGCGCCAACCCTCGGTCGTGATGTTTGGCCCAACGCCGGTAGATTTCTTCGGTTATGCGGAAAACATTAATCTTGAGCCCCAAGGGTGCAAAGCCTGTTGGTACGCGACGGTCAATTGGCTGGTCGAATGTCCAAGAAAAACGCCCGGTCCAGAGTGTATGGCTGAACATCGTCAGGAGCAGGTCATAGAAGGGATAAATGAAATTTTGCGGAGGCGACCTCCGATAAAAGCCCAAGTGTTGAACAGCATAAAAATTGAAGACAAGGCTCGTCTTATCAATCAATTTCGGAGCAATTATCCTGAAAACTTCGACGCTAAAAACCGCTTAGGATTTGCGATTTTCGACATGGAAGATGGATTTTCCCAAGAAAATCTGAACTTCGTGTCGGGTCGAGCCGAGAAAAATATTTTCATTATTTCGCCCGCCGCGGAACTCATGGCGAGGGCAAAGACTTTTAAGGGGATGGTCGCATCACCCCTGAATTTGCCGTTGGAAGACGCCTCTACCACTTTGATTACCTGTGTCAGCAAGGCTTGGACGACCCGCGAAGCGCCGTTCTTACTGCGTGAAATTCTTCGCGTCCTCAAGCCAAATGGCGTGTTGATGGCGGCAGTTCCGATGGAGTCCAAGGCAGAAATAAGTCTCGAGACACTTTTTAAATTGTCTGGACTTGCAGACGATGGGGTCATTCTAAAGCAGAATATGGCCAATTTCTTTTCGTTGAAAAAACTGCATGGCGAGCCGTTTCAGATCACTGTTGAACCAAATCCCAAAGTGCAGGATGTAAACCTTATCGCAGAGCGGCAAGTGGAAATACCTGGTTTTAGTGCAAGCGATTTAATTAATGAAATTTCGTCTTTAGAAGGCGAAATTGAAGCGAATTATGATGTCGCGTTTGATTTATGCGAAACCCGCTATGCGCTTGCCGATCAGTCCTGGGAAGCTGTGACCAAGGCGGTCCGCAGCGCAACCCGCCAACACGGATGGATCGAATGTCGCTCTAACTTTTGCGACGATTATAGTCGACACTTTTTGCTCAAAGGCTGGAGTGGGACCGAAGATTGGGGATGTTGGAGCGTAGGCCACGCAAGCCAAATCCTCTTACCCTTGAACCCGGCTATCGAGGACGATGAGACGCTCGAGATTGAGCTAGATTTCACCGTCTTGCAGCGCGAAAGGCCAGCGCCCGTCACGCTGACCCTAACCATGGCGAACCAGCCCATATCAGTCGTGTCCTGCGAGGCAGAAAACCTTGTCTCCATAGAAATTCCGGCAAGCCGGGTCGACTGTGCGGCCTATGGGCTCCTCAGCCTTGAGGTCAGTTCCACAACCCGTCCAAGCCTTTGGGGGTTGAACGCCAATGATCACCGCGAGCTCGGCATTGGATTACGTCGGTTTCGCTACCGCACCTTTGGCAAGCCAATGCAAGAACAGCTCCCAAAACCCCTACCAACTTCAAAACAGCGCCGATTTCCGTTCTTCATCTAATCGGAATAACTCTCACCAAAAAGCGAGATCTCAAATGTACGAAAATTTTTCAGGTCATGGTGACCAGAAATTTGGCCACCTGACCTATTCTCAGAATGGTGAAGACCTTCTTATCGTTTCTTTATTCTCAAAATGGGGTATCGAAAATCCTTCATACCTGGATATAGGCGCAAACCATCCGATAAATTGCAGCAATACAGCCTTATTATACAAACGGGGTTCAAGGGGCGTAAATATCGACGCCAATCCGGACGTGATGGTCGAAATCGAAAAATATCGCCCGGACGATCGAAACCTAAATTTTGGTGTGGCAGAAGAGCCCGGGCAACTCACCCTCTACCGCGTTGACGCTAAGTCGGGACGAAACTCATTTTCAAAAGCCTTTGTCGAGCAATTCCTCGCCGAGGAATGGCCAGGACAAGAATTGATGGATGAGATTAAGGTTGAAATACACACACTTGATGAAATTATAGACGAATATTGCGCGGAAAATGTCCTGATTTTCTAAGTATTGATGCGGAAAATCTCGATTTTGAGATCATAAAAACCTATTCATTTCGAACCAAGCCAGCATTGATTTGCATCGAAACTGGCCAGTTCGAACACCAAATCAATGCGCTCCTTGCATCCACGGGCTATGGGAAAATTATTCAAATGGGCGGCAATGGACTCTATGCGAACCGGTCCTGGACCTGATCAACCCTGTCCGACCTGGACGCCTCGCGCGCCGGATAATTGACGAAGGACGGGCGCTCAGATCAGAGGCCCGTCCTTTACCTTGTTGGGTCGGCTGCTTTCAACCCGCGCCACCCCTAGTTCCCGTCGTCGCCGCCGCCCCAATCGCCGCCGCTATTGTCGTCACTGCTGTCGTCATAATAGTTGTTGACGATGGTCTCGCCACCACCGCCGCCGCCAAAGCCGTGGTGACCGCCAAACAGGCCTTCCAGGCCAGAGGCCAGCACATCGCCCGCCGCCACACCTGCGGCCATGGTGCCTGCGGTGCGTAAGAAGCCGCCCAAGCCACCGCCAAAACCGCCACCGCCGCCGAACAGGCCGCCCATGGGCGCTTGCGGGGCATAGGCCGGTTGTTGGGCATAAGCGGCTTGGGGCGCATAGGCGGCTTGCGGGGCTGCTGGTCTTGGTCCCCACGGATCGGGTGTCGGGCTTGGGCTTGGGCCACCGCCCAGAAAGCTCGTCTGGGGTTGGGCTTGCGCGCTCTGGACCTGATTGCGCAAGCTGGTGATCTCGGCCTTTGCCTGATGTAAGGCCTGGTCGGCCAGGATGGCGTGTTGCACCAGCACATAGGCGGCGTCTGGACGCGAGCGCAGCGCATTGTCGATCATGGCGCCCGCCTCGGCGTCTTTCAGGCCAACGGGCGTATTGAGAAGCTCGGTCAGGAACTGCGTAAGAAGATCGCGTTCTTGCGGGGTCATCGTCTCTATCCGTCAAAGGTCGACCAGTCGCGGCCGGATGGGCATCATATGGCGAGGCTTTGGCGCTTGACGAGGGGGGCGATGCGCGGATGACAGGGATTTAATCCAAGCCTTGCCGCAGAGAATTCGCCCGCCACCCCTGCCATCTGGCCAAAATGGCTCTATAAGCCCGGCCATGTCCCGGCGCTTCTCCCCGCTCGATCCGAAAGCCCTGCGCGCGCTCGCTGGCGGCGTGGCGCTGTTTGCCGGGGTGTGGCTGGTGTTTTTTGTCGGCGCTCAGGTGCTCGGCTTGAAAGGACCGCAAAGCGCGGTGCGGCTGCAACACTGGTTGGGCGCGGGGCTCCCGGGGCCGCTGGCCCTGCCCGTTGCCGTGGCGGGCTTCACCGTCTTAGCCTTTTTGGGCGCGCCACAAGTGGTGCTGATCGCTGCTGCTGTGGTGGCGTTCGGCCCCTGGGCGGGCATGGCCTATAGTTGGATCGGCACCGAGATTTCCGCCATCATCGGCTTTGCTATTGGACGTCGGTTCGGCGCTCAGGCGCTGCGCCAATATGCGGGCAAGGGGGTGCAGGACTTTATCGATCTCGTCGGCAAGAACGGCTTTCTCGCCACAGTGATTGTCCGCCAAGTGCCCATCGCCCCCTTTGTCATCGTCAATCTAGCTGCAGGCATCACGACCATGCGGCTGCGCGACTTCGCCCTGGGCACCGCGCTCGGCATCGCGCCGAAGATCGCACTCACCGCCTTCGTCACCGCCTTTGCTGGCAACGCCTTGACGCAGGGGGCGCATGGCGGCTGGATGGGCTTTCTGTTGACCGCGGTGGGGTTGATCGTCTCCGGCCTGATCTGGCTCGCCTCGGGCTGGGCGGCGCGGAAATGGCTGAAACGCGAGACCCCCTAATGTGGGCCAAGGTCAACTGAACCCGACAGACTCCCGCTTCGAAAAGGGTCGGTTGTCTTTGCCGCATAACCGGATTTCCCGCTTCCCCAACACACTCTGAAACAAGGCTCTGGGTTGTAGAGTTGGGCCGATCGCGGCCGATTACCACCCTGCGTTCAGCTTGCCCGTTCGCCCAAGGGGGGAATCATGGGGTTGATCGGCTGCCAACGTATTTATGCCCTTGAAATTGCTCTTGCGGCGGTGCAAACGAACCCATCCGGCAGCGGCCCCTTGGCGCGCGGCGCCTTAGAGAGGCGACGCCATCGAGGAGGGGTTGCTTTGGATGTCGATCCCCGTCGACCTTCACCGCTCGCCCATTTCCAAGGCTATCCATGCTTCAATCCCTGTTCGGCGTCATCTCCAACGACATCGCCATCGATCTCGGCACTGCCAATACCCTCATCTATATGAAGGGTAAGGGCATTGTGCTGAACGAGCCCTCTGTGGTGGCGCTGCGCAATGTCGGCGGTCGCAAGGTCGTGCACGCCGTCGGTATCGAGGCTAAGCAGATGCTCGGCCGCACACCGGGCCACATGGAGGCGATCCGCCCCATGCGCGATGGCGTTATCGCCGACTTTGAAGTTGCCGAAGAAATGATCAAGCACTTCATTCGCAAGGTTCATAACCGCAAAGGCTTTGTGAACCCTAAGGTCATTGTCTGCGTGCCGTCGGGCGCAACGGCAGTGGAGCGTCGCGCCATCAATGACAGTTGCCTGAACGCCTCGGCGCGCCGGGTTGGCCTGATCGACGAACCCATGGCGGCTGCCATTGGGGCGGGCCTGCCCATCCATGAACCCACGGGCTCTATGGTGGTCGATATTGGCGGCGGCACCACCGAGGTTGCGGTTCTGTCGCTTTCTGGCATCGTCTATTCGCGCTCGGTTCGTGTTGGCGGCGACAAGATGGACGAAGCCATCATCAGCTATATGCGTCGCCACCATAACCTGTTGATCGGCGAAACCACCGCTGAGCGGATTAAGAAGGAAATCGGCACAGCCCGGCCTCCCGTCGATGGCGACGGCCTCGCAATTGAGGTCAAGGGCCGCGACCTGATGCAGGGCGTCCCCCGCGAGGTGCGTATTTCCGAAAAGCAGGCTTCAGAAGCCTTGGCCGAACCGGTCAGCCAGATTGTCGAAGCGGTCAAAGTCGCCCTCGAAGCCACGCCGCCAGAACTTGCCGCCGACATCGCCGACAAGGGCATTATGCTGACCGGCGGCGGCGCTTTACTGCGCGGTCTGGATGCGGAAATTCGCGACCATACGGGCCTGCCCGTGACTGTGGCCGATGATCCGCTGTCCTGTGTGGCGCTTGGATGTGGCAAGGTGTTGGAACATCCGAAGTGGATGAAGGGCGTTCTGGACGCCTCCATCGCCTGATCGCACACAGGGCACACGCCGCACCGTATTTACAGCGGATGAAAAATCGGAGGCTCGGGTGTCGTTTCGCGACGGACCCTTTCAAGATCTGAAGGTGCCGTTGGCGCTGGCTGGCGCGGCGGCGGCTGTAATCGCCTTGATCCTGGCAGTATTTCTGTTCATCCAAGACCAAAAGGCCTCGAGCCACGCCGTGATCAGCTCGGCGGTGCGGACGAAATTTGACCAAACCCTCGAACCGATATCAGCGGGTGCGGCGGCACCCATTCGCTGGATGAGCGAGGCGGCGGGCTATGTGGCCAGCTATATCGGGGCGGTGGAAGAAAACCAGCGCTTGAAGCACGAGGTCGCCCAGGTGCAGAAGCTGCGGGATCAGGTCACGGCGCTGCAAAACCTGAACCGCCGTTATGAGTCGATGCTGGGCTTGCGCACCGAGCCCCCGCTGCCGACTGTGGCGGCGCGGGTCGTCTCCGATGTCCATGGGCCCTATAGCCAAGCACGCCTGCTGGATGTGGGGGCGGAAAAGGGCGTCGCGGTCGGCAATCCGGTCATCTCTGAACACGGCGTCATCGGCCGCATCGTCGGAACCGCACGCGGGGTCGCCCGCGTCCTGCTGCTGACAGACCCCGAGAGCCGCACGCCGGTTTTGGTCAACGCCACCAATGCGCGCGCCATTCTCACCGGTGATGGCGGCGGCGATCCGCGCCTTCTCTATCTGCGCGGTCGCAATCCGGTAAAAGAAGGCGACGTCATCCTCACCTCTGGCGATGGCGGGCTCTATCCCAGAGGACTGCCGGTCGGCGTGGCGGTGAAAGACCTGTTCGGCCTGTGGCGGGTGCGGCTCTATTCCGACCAGGCGCCGCTCGATTTTGTCGAAGTGGTCAGGTACGAAGACTTCAGCCAATTGGGCACGAGCCAAGCTCTCGAGGCCCATCAGCTCCCGCCACTGAGTCCCTCGGAACAGGCTCAGTTGAAGGCCACATTGAGCGCCAGGTCGGCCGCGCCGCCGGCGAGCCTGCCAAAGCCCGCGCCGACATTGGCGAAGCCCAACGCCAAGCCCCCGACCAAGGGTCCAGCCGTCCCACCGGCTCCTTCGCCTGCACCGTCACTCACGCCCGCGCCTGCACCAACCCCATGAGCGGCCCGTCTGCCCCGCTTCGGCCCTGGGTGTGGCTTGGCATTCCAGCCCTGATGGCCATGGCCGCCACCCTGGTCGCCGCCATTCCGTTGCGGTTTCTTGGCTTGCGTCTGCCCGAGCCTGTCATCCCGATGGTGCTGGCCTTTGCCTGGCCGATTATCCGGCCTTCCTTGCTCGGCCCGTTCGCCTTGCTGCTGGTCGGGCTGTTCCTTGATCTATTCTGGAATGGTCCCTTAGGTTTTTGGGCCTTCGCCCTCCTCAGCGTTTACAGCATTACTTTTCTGATCCGCAATCTGATCGCCGGGCAAGCGGTGCGGGTGCTGTTTGCCTGTTATGGCGGTTTGAGCCTAGCGGTCTTTTTGATCGCCTATCTGCGCTTGGCGATACGGTCTGACGCGCCGCCAGACCTTGTTCCCATCACAATCAACGCCATTTGCACTTTGGCGCTATTTCCGATAGCGCACCATTTGATCGAGCGTTTTGAAGACGCCGATATTCGTTTTCGTTGAGGCCGCACCGTGGAGCCCTCAATCTTCTTTGACGAGGTGAATGAACGCCAAGGCGTGTTTCACCGACGCACGTTTTTGTTCGGCGGCGCCATCGGTTTGGGCTCGCTGGCCCTGGTGGGCCGGTTGATGCAGCTGCAGGTCTTTGAAGCCCAGGCCTATCAAAAGCTTTCCGCCAATAACAGCATCCGGTTTCGTCTGGTGCCGCCACCGCGCGGCGCCATCCTGGACCGTAATGGGGTGGAGATCGCGTCGAACCGACCTGATTTCCTTATCATGGTGCGCAAGGAAGAAATCGACGATCCTGAAACCACCATCGCATCTGTCGCCCAGCTTTTACCGCTGGCGCCGAACCGCCAAAAACAGATCCTGCGCCAGCTGGAAATCACCCCATCGGCCATTCCCGTCTCCATCGCCACCGACCTGACCTGGACCGAATTTGCCCGCGTCACCGCGCGCCTGCCCGAGCTTCCCGGTGTCACGGCCGACATGGGCGAGTCGCGGGTCTATCCTTTCGGTGGCGCCTTCGCCCATGTGGTTGGCTATGTGTCGAAAATCAGCCAGCCCGATCTCGACCGCGCCAAAAAGGCCAGTCCGTCTGGCCAGATTGATCCCCTGCTGCTGCACCCCGGATTTCGGATTGGCAAACAAGGCGTGGAATATGCGTTGGATGCAGAGCTGCGCGGCAAGCCGGGTGGCCAGAAAATCAAGGTTGATAGCGTCGGTCGGGTGGTGACCGAAGACCCGGCTGGCGACGTGCGCGCCACTCCGGGCAAGGATGTGGTGCTGACCCTCGACGCCGATGTGCAAAATCGCGCCCTGGAAGTCTTCGGCGCTGAGGCGGGGGCGGCCGTCGCCATGGACGTCCACACAGGCGACATTCTCTGTCTCGTCTCAACGCCCAGCTTCGATCCGAACCGCTTTGTTTCCGGCGTTGCGAGCGCCGAATATCAGGCCCTGCACGATTTTGACCACCAACCCTTGTTGAACAAGGCCTTGTCAGGCCTTTATCACCCCGGCTCGACGTTCAAGACCATGGTTGCCTTGGCGGCGCTCGAAATGGGCTTTGACCCGAAACGCACCTATACCTGTCACGGCACATGGCAGTTCGGCAACCATGTGTTCAAATGCGACCACCACCATGGAACCCTTGACCTGCATGCCGCCATCGCTGCGTCGTGTGACGTCTATTTTTATCAAGCCTCCTTGATTGTCGGACCGGATCGCATGGCCGATATGGGGCGTCGGTTTGGCCTTGGGCAAAAATTCGATATTGGCATACCCGGCCAGAAGGCGGGCATTGTGCCAGACACAGCCTGGAAAAAGCGCTACTTCCAGTCCGACCCGGCCAACCAAAAATGGTTCGCGGGCGAGACCCCCTCCATGGGCATTGGCCAGGGCGCAACGGTCGTCAATGCCTTGCAATTGTGCACCATGGCGGCGCGCATCGCCAATGGGTCCCATGCGGTATCCCCAAGGCTCATTCAATCCATCGGCGGCGTCGAGCGACCACCGTCCGCCCCCGCCGTGCCACTGAATATAAATCCCGAACACATCCAATTCATCCAAGCGGCCATGACCTCGGTGGCCAATGATCCGGGCGGGACAGCGGTGAAATCGTCGCAACTGGGACTTGGCGCACTGCGGATGGCGGGCAAGACCGGGACGGCCCAGGACCACGCCTATAATGGCAGCCACGGGGCACATGGCGCGGTTGGCGCCTGGGCGATGCGCGACAATGCGTGGTTCGTCTGTTACGCGCCAGCCGATGCGCCACGTTATGCCCTGAGCGTTTTGGTCGAGCATGGCGGCTTCGGTGCGGATACGGCCGCCCCGCGCGCTCGCGAAATCATGAAGGTTGCTCTGCTGAAAGACCCTGATATCCGCCAAAGGATCGAGCGTCCGCTGCAAGACCCGCCAAAGGCTGACGACGCCCAAACCCAAACGCCAGCCTCGCTTACCAAATCGGCAGACCCGTCGGGCCCAGACACGGCAGAGGCACACCCATGACCACCTCGGCCCTTACCCGTCCCGGTCAACGCGACCGATTGATTATGAAGGTGCCCGAGATCGATTGGCGGCTCGCCTTTGGTCTCATCTGCATTGCGGGCGTCGGGGCCATGATGCTCTATTCGGCGGGGGGGCAGTCTTGGCAGCCCTGGGCCGCGTCACACCTCATCCGCTTTGGCATTTGTTTCGTCCTGATGCTGGTTTTGTCGCTCATCGACATCCGTATCTGGTTCGTCATGTCCTACCCCACCTATGGGATCGCGCTGTTGCTGCTCCTGGCCGTGCCGATCATCGGCCATCAAAGCCTCGGCGCCCGACGGTGGCTACAGGCGGGCCCGATCAGTGTTCAACCGTCTGAAATCATGAAGATTGGCCTGGTGCTCGCCTTGGCCCGATTTTATCACGGTCTGAGCGCCAAGGACGCGCAACTGTCCTGGAAGCTGTTGATCCCCGCCGCTTTGATCGCAGCCCCCACCCTGTTGGTCGCCAAACAGCCTGATCTTGGCACCGCGATCCTGGTCGCCGCCACAGGCCTGACCTTGATGGTGTTGGCGGGCTTGTCGTGGCGCATCCTGGCGGCAGGGACACTGGCAACCGTCGTCGCTGCCCCGGCCTTTATCTTGTTTCTGATGAAGGGCTATCAAAGGGACCGGGTCTTGACCTTCCTGCACCCGGAACAGGACCCTTCGGGAACGGGCTATCACATCCTCCAGGCCAAGATCGCACTCGGCTCTGGCGGGCTGTTGGGCAAGGGCTTTGGGCTTGGCACCCAAAGCAGCTTGAACTACCTGCCGGAGAAGCACACCGACTTCATTTTCGCAACCTTTGCCGAGGAGTTTGGCTTTGTCGGCTGTGCCGCGCTCCTGCTGCTTTATGGGCTCACCATTGCCGTCGCCTTACGCATCGCCGCCATCAGCCACAGCCATTTCGGGCGGCTATCGGCGGCTGGCGTGACAGCGACCTTTGCGCTCTATGTTATGATCAATGCGGCCATGGTCATGGGACTGGCGCCCGTGGTCGGTGTGCCCATGCCCTTGATGAGCTATGGCGGTACGGTGATGGTGACGGTCATGGTGGGCTTTGGTCTCGTGGAAGCGGTGCGGGTGCATCGCTACTCAGAAATTTCCTCCGGCACGGGAAGCCTGCTGTTTTGAGCCGCGAGTCTGCCGAGGCCCAGGCGCGCGCGGAGGCGGGCCAGCGCGTCTTGATCATCAAGCTGTCGGCGCTGGGCGATTTCATTCATGCCTTCCACGCCTTTGCCGCCATTCGGGCCCGCCATGCCAAGGCCCATATTTCGCTCCTGACCACGCCAGCCTTTGCCGATCTTGCGGCCGCTTCACCTTGGTTCGACGCCGTGGAGATCGATCCACGGGCACCCTGGTGGGACTTCGCCGCGCAAGCTGCACTTCGGCCAAAATTACAAGGCTTTGATCTCGTCTATGACCTGCAAACCTCGAGCCGATCCGCCCGGTATTTTCGGCTGGCGGGACGACCGGCCTGGTCAGGTATCGCCAAGGGCGCGCGCTTTCCGCATCGCAATCCCGCCCGCGACCACATCCACACCTTAGAACGCCAGCGCGACCAGTTGCGCGTTGCCGGCGTGACGGCGTTTCCGACACCCGACCGCCAATGGCTGATTTCGCGAGGCGAGACCCACGGGGTGACGCCGCCCTTCGCCATGTTCGTGATCGGGGGGGCGGGCAAGGGAAACCCAAAGCGTTGGCCGTCAGACCACTATCTTGAGCTCGCCCGCCGGTTCGTCGCACGGGGAGTTAGGCCGGTGCTGATTGGCGCTCAGCTTGAACTCGACATCGCCGGAAAGATCGAGGCCGCCGTGCCGGGCGTGGTGAACCTCGCCGGCAAAACAAGCCTTGCCGATCTCGCACGCTTGGGCAGCGAAACGGCCTTAGCCCTTGGCAATGATTCTGGACCCTTGCAGCTCGCGGCTTCGGTTGGCGCGCCGACCTTGGCGCTCTTTTCCCATCATACGCGCCCGGCTGAGGTCGCGCCGCGCGGACCCAACGGGGAATGGGCCGAGGTGTTGCGCGAGCCTGATCTGGCGATGCTGTCAGTCGACCGCGTGGCCGACAAAGCCTTTGCCATGATGGGCAGGGCCTAGCTTTCCGAGATTAAGGGAACAGGATCTCGATGGTCATGAACAAGGCGCCCATGCCGATGCAATAAAAGGCGTAGATGTCAAAGCCCTTGACCTCGTGGCGCTTGAACCAGCGCATCAAAAACCAAACGCTCAAAAGCGCTGTCACCCCGGCAACGCCGCCTGCCGCCAGCGATAAGGGAAGATCGATGCTGTGACCGCCCGCCGCGTGGCGCATGTGCAAAAGCTTGGGCGCCTCATGCACGGCGGCGGCAAAAATGATCGGTGTGCCGGTGAGGAAGGAAAAGCGCGCGGAGTCTTCGTGGTTGAGCCCGATCAGGTAGCCGCCAGCCATGGTGGCGCCCGACCGCGACATGCCGGGAAAAAGCGCCAGCGACTGGCAGGTCCCAATAATGATGGCATCGAGCCAGGTGAGGCCTTCCAGACGCTTATGGGCCGTCACGGGCTTTAACCGTTCAGCAGCAAACAGCATCACTCCGTTCACGATCAGCAGCGCACACGGCACATAGGGCACGGGTGCGACGAACAGCCCGCGAATGGTCTTTTCCAGGGCAAGGGCAATCAGGACCGCGGGCAGGGTCGCCACCATCACCCGAAGAAAGATGCGCCGCTCACGGTCAGCATCTGGGCCGCGGCGTACGGTCACCGCCAGGGCGAAGTCCCACCATTCCCGCCAGAAATAGCCGAGCAGCGCCAAGGCCGTTCCGAGGTGCATGACCACGAGAAAGGGCAAAAAGGCATCGCTGGCCTGATCAATATTCCAGTTCAACAGATCCGGCACGATGATGGCGTGACCTAGACTTGAAACCGGAAACAGCTCCGTCACGCCCTGGAGGACTGCCAATAGGAGGGCTTGGAGCCACGTCATGCTCGGTACCTTGCAGAGATCAAACTGGAAATTTCATCCCGGAGTGCCCCCCGGAGCCTCGTTAGGCTATGGCCTTCATCGCTCCAAGACGCAAGAGAGAGGGCGGTCTCGCAAAGCGTTTCTTAGGCGTGCGACGTCTTTGACGTTGGGAGCGAGACTGAGGGTGCGCGCGATCCCCGAATTTCGTCTCAGGTCCCAGGCTGCAGATAGCACGGACGTACCTCGCTTTTGCGCAAGGCCCGCATGACTGCAAAGCCCGTGATCGAGGTGCAGGCGGTCATGCGGGTGTTGAAGGCCAGTGGCGGAACTTACTGCTTACTTCAGGTTCGCGCGGCCCGACCGCAGGATAAGCCTCGAAATTCACCGGCGAACCCCTAATTCCCATCGCCGACGTCAGATCGGGACTCTACTATTTCCGCAGCGTGTATAATTAGCAATGCAACGAATAAAGAGGTTGAATAATTCAAAAATTCATTATTCATTGCCTCAAAAGCGCAAAAAGTTTTCTATTTATTTCCGCAATATTTCCTTCAACAAATCCAACTTGAATGTGTATATATTTGCCGTTCTTTAAATAAACGTCCATGACATATGCTTTGTAGATATATCGGTTTCTTTCATTTATTGCCATATCCGATATTGAAGGTATTTCTATACGTCTAATCAACGGATTTAAAACAATAATTGCACCATTTTCTAAATAAATTAAGCGGCCCCCAAATAATATAATGTTAATAATTTGCAGCAAATACATAAATGACGCAGCGGATATGAATATCGTTAACAAAACCGGAATGAATAATTTTCCGTAATCATGTTTTGAGTATAATATAAAAGATTCGAGTCCGAAGTAATGCAAAGCCACAATGCAAATGAAAAACGTTATAATCACTGCACTTGTTTTCGATTTTGCGATTATTGTGTAATTGGTAATGTTTGAATCTCCAAATATTTTATCGGATCGGAGTCATGGGCGGTATGGCGGCACCCGCGACCCCACCCAAAGCACTCCCCATTATGCCACCTGAGGTCGATAACATGAATTTCGATGTTCCCGTCACCAAAGCCTCTCCCGCCAGCGTTCCCGATACAACCTTTCCGGCGGACTCGATCACATTTGCCGCAATATGAACAGCTGTACCGAACCTCTCAGACCCTTCGGGAGGAGATACATGCGCACCTTTCAGCATATTGTTGGCGGCGTCGACAGTGTCACCCGTGTGCGCTACCACTTCAGCAGCCTTGCTAGCCTTGCTGCCACTTTCCCCGGAGCTACCGCCCCGCTTGTCAGATATCTAAACTGGGTAATATTCAGGGTCAGCGCCTGATCGGGGTGATTCCAGTCCTGTTGACTCCGCGCCGTTCACCGGATCATCTCCGACCTAGAAATACCAGTCCATCCTTGCAGCCCACGGGGTCGGTTTGGAGAAACTGCCACCCCTGACGTGCGCCGGTCCAAGTTCCCGTCATTTTCCCTGGTATCACCCTGGCCTACTGCGCATTTTCCCCGTCGCAAGTCACGCGCTGGCTAAAATCGCCTTGAGGCGATTTTCCACCAGTTTTCAAATACCTTCACAGGCAGGACGACCCAGGTCCGCGCCCATGCGAAGGGTCGGCTTTAGCTGCTGAGGGCAGACCGGAAGCGCGTCACACGCGCTTTCTGCCATGGCTCAGCATGTATTCCCGCAGCGCCGCGTTGATGCGGGTCTGGTAGCCGTCGCCCTTGGCTTTGAACCAGGCCACCACATCCTCGTCCAGGCGCAGGGAGTACGGCTTTTTGATCGGGCGGTAGTACTTGCCCCGGATCGCGTTCGACCAGTCCAGCACCTCGGGCATGTCGCTCAAGTCGATATCCTCGTCCTTCATGGCCTCAAGCTGCCTCGCCTGTTCCAGCATCTCGGGCGGGATCGGATCACCGTTGTGCATTTTCATAGGCTCTCCTTTCATGCGGCGTCGCCCGGCGGGCGCTGATAATACGGCCATCTTCGCCATCGTCCTCGGTGTGGACCACGAACAACAGCATCGGAAGCTCCGGGAACGGCTGGCCTATCGTGCGCCAGCGTTCCTCGTCCGGATGAGGGTCGAGCTCAGTCAACTGGAAGGGATCTTCGAACACCTGAAGGGCCATCTCGAAGGCAACCCCGTGCTTTTCGAGGTTGGACCTGGCCTTGTTCTCATCCCACGTCCACGTCAAAGCCGCCGCCCATGTCTATACGATAGTGTATATACAATGCTCGATCCAATCAAGGCTCCCTCATTCAGGTCGTCGTCATCGTCGTCCGACAGGATCAGCGTGGCGGACCTATGGCGCAGCAGATGACAGGTGCCGGTCTTGCCGAGGATGGCGCGGCCCGACCGCAGGATGAGCCCCGAAAATCAGCGGCGAACCCCTAATCCCGATCGTCGACATCAGATCGGGACTTTACTATGTCCGCAGCGTGTATAATTAGCAACGTAAAGAATAAAGAGGCCGAATCGATTAATATATCAAATATTAAAAATCCAATATTGTGAATTTGCCGCGCCAAATCTCCAATATAAAGCAAATAAATCCCTGTAATTATCAATGCTATAGGCAGCATTAAAATAAATTCTATCAGAAAAATAGTGACCCTTTCCCCTAGATTTGGGCGACAATTATAATCTTTGATCGGAAAACGAACCACACCTGGAGCCGAGTAGCCGAATACCGTTATCAATAAAATTGAAACCACGCGGCTCTGCGACCAGAATTTTTTCAAAAATTCAACAAATTGGCTAGCCATCTGAAAAACCCCTTTGGAGACAGTGACTGTATAGCGGCTTTTCTGCGATATCGAGGGGTGCGCTGATGCCCCCTAATGCAAGGATTGTTCGCTCCCGTTTCTTGATTACAGATATCTCCCAAAGCTTTATAACCCAGGTCATTCGACCCGCCCGGTCAAAAATTCAGTCATCTGAGACCAATAACGCAAATAACTTACCCCCCAAGTTTTCAGCGCTACCCTTTTCACGGCTGACGAACGATGGAATCGATTATATTATTTAAGTCTTCTCGAGAGATGTCCATAAAATACACATATGTGGAATTTGGCTTTTTTCTATTTTTTGAATAGAATAAAATCGCTTTTGGGTGACCATTTTTGTCAGTAATTATTTCGTAATTGATGATGTTTATAATTTCATCTGACCAGATATATCTCGATAAATACACAATTCTATTATCGTCCCTGAAAAATATGTTTCCGGTTTTTATTGCATGCAATGTTTGAAATTGGCCAATCAAAAAAAATGGAAATACAATTACCCCGACAACGACAACGACAACGACAACGACAACGACAACGACAACGACAACGACAACGAC
>CAIMFV010000004.1 GCA_903840435.1 uncultured Caulobacterales bacterium
ACCTAGCGGAACAGGCCGAGCAGCGCCGACTTGGACGAGTTGGCGATGGAGAGCGCCTGAATGCCAAGCTGTTGCTTGGTTTGCAGGGCGGTCAACTGGGCGCTGACCTTGGCCACGTCCGCATCCACCAGATTGCCGACGCCGGCGCTCAGGGTGTCTTGCAGGGTGGAGATAAAGTTCAAGTGGGTGGTAAGCGCGTTGGACGCCGTACCGAACTTTGCAGTCGCGGCATTGACGTTGGTGATCGAGGTATTGACCAGGGACAACAGCGTATTGGCCGTGGTCGCCGTGGTGAACGAAGCGTTGGCGGTAAACGTGATATTAGCGCCGCCAACTTGCAAACTCGACGCCGCGACGGTGAACTTAGAGCCCGTGGTATTGGCCAGGGCCTGAAGCGTCGTGCCGCCGGTCTTGATGAGGTTGACGTTGTTGAACGTGGCGTTCGAAACAATCTTCACCACCTGCTGGATGAGCGCATTGGTGGTTTGATTGAGTGAACTGCGGCTGGTGGTATCGAGCGAGGTGTCGGTTCCGGCCAGCACATTGGTCTTAATTTGGTTCAACAGGTCCGAAATGGTCTGACCGGCAGAGACGGCGACCGAAACAGTCGATTGCGCCCGCTGGAGCGACTGTTTCACCGAGTCCAAAGCACTGACTGTGGCCCGGCTATTCTGAGCGATGTTCCAAACTGCGCCATTGTCCGTGGCGCTTGCGACCGCCAAACCCGTCGAAATCTGGTTTTGGGTTTGCGCGAGAGAAGTCGCGGTGGTGTTCAGGTTTTGCAGCGCGACGAGTGCGCCGACGTTTGTATTGATACTATTGTTAGCCACGTGAGGATTCCTTCTGATCCAACAGGCGTCATTTTGACACCCTAAAATGCCCGGAGGCTCAGAAAAGGTAGTGCGAATTCGTTTATAGAATGGAAATGCTATGTATTAACGAAAAATAGATAGAGATTAACCGTGATTATTTTGCCAATACATGAATATATCTGGAATGCTACCTATATTATGTGGATATTGTATAGTCATATTATGGTTAATATGCGATAACCTGTGATTATTTTATTTTATTGCAATGTAATATCTAATTTATTCGTCAATCGGGAAGAAATCATCTGGCATATTCGCGTATTAATATATTTGTCAGAAATTATTACATCTTTAAGGCGTATTTTATAGATAGAATTTGGCTTTTTTGCTGGCTATATGCCCTCCCCTGACTTCTCCCCAGCCTCTGCCTTTCCTGTGGAATGCGGCTGAAGATGGCCTCTAACGCCTCGTCAGACCGGGGCAAATTAAGATATGAGTAACTTATGACATCCGCCGCGCATGAATTTCCGGTTTCGCTTCCCGCCCAACCCGAGATCCAACACATTCCCTGTAATATCGACGCCGAACAGGCTCTGTTGGGCGCGATCCTGTTCGACAATGCGGCCTATGAGCGCCTGACGGATCGGTTGCAGGCGCGCCACTTCTTCGAGCCCTTCCATCAGCGGCTTTTTGCGGCGATGGAGGATTTTATCCGCAAGGGCCAATTGGCCGAACCCATCGTGATGCAGGAGCGCTTTCGGCGCGATCCAGCATTTGAGCAACTCGGAGGGTTGCGCTACCTCGCCGACCTCGTAAATCGCGCCCCGCCCGCTGCCAATGCGCCCGACTATGCCCGGCTGATCTATGATTTGGCCTTGCGGCGTGACCTTATCCGCATCGGCGGAGACATCGCGCTTGAGGCCCAGACGGATGTCGAAAAGCCCGCGAAAGACCAGATTGAGGCCGCCGAACAGCAACTCTATGCCCTCGCCGAATCGGGCGCGGCTTCGGCGGGTTTCCAAACCTTCGCCGACGCGCTCACCGGCGCGGTCGAAATGGCGGGCGAGGCCTTTAAGCGCGACGGCGGGCTGGCTGGAATTTCAACCGGCCTTGTGGATCTCGACCAAAAGCTCGGCGGCCTGCACCCCTCCGACCTGCTTATTCTTGCGGGTCGTCCCTCCATGGGAAAAACTGCGCTGGCGACCAATATCGCCTTTAGCGTGGCGCGAAACTATCAATGGGAGCCGCAACCCGACGGTACAAAGAAAACTGTCGCCGGGGGCGTGGTGGCGTTCTTTTCGCTCGAAATGTCGGCCGAGCAGTTGGCCATGCGTCTTTTGGCCGATGCCTCTGGGGTTTCGGGCGACAGGCTGCGCAAGGGTGAGATCGATGCAGCCGAATTTGGCCGGGTGCGCGACGCGGCCCTTGAAATTCAAGAAGCCCCGCTGTTCATCGATGCCACCGGTGGCCTATCCATCTCTAAACTCACAGCCAGGGCCCGGCGCCTGAAACGCCAATCGGGCCTTGACCTAATTATTGTCGACTATCTGCAACTGGTGACCGCGTCAGAGGGGAAGAAGGGCGAAGGCCGGGTCCAGGAGGTGAGTGAAATCACCATGGGACTAAAGGCGCTGGCGAAGGAATTGTCAGTTCCGGTCATTGCGCTGTCCCAGCTGTCGCGTCAGGTCGAAAGCCGCGATGACAAGCGCCCGCAACTGTCTGACCTTCGGGAATCGGGCTCGATCGAGCAGGACGCCGACGCGGTCATGTTCGTCTATCGCGAGGCCTATTATAAAGGCCGCTCGCCGCCGCGCGAAGGCACGCCTGAGCATTTGACCTGGCAAGAAGAAATGGACGAGATCCGCCACGTCGCCGAGCTGATCATCGGCAAGCAACGTCACGGCCCAATTGGCACGGTCAAATTGTCGTTTAACGAAGACCTGACCAAGTTTGGCAATCTGGCACGCGATAACCGCTTCGACCCGCGCTGATCAAAGCCGGTTCACAAGCCACACCTTAGCTCATATGAAGCCGACGGTATTTACCGCGGAAGTATAATAGCGGGTCGCGGTGGGGCTCAAAGCGGGCGCGAAGCACTTTTCCCACTAACATCACATGGTCGCCGCCCTCATGCACGGCATGGCGCTCACATTCAAAATTGGCCAAAGACCCGGTTAGCAGCGGCGGACCGAACTCACCACGCTCCCAAGCTACCGTCTCGAAACGGTCGACATCCTTGCGGGTGAACCGATTAGACGTCGACTGCTGCCCCATGTGCAAAACATTGATAGCGAAGCGGTCCGCTGCCATCAGGGCCGGCAGGGTCGAAGCGGATTTCCCCACGCAGATCAGCACCAGTGGCGGATCCAATGAGACGGAGGTGAACGAATTTGCGGTGAGCCCAGCAGGCTGTCCAGCTGCGGTAAAGGCCGTGACAATGGTAACGCCCGTGGCAAAGCAGCCCAAGGCATCCCTAAGCGTGCGGGCATCGGAGCCGTTGCGAAATTCGATAGGCGCGCGCGGCGCATGTTGCTCGAGGAAGTCGATCAAGACGGCGTTGAAGGCCTCAAGATCGTCCGTCGACGCCACCCCGTCCGCCTCGACCTGCACCGCTGAAACATGGGTGGCGCGGGTCTTCAGCGCATTGAGATCGAGGGCACCTCCCCCCTCCCCTCCTTGCACAACCAAGAGCGGAATTTGCAACGGAGCTGCCTGCGCCGTTTCCTGGCGCAACTCCGTCGCCGCAACCGCACCGTCCTTGGTAAACGAATCCACCAAAACAAGGCCCGTGGCGAGGTGAGAGCCCTCCCCGCTCAGCGCCATCACGGCCTCGTCCGCCCACAGGGCAGAGGCGACCACCACCGGTCGCGAGGCCATCTGACCCAATATGGCCCGAAGGTCTTCCGTGGATGGGCCAACCTCTTCGATGGCGAGCCGCACCACGTGACGGCCAGCTTCGGCCAAGGCCTGGGCGATGGGACGCCAGGGTTCAGGCTCCCGTGCTCGCTCAAGCAAAAGCAGCACTGACGGTGCGTCCACACCGCCATGGGCTTCGGCCGCCCAAGCCCCGCCGGCAAATCCGCGAAACTCCAATTGCGACATGGGGGAAGAGCCTCTTTAGCCGAGTGGGACGCCTGCGCACGCGACAAAATCCGTGCGGTCGCGGTGATGGGGTGGAGAGCGATAGCATGTTTCGGCCCGGGGGCGAGAGCCAAGCAGCCGGACCGTGCTGGGGAGTGGCGGAACATAATGGCCGGAGTTCACCAGCACTCAGGATTTAAAGCCCCGCAACCTTCAAAGCCGAAACCATACCCCGAGGCACTTGCCTCTCGCCGCTGTCTCGGCAATGTCATAAATGCGCTCTAACCAGACTTGGCGCGGCATGGCGCCAAAGGAAGCTTAATTTCAAGGCGGCGGATGATCTGCAACCACAGCCAAATTCGTGCCCGGACGCTGCTTCCCCAACGGCTCGCCTTTCGGTGTGCCGTGTTCGGGGCTTTGATCGGGTTGGCCGCCTGCGGTCGCGGCGGCGGAGGGCCTGAGGCGGCTGGCCCGATGTTTACCCTATCTGGCGGCGAAATCGCCGTTCCGGCGCAGTCGCCGCTGCGGTCGCGTCTTTTGGTGCAACCGGTCGGCGGACAGGAAAACATCGGCGGAATGGACGTCCCGGCGATGATCGAGGCCGATCCGTCCCGTGTCGCCAACCTCGTCGCACCCCTCGCTGGCAAGGTGGTCAGCGTCAATGCCCGACTTGGAGGCATGGTCCATTCCGGCCAGGTCCTTGCCACCTTGGTTTCCGGCGATGCAGCAGGCGCGCAGGGGGATCTGATCAAAGCCCGGGACGCCTGGGATCTGGCGACGCGCCAGCTTGAGCGTGCTCGCAAGGTCCGATCAGTGGGGGGCGGGGCTGATAAGGACCTGGAAGCGGCCCAGAGCGCCTATAACCAGGCCAAGGCCGAATTTGAGCGTGCGACCGCTCGCAAAACCTCGCTGGGGTCCACCTCCGGCGCGCAGATCACCCTAACCGCCCCGCGCAGCGGCGTCGTGACGGCGGTGAATCTGGCGGAAGGCACCTATGTCAGCGATCCCACCGCAGTCTTGCTGACCGTCACCGCCACCGACCGTGTCTATGCCAGCGCGCTTTTGCCCGAAGCCCAGGCCTCTAAGGCGCATGTCGGCCAAGCCGTGGATGTTCGCCTGACCTCTGATCCAGACCATCCTGTGCACGCCAAGATCACCGAACTGGGGGGCGTGCTCGACGCCGAAACCCGCCGCCGCAAAGCACGGATCGCGCTCGACAATCCAAACGGCCAGTTTTTGCCCAATATGTACGCCTCCGTGCGCCTCCTAGATCAAGGGACGCAGTCCAGTCTCTGGGCTCCGCAATCCGCTTTGCTGATGAATAATGACGCGGTCTCGGTCCTGGTCGAGGTCCGGCCATTTGTCTTTGTCCGACGCACCGTCGTGCTTGGCGACGAAACCGCAGACGCAGCCCAGATTGTTCAGGGTTTGCGCCCCGGCGAGCGGATTGTCGTCCGGGGCGGGGTCCTGTTGAATGATTAACCGCTTCCTGCAGCTGTGCTTTGATCGCCGACACATTCTCTGGGCGGCGGCGGCGGGCTTGGTGCTGGTGGGCGTGTTTGCTTGGTCAAAGCTCCCCATTGAGGCCTATCCGGAGCTTTCGCCCGTTACGGTTCAGGTGACGTCCCAAGCGCCCGGCTTGGCGGCGGAGGAAATCGAGCAGGAAATCACTATACCCTTGGAACGCAGCCTGGGAGGAACGCCGGGTCTCGTCACCATGCGCTCTTCGTCGACCTTTGGCCTCTCCTTGATCACCTTGGTGTTTAAGGATGGCGCCGAAGACTATTGGGAGCGGCAAAGGGTCAATGAACGCATCGCCCAAACTCCCCTGCCGCCGGGCGTCAGTCCTGGCCTTGATCCCGTCTCTGGACCGTCGGGGGAAATCTACCGCTACACCTTGGAATCCGACACAAAGAACCTGATGGAGTTGTCGGAAATACAGCGTTGGCAGGTCATTCCGGCGCTTAATCAGGTCCAAGGCGTCGCCAATGTCGATAATTTCGGCGGCTATACCAAGGAGTTCCAACTGGAGCTCAACCCAGACACGCTCACCCGCTACGGCCTAGCCGTCGAAGACGTCATCACCGCAATCAACACCAATACTGCGGTCGCAGGCGGCGGTCGGGTCTCGCGTGGCGAGCAGTCCTATATTGTCCGCGGTGTCGGCCGCGTGCTCACCTTGGCTGACATCGGTGCGATCTCGGTGACCGAGCACACAGGCACGCCGATCTTGGTGCGCGATCTTGGCCGCATGCGCATTGGCCATCAGGTGCGCGAGGGGGTCTTAGGCAAGGACGCAAATCCTGACACGGTGTCGGGTATCGTCGACCTGCTCAAATACGAAAATCCGTCGCTCGTCTTGCAACGGGTGCACGCCAAGGTCGAGGCCTTGAACCAAAGACTGGCAGCGCAGGGCGTGAAGATCGTGCCCTTTATTGATCGCGATAATCTGGTTCACGCGACGGTGGATAATGTCGGCCACACCATTATCGAAGGGGTGGGCCTCGTCTGCATCATCCTGTTTCTCTTTTTAGGCAGTGCGCGCATTGCGGTGATCGTTGCGGCGACCATTCCCATCGCCTTGTCGACCGTGTTCATCCTGATGAGCTTACTCAAAATGCCAGCGAATTTGTTTTCGCTCGGCGCGATAGATTTTGGCGTGATTGTCGACGGGGCGATTGTGGTTGCAGAAGCCATGTTGCGCTTGCGGGAGCGCTTGCCCGGCGACCGCATGCCGCGCGATCTTGCTGTGAATACAGCGACCCAGGTGGCGCACCCGATCTTCTTCGCCACCCTGATCATCATCACCGCCTATTTTCCGCTGCTCGCGTTTGAAAATGCCGAGGGCAAGCTCTTTCGCCCCATGGCGTTTACCGTTGGTTTTGCTTTGCTCGGAGCGCTGATCTACGCCGTCGCCTTAACCCCGGGCCTTGCCTATTTGGCCTTGAAGAACCCCGTCACCTTGCGTCCCAACCGGGCCATTGAGGGACTGCGGCGCCGCTATCGTGACGCGCTCGACGCTACGCTCAGTCATTTGCCGCAGGTCTATCTGGCGACGGGGGTCGCTCTGGTCGCCGTGCTTGGGCTGGGTGCCACGGTGGGGCGGGAATTTCTGCCCGAACTCGACGAGGGCTCCTTGTGGATGCAGGTGCAAATGCCGTCGGGCATTTCCCTCGATAAGGCAAGCGAGCTTGCATCCGAACTCCGCCGCACCGTGCGCAGCTTCAAGGAAGTGTCCTATATTGCCACCCAAACCGGCCGTAACGATACAGGCACCGATCCCTGGACCCCGTCCCACACCGAGGCGGCGGTAGGCCTTAAACCCTATGACACCTGGCCCGAGCACGAATCGAAAGCCGAATTTGTCCGTCGCCTGTCGGCGCGCTTGGCCAAGATCCCTGGCATGCAGGTCGGCATAAGCCAGCCGATTGTCGATGGCGTCAACGACATGGTCGGCGGCGCCCATAGTCCCTTGGTTTTGCGTATCTTTGGCGACGATATGAACGAGTTGCGCCGCATTGGCGGTCAGATCGTTTCGATCCTGCAGCAGACCCCGGGAACCGGCGAAGCCTCGATCTTCCAAGAGCCGCCCATTCCCCAGCTGATCGTCACCGCCGACCGCGAGGCTGCCGCCCGCTATGGGGTTGCGGTCGGCGACATTATGGCCCTGGTCCAGAACGCCGTCGGCGGTGCGCCGATCACCCAAATCTATACCGGCGATCAAACCCACAACATCACGGTACGCCTACCGCCCGATGTCGCCGCGAGCCCGGAAAAGCTCGGCCGTGTCGTGCTCAACTCCACCTCCGGCGCGCAGATCCCCTTAGGCCAAGTCGCCCATATTCGGCTGGCAACCGGTGAGAGCACGATTTCCCGCGAGCGGGGCGAACGCCAGATCACCATTCGGATCGATAATCGCGGGCGGGCCCTCTCTCAATATCTGGCCGACGTCCAAGCGCGGATTGACCAGTCTGTCAGGTTTGACCGCAGCCATTATCGCTTGGAGTGGGCAGGTCAGTTTGAGAATGAGCAAAGGGCCCAGTCCCGTTTGGCCCTGGTCATGGGGCTGGTCATATTTGTCATGGGCCTGTTGCTCTTCACGCAATTTCGCAATCTTCGCCACACCCTGTTGATCTTGGGCGTCATCCCCTTGGCGTCTCTCGGCGGGTTGATCGCCTTACACGTGCGCGGCGAGACTTTGAACATTGCAACGGCGGTGGGCTTCATCGCCCTGTTCGGCGTGGCGGTGCAAAACGGCATCATCATGGTTTCCAATATTCGGCGGGTGCGAGATCGCCACGCCACCTTGGAAGCAGCAGTCGTGGCGGGCGCCTCGGAGCGCTTTCGACCTGTGCTCTTGACGGCAACGGTTGCCAGTGTCGGCATGGCGCCCGCCGCCTTAGCGACCGGGGTTGGGACAGACGTGCAGCGGGGGCTGGCCACTGTGGTGGTTGGCGGGCTGGCGCTCGCCACCCTGTTGACGCTCTTTATTCTGCCCGCCCTCTATTTTGCCGTTGAGCGCCGATTTGAAACCCGCGCAGAAGCCCTGCGCGCGGCGGAGGAGGACGCATGATCCTGCGCCGCCTCGCACTCCTGACCGCCGCGACTTGGCTTTTTGCTGGCCTATCGGGCTGCGCCACCCGCCCAGCTTCGCCAGTCCCGAAGCTCGCTGCCACGGTCAGTTACGGCCCGCTGCCAAGGGATCTCGACCTAACCGTCCAGGACCAAGCCCCCGACGCTTGGTGGCGCAGCTTTGGCCCGACGGCTTTGGAGGAATTGATCCAAGAAAGCTTACAGGCCAATCCCAATCTGCGGGCGACGCAGGCGGCTTTGCGCGCGGCGCATGATCTAACCTTGGCCCAGCGTGGCGCCTTCCTCCCCGCTGTCGGCCTCTCCGTCGCCCCCAGCCGACAAAAAATCGCGCCCACCTTGGCAAGCCCGGCCCAATCGGGCGCAGGCCTTTACAGTCTGACCACCAGTCAGGTGAGTGTCAGCTATACGCCGGACCTCTTCGGCGCCAATGCACGCGCCCTCGACGGATTAGTCGCCGCCGAAGACCAACAAAGATATGAGGTTGAGGCGGCAAGACTGAGCTTGGCGGCCAATGTCACCGTCGCCGCCATGACCGAAGCGGCCCTGCGCGCCCAAGCCGAAGAGGCCGAGGCCGTGGTGAAGCTGCAAAAGTCCCTCTATGCCTCCGCCCTTCGCCAACGTTCGGTAGGCCAGCTGTCAGACGCCGACATTGAAGCCGCGGCGACCGCCCTTGCCGCCGCCGAGGCGCAAACGCCGCCTATCAGACGCCAACTTGCTCAGGCACAAGACCTCTTGACCGCCTTGTTCGGGCGAACCCCTGACCGACCGGCGCGCTCAGGGCTGAATTTTGCCGACCTCAAGACCCCCTCGCCCTTGCCGCTTGTCACACCGGCGCGCTTGGTTGCCCAACGTCCGGATGTGCGACTGGCGGGCGCAGCGCTAAGGAGTGCCGGAGCAGCAGTGGGCGTGGCACATGCCGCGAGGCTGCCAAGTCTTGACCTTTCGGCCGCTTTTGGCGGCGCGGCCCTCAAACTATCCCCCCAGTTTGGCGGATCGCAGAATTTTTGGGTCGCGGCAGGTGAGCTTTCTGCGCCTCTGTTCCAGGGTGGCGCATTGATGCGCAAAGAGGCCGCCGCGCGTAATCTCTACACCGGGGCGGGCGAACAGTATCAAGCCGCCGTGATCGCGGCGATGCAAAACGTCGCCGATACACTGGCAGCCCTACAAAGCGACGCTGAGGCGCTGAAAGCGGCCGACGCTGGCCAGACTTCTGCCGATCATATGCTCGCCATTGCCAAGGCGCAGCTGCAAGCGGGCGACATCTCTGCCAACGCTGTGCTGCAAGCCGAAATCAGCGCGCGCCAAGCCAAGATCACGCTTTTGCAGGCCCGGCTGGCGCAATTGAGCGATGTGGTGGCGCTTTATCAGGCTTTGGGCGGCGGCTGGCGCGATCAGGCCGTTCACGCCGACAAGAAGGACGATTGAGATGGCCTCTGTCCTGCCGCTTCACCCCTATGTCGACGCCGAACGGTACCAGGAGGAGCGGCGCGCCATCTTTGCCCGGTCCTGGCAATTTTTTGGCTTGTCGGCGGATTTAAGTCGCCCCGGCGATTATCTGGCTGAGACCTTAGCGGGCTTTCCCTTGGTGGTCGTCCGCGACGCGCAAGGCACGCTGCACGGCTTTCATAATGTTTGCCGCCATCGCGGCGGCCCCTTGGTCAGCGAAGCAAAGGGACGGTGCGACAAAGAGCTTGTCTGCCGCGTGCATGATTGGCGTTTCAGCTTTGACGGGCGCTTACTTGCAGCCCCCGGCATTGACCTTGGCAGGGACATGGATGTGAGCGGACTTGGGCTCTATCCGATCCGTGTGGAATCTTGGGCAGGCTTCCTCTTCGTCAATCTTGATAAGGACGCAGCCCCCCTCGCCGACGCGCTAGGCGACTTAAGTCGCGACAGTTGGACCCTTGCCGACCGGACGGCGCGGCTAAGGCATTCCCATCCGGTTGCGTGCAATTGGAAGATCTATGCCGAAAACCACCTCAGCGGCTATCGGATTGGCGGGGAGTTTTCGACCAAAACCTCGTCGCTGGATCGGGGCGCAAGCCAAATCAAGATGTCGGACGGCGTCCTTTCAGACGACGCGTCCGGATCGAAAACCACAGAAGAGCATCATTGGGCCTATATCTGGCCTAACCTCTCCTTCACCCTCTATCGCGGCGTCTTGTTGATTGAGGCGATCCGCCCGACGGGCCACGAGCGGACCGAAATCGACCATATCTTTCTGCATGCGCCTGAAGATCCGACCGTCGACGCAGCCATGGTCGCGTCCGAAGATGTTACCCACGACAATGCTTGGGCCTGTGAAAAAATTCAGAAAAACTTTGCCGCTGGCGTGTTCCAGCCCGCGCCTCCCGGTTTGGCGCCCGATCTGCCGTCAGATTGGTTCCGAGACCGGATTCACAAAAGCCTGAGCTTGGGTCAGTCCCTTTAGGGTTGTGCTAGACGAAGCCCGTTCCGCCGCCTAGGCTTGCTCGCGCGCGCGTTTAACGCCAAAGCCCCACAAAAGGGGCGGCAAAGTCCTGCGCCATCGGAGGAACGCCTATGGACCCGATCCCGTTCAGCGGATCTCCCGGTTCACCCTATACGCGCAAGATGTTGGCGGCGCTGCGATATCGGCGCCTGCCC
>CAIMFV010000005.1 GCA_903840435.1 uncultured Caulobacterales bacterium
CGTCAAAACGGCCCCAACCCGACCAAGCTCGCCATGCAATCGGCCTCAAACCCAAATCCCTGCTAATTCCCCAAATCCCCTCAGGCCAAGACGAACCCACAAATATCCCCCCACCTCCAAAAGATGCGCATTTTTTAGACGTGCGGTTTGGTTAAAGGTTATTTTTTAGGCAGCTTGGCCTTCCTTTGGGCGTAGCCTCAGGGTATCGCGGGCATGAAATTCGATTAAAGTCCTGAATAATTGCGTGGAAATTCTGCTTCACTGATCCTGGCTGGTATCGTCAGGGCATCCTGCGCCACCGCACATCCCCGCGGATTGCAATGCGAGGCGAGACGAATTTAGCGCACAAAACTTGATCGCAGACAGGCCGCACCCTATGGTCCGCGCCCACGTCTCGACGCACCGCTTCGCCCCGCCCCAACCGTGAGGGGGCCCTGGTTGATAAGGGTTAAATGACCGCGACCGAACCGCTCTCGTTTCAGGATTTGATCCTGACCCTGCACGCCTATTGGAGCCGTCAGGGCTGCCTGATCTTGCAGCCCTATGATGTCGAGGTGGGGGCGGGAACCCTGCACCCGGCGACGGTGCTGCGCGCCTTGGGCCGAAAGCCCTGGAAGGCAGCCTATGTGCAGCCCTCCCGACGCCCCGGCGATGGCCGATATGGCGAGAACCCAAATCGGCTGCAGCACTATTACCAATATCAAGTGATCCTAAAGCCCAATCCGAGCGATATGCAGGAGCTCTATCTTGGCTCGCTGGCCGCCATCGGCCTTGATCCAAAACGCCATGATATTCGTTTTGTCGAGGATGATTGGGAAAACCCCACGGTCGGCGCGTGGGGCCTTGGCTGGGAAGTGTGGTGCGATGGCATGGAGGTCAGCCAATACACCTATTTCCAACAGGTCGGCGGCATGGATGTCGATATTGTCTCGGGCGAACTGACCTATGGTCTGGAGCGCTTGGCCATGTATGTGCAGGGCGTCGACAGCATCTATGATCTGAAATTCAATTCTGCTGGCGTCCGCTATGCCGACGTGTTCCTGGAAAATGAGCGCCAAGGTTCGGCTTTCAATTTTGAGGTCGCCGACGTCGCCACCTTAAAGCGCCAATTCGAGGATATGGAACGGCAGGTGCCGCGCATCCTGGCGAGCCGTGGCCCACAAGGCCAGCCCCTCGTCTTTCCCGCCTATGACCATGTGTTGAAGGCGAGCCATTTGTTCAATCTGATGGATGCCCGAGGCGCCATCGCGGTTGCCGAGCGGCAGAGCTATATTGGTCGCATTCGTGATCTCGCCAAGGCCTGCGCCAAGGCCCATGTCGAAGCCGAACGGGCGGAAGAGGCGATCCATGCCTGAACTGGTCTTGGAGCTGTTCTCCGAAGAAATTCCCGCCCGCATGCAACGCCAAGCCGGCGCCGACCTGCAAAGGCTAGCCCTCGCCCACCTCGACCAAGAGGGTCTGAGCTATGGTCGCGTGCAAAGCTTTTATGGACCAAGGCGGCTCACTCTGGTGGTCTCCGATCTGCCCCGTTCGCAGGGCGACCGGAGGGAAGAGCGCAAAGGCCCGCGCGCCAATGCCCCGGAAGCGGCTCTGGCCGGATTTTTGCGCTCCAGCGGCTGCGCCCGGGAGGATTTGGTCGAGCGCGACGGAATTTTCTTCGCGTTGATTTCGAAGCCTGGACGACAAACAGCTGAAATTATAGCTGAAATGGTCGAAAAGCTCGTGCGCGGCTTTCCCTGGCCAAAGTCGATGCGCTGGGGGACGGGAAGTTTGCGATGGGTGCGCCCGCTGCAAAGCATCCTCTGCCTTTTCGACGGCGCCATTGTCCCGTTTGATATTGACGGGCTGTGGAGCGGCGACATGACCGAGGGCCACCGCTTTATGGGTGAGACCGGCCCATTTTCGGTCAGGAATTTCGGCGATTATCTCCATGGCTTAAAGGCCCGCTTCGTCATGGTGTCGGCTGAAGATCGTCGCCTTGCCATCCAAAACGGCGCACGGCAGATCTGCGAGGCGAGGGGCCTGCGTCTTGTTGAGGATGAGGGTCTCTTAGATGAGGTTTCCGGCCTGGCGGAATGGCCGACGCCACTGCTCGGCGATATCGACCCCGCCTTTATGGACCTGCCGCCCGAGGTGATCCGCACCTCTATGCGGACCCATCAAAAATATTTCGCCGTCCGTCGCCCCGGCGTCGATGGATTGGCGCCGCACTATGTCGTCATCGCCAATATTGTCGCAGCCGACGAAGGCGCGGCCATCCTGGCGGGAAATTCCAAGGTGCTTGCCGCCCGGCTAAGCGATGCCCGTTTCTTTTGGGATGAAGATCACAAAACGCCCTTGCAGGACCGGCTGGAAAAGCTGAAGGGCGTCGTCTTCCACGCCAAGATTGGCACACTCTTTCAGCGGGTTGAGCGGATCAGCGCCTTGGCCGATCGCCTGAGCGGACCGGTTGGCGCACGTGCCGATCGGGCGGTGCGGGCGGCTGAGCTTTGCAAGGCCGATCTCGCCTCGGCCATGGTCGGCGAGTTCCCTGAGTTGCAGGGGATCATGGGCGCCTATTATGCCAAGGCCTTTGGCGAGCCGCCGGAGGTAGTTTGCGCCATTCGCGACCATTATCGACCCCAAGGCCCGGGCGATGGGACGCCCAAGGAAAAAACCGCCTGCGTCGTGGCCCTGGCCGACAAGCTCGACCTGTTGAACAGCTTTTTCGCCATCGGAGAAAAGCCGACTGGATCGAAGGACCCTTTCGCCTTGCGCCGGGCGGCCCTTGGGATCATCCGCATTATTTTGGAGCATGAGCTTCGCCTCAATCTAAAAGCCTATCTCACATCCGAGGTCGCTGACGAGGTGATGGCCTTTTTGATTGACCGGCTAAAGGTCGTGCTGCGCGAAGAGGGACGCCGCCACGATCTGGTTGACGCGGTTGTGGCGCTGGGCGGCGATGATTTGACCTCGATTGTCGAGCGCGTCGACCATGTCGGGCGCTTCCTCACCACAGAGGACGGCGCAAGCCTGCTCACCGGCTATCGCCGGGCGATCAATATTTTGAAAGCCGAGGAGAAAAAGGGCGGGGTGTTTGACGGCCCGCCTGAGATCTTCGCCGATGCAGCGCCTGCAGAGCGGGCCTTGGTTCAGGCCTTGGACCGCGCCGCCCCCCGGGTAGCGGCCGCGCTGGAGGTGGATAATTTCTGGCTGGCCATGACCGAGCTCGCGGCGTTGCGCGCGCCTGTGGACGGATTTTTTGACACGGTCTTGGTCAATGATCCGGACCCGATCCTGCGCGCCAATCGCCTGAAGATTTTGCTGAAAGTCCGCGATGTCGCCAATGCGGTAGCGGTGTTTTCGGCGATTTCGGGCTAGAAGACGCTCGAGCAATGCAGACAGGCGCGCTGGCTGTCGCAAAATTGACAGGTCGGGCGCTGACGGAGGTTTTGGGATGACGGCTTCGCAACACCGCTGGGTTTACGGCTTTGGCGGGGGCTCGGCGGACGGCGACGCCAGTATGAAAAACCTGTTGGGTGGCAAGGGAGCCAATCTGGCGGAGATGAGTGCGCTGGGTCTGCCCGTCCCCCCTGGGTTCACCATAACCACCGAGGCCTGCGTCCATTACTTTGCCAATGGCGACACCTATCCTGCCGACCTCGCCGATCAGGTGACCACAGCGCTCAGCCGGATTGAAAGCCAGACGGGTAAGCGGTTCGGCGATCCGGCCAACCCCTTGTTGGTCTCTGTCCGCTCTGGCGCGCGGGCCTCCATGCCGGGCATGATGGATACGGTTTTGAACCTTGGCCTGAACGACGCCACGGCTGAAGGCTTGGCCCGCCTCTCCGGCGACCGGCGCTTTGCGCTCGACAGCTATCGCCGCTTTATCCAGATGTACTCAAACGTCGTGCTCGGCCTTGACCACCACCTGTTCGAGGAAATTCTCGACGAACACAAGGACCGCCTCGATATCAGCGTCGATACCGCGTTGTCGGCCGATGACTGGGCGCGCATCATTGTTGACTACAAAGCTGCGGTGCAAACCGAGCTCGGCGCGCCCTTTCCACAAGACGCTCCTGCCCAGCTGTGGGGCGCGGTGGGCGCGGTCTTTGCCAGTTGGATGAATGACCGCGCCAAGTTCTATCGGCGCATGCACGACATCCCCGAAAGTTGGGGCACGGCGGTCAATATCCAATCCATGGTGTTTGGCAATATGGGCGACACCTCGGCCACAGGCGTCGCCTTTACCCGTAACCCCTCAACGGGTGAGGCGCGCCTCTATGGCGAGTTTCTTATCAATGCCCAGGGCGAGGACGTGGTGGCAGGTATTCGGACGCCACAAGCCCTGACCCGCGCCGCGCGGGAAGAGATGGGCGACCGGGCACCGTCCATGGAAGAGGCCCTGCCGGAGGTGTTTTTGGAGTTCAAGGCCGTGGTGGAGCTACTTGAGCGCCACTATCGCGACATGCAAGACATTGAATTTACGGTGGAACGCGGCAAGCTCTATATGCTGCAAACCCGTAACGGCAAACGTACAGCCAAGGCGGCGCTGAAAATTGCTGTCGACCTTGCCAATGAGGGCCTGATCAATGAGGCCGAGGCTGTTGGGCGGGTCGAGCCGGCCTCGCTTGACCAACTTCTCCACACCACCATCGACCCGAAGGCTGAGCGTAAGATCATCGCGCAAGGCCTGCCCGCGTCGCCGGGCGCAGCGACGGGTCGCATTGTGTTTTCGGCTGACGAGGCCGAACGCTTGGGCAATCTCGGCGAGGCAGTGATTCTGGTGCGGGAAGAAACAAGTCCAGAAGACATTCACGGCATGCACGCCGCCCAAGGTGTGGTCACGGCGCGCGGCGGGATGACCAGCCACGCGGCCGTGGTGGCGCGAGGTATGGGGCGGCCCTGCGTCTCAGGCGCGGGCGAAATCCAGATTGATGAGCCGGCCAAGCTTTTCCGCGCCCGGGGCCGCAGCTTTGCCGAGGGCGAGGTGATCACCATTGACGGCGGCAAGGGCGAGGTGCTCGAAGGCGCCGCCCCGCGCGTCCAGCCAGAGCTCTCTGGCGATTTCGCTATCCTGATGGGCTGGGCTGACCGCTACCGCCGTTTGAAGGTAAGGGCCAATGCCGAAACACCGCTGGACGCCCAAACGGCGCGCGATTTCGGCGCCGAGGGCATCGGCCTGTGTCGCACCGAACATATGTTCTTTGAGGAAGACCGCATTGCCGCCGTGCGTGAGATGATCCTTGCCGATGACGAAGCCGGGCGCAAGGCGGCGCTGGCGAAGATCTTGCCTTACCAAAAAGGCGATTTCATCAAAATATTCAATATTATGACTGGACTTCCGATCACGATTCGCCTGCTCGATCCGCCCCTGCATGAGTTCTTGCCCCATTCCGAAGACGAGCTGCGCACCCTGGCGCGTCAAAATAACCTTGACCCGGTTAAGTTGATCCGGCGGGCTGCAGAGCTGTCGGAAAGCAACCCCATGTTGGGCTGGCGTGGCTGTCGCCTCGGTATTGCCTTTCCCGAAATCTACGAAATGCAGGTGCGGGCGATTTTTGAGGCGGCGCTTGAGGTGGAAAAGGCGCCTGAGCCGGAAATCATGCACCCCCTGGTCGGCAAGAAAGAAGAGATGCGGTTTTTGGCCGAACTGACTCACCGGGTGGCCGAGCAGGTCATGGCGGAGCGCGGTCGACGGATCGTCTATTCGGTCGGCACGATGATCGAGCTGCCCCGGGCGGCGGTGCGGGCGGGCGATCTGGCTGAATACGCAGCCTTTTTCTCGTTTGGAACCAATGACCTTACCCAAACGACCTTCGGGATTAGCCGCGATGATTCTGGGCGCTTCTTGGAGGCCTATCTGCAAAAAGGCATCTATGAGCGTGACCCCTTTGTCAGCCTGGATATTGAAGGGGTTGGAGATCTGATCCGCATAGCCGTTGACCGCGGCCGGGCCGTGCGGCCAGAGGTCAAGCTTGGCATTTGTGGCGAGCATGGCGGCGATCCGGCCTCGATCCAATTCTGCAACGATATTGGCCTCGACTATGTGTCCTGCTCCCCCTATCGCGTCCCGATTGCCCGTCTCGCTGCCGCCCAAGCCGCCTTATCCACCGGTTCCCCAAAGGCCGAATAAGCCCTGCCTTCGCCTTTTACCTCTCGAGAAAGCGCCCGCCATGTCTGAAAATCCGATGGAATTTCACGAACACACCGAACATGCGGAGCACGCGGCCCATGCGCAAAATCCGCTCATTGCGCGGGTTTCGATCACCATTGCCCTGTTGGCCGTGGTGACCGCCATTATTGGCTCGATTGAATCTTTAGAGACGGCCGGAGCGATCTTGGAGTCGAATAAGGCGACCCTCAACCAAGGCCTCGCCAGCGACCAATGGAACTATTACCAAGCCAAGGGCATCAAGAAGCGGCTGGATGAGCAGGTTGTCGCCATGGGCGGCGCCAAGTCCGATGCCGCGGCCGAGAAGGTTAAGCAGGAAGGCGAGGAGCAGAAGGAAATCCAAGCCAAGGCGAAGGAATTCGAGAAGAAGCGCGATGAAGCTCGCGAGAGCGCCGACCTACACGAAGCCCGCCACCCCAAATTGACCCTTGCGGCGGCGCTTCTACAGATATCCATCGCCATCTCAACCTTGGCCATCATCACCCAGAGGGTCTGGCCGTGGCGTTTGGCCATTGGCTCAGGCCTGTTGGGCGTGGGCTTTGCGATTTGGTCGTTTCTCTAGTCCGCCAAAGTGACGCAAAGCTCTGTCCCTATTTTGTCCAAAGCGGTCGAGAGCAAGCGCAGCCTGGCCGAAACCTTAGCGCGCATCGAAGCCCACCCGGAAAGCCCCGAAACCCTTACACTTTTGGAGCAGGCTTGGGCCAACCCGATTGGCCGCGCCATTGGCTTTACGGGTCCGCCTGGAGTTGGGAAATCGACCTTGGTCGGCGCCCTGATTAAGCCCTTGCGTGAGCGGGGTCTGCGGGTAGCGGTCTTGGCAGTCGATCCGTCCAGTCAAGCCACTCATGGAGCGCTACTGGGCGACCGCGCGCGCATTGCCGCAGATCCCACCGATCCGGGGGTCTTTGTTCGCTCCATCGCCACACGCGACCGGCTGGGTGGCTTGGCCGAGCTCGCCATGCCGATTGTGACGTTGTTTCGGGCCCATTTTGACCTGGTGCTGATTGAAACCGTCGGGGTCGGTCAAACCGAGACGGCCATTGCCGATCTTGCCGACCATATCGTCTTCTGCGCCCAGCCCAATGCTGGCGATGCCCTGCAATATATGAAGGCGGGCGTGGCCGAGATTCCCGATATTGCCGTGGTGTGTAAGGCGGACCTTGGGGCGGCGGCGACGCGGGCAGTGGCTGATCTTCGCGGCGCACTGATGCTGGCGGCCCGATCGGGCGTGGCGCCTGAGGTGCTGAGCGTCTCGGCGACGGGTGGGGAGGGGGTGGAGGCCCTGGCTGAGCGATTAGCCTGTCTGCCCGCACCGCAAAACCGCCAAGGCCAGGCGCAAGCTTGGCTGTATCAGACCCTGGTCATCCGCTTCGGTCAGGAAGGCGTGGCCCGCCTGCAGCCCAAGCTGGGCGAGGGCGAAGGTCCGTTTGCGGCGGCGGCCCGACTCAGCGGGCGCTTTCGCGCCCTTCTGGCTAACTTCCCCGGAGGGACTTAGCGCTTGCGCACAAATGCCGTTCCTGCCGAATAGCCCGCGCCGAAGGAACAGATCAGTCCCGTTTCGCCAGGGGCAAAATCCTGATTGGCGCGATGAAAGGCGATGATTGAGCCCGCTGAGGAGGTGTTGGCGAACTCGTCGAGAATGATGACATTTTCTTCCGGCGTCGGATCGCGGCCCAGCACCTTACGACCAATCATGTCATTCATATTGATATTGGCCTGATGCAACCAAAGCCGCTTCAAGGTCGTCGGATCAATGCCCAGGGTTTGCGCCTGGTCCAAAATCATTTCGGCCACCATTGGCACCACATCGCGGAACACTTTTCGCCCTTGTTGGACAAAGAGCTTGTCAGGCGCATCGCGGGTCTCTGGCGCGCCTCGGTTGAGGAAGCCAAAATTGTTGCGGATATTGTTGGAAAATTCCGTCTTTAGCCGAGTGCCGAGAATATCCCATCCCCCCTTGGCGTTTTCCGCCCGGGTCACCACTACCGCCGTCGCCACATCGCCAAAGATAAAATGGCTGTCGCGGTCGCGGAAATTAAGGTGACCGGAGCAGATTTCTGGATTGACCATCAAGACCGCCTCGACCGACCCGCCAAGGACAAAATCCACCGCTGTCTTGATGCCAAAGGTGGCCGACGAGCAGGCGACATTCATATCAAAGGCAAAGCCGGAAAGCCCGAGCGCGTGTTGAACTTCAATCGCCATGGCCGGATAGGGGCGCTGCATATTTGACGCAGCACAGATCACCGCCCCAATCTTCGACCTGGGCTCACCCCAGGCAGTGAGCGCGGCGTCGGCCGCTTGAACCGCCATTTCCGCAAGCACGGAGATGTCTTCGTCTGGACGCTCATCGATAATGGGGCGCATTAGTTCGGGATCAAGAATACCTTCTTTATCAACGACGTATCTCGCCTTTATCCCAGACGCCTTGACGATGAATTCCGGCGAGGAGGGCACCAAAGCGTTCCGAGCGCCGGACTGGATCTCGTCGGCAAAGCGGGCATTGTGCAGCGCCACATAACTGTTGAACGCGGAAACCAGCTCTTCATTCGAGATCGAATTGGGCGGGGTATAGAGGCCCGTGGCGGCCAAGACGGCGTGAACCAAGTCGTTTCATCCCTATCTTGTCCGGTGCGCTCTTGTTGGAGGCGAAGTGTCTGGCCAGATGGCCAAACAGTCCGGACGGGTTGGCGTAACACGGCTGCATACCATGAAATCCCACCCTGTCGCGAATTTGCGCAAGCGCGGGCCATCAAGTCTCTTGACGCTGCCAAGGGGGATGGCGAGGGTGGGAGAATGCATCCGAACTTCCTCCTCGTTACCCTGGCCTCAGCTGTTGCAATCTTCATCCTGACCGGCTTGAGCGCGCTCTTGGCCACGCCCCGCCCGACGCCTCCGCTGACGGTCGATGCGGCGCGGGCAAGATTGGCGCAGGAGTTTCCCGATGTCGCGGTGAGCGGGGTGTGGCTGGACCCGTCTGGCCATGCGGCGGTAGCGCGGGCCTCGATGCGCGCTCTTGTGCTTTTCCGGGTGGGAGATGGCTATGTCGCCCGCGACCTCGCTTGGTCGGCGCTGGCCTCTGCTGAGCGAAAGGCAGGGCAGGTCGTGGCCGTGTTCGGCGATTTCGCCGCGCCCCGTGCGGTTTTCCATCCGCCGCCGGATGCGCCTTGGCCGCCGCAACTCCTCCCATCTCCGCCGTCAGGCGACCGGCAGGGGGCTTAAGCGATGGAAAAAGCGCCTTTCGACGTTGTGACCTTGGCGACCCCGGCCTTCATCCTCCTCATCATCTTGGAGATGGTGTTAGGCAAGCTCGATCCGAAGCGTGCCTCTTACGAGCCGCGCGATACCTTTGCCTCCCTGACCATGGGGCTTGGCAGCCAGGTTTTTGGCGCCCTCACAGCTGGGGTAGTAGCGGCGACCACGGTGGCGGTGTGGCGCCATCGGCTGTTCGACATTTCCATGACCTCGGCTGTGGCCTGGATCGCGATCTTCTTCCTTGAGGATCTGATCTATTATTGGTTCCACCGCTTGAGCCACGAGCGCCGCTTCTGGTGGGCTTCCCATGTCAACCATCACTCTTCACAGCACTACAACCTCTCCACCGCCTTGCGCCAAACCTGGACAGGCGGCGTGAATGGCTCTTGGTGCCTGTGGTTGCTGCTCGCCTTTCTGGGTTTTCCGCCTGCGATGATTTTCGTCGAGAAGGGCGTTAGTCTCGTCTACCAGTTCTGGATCCATACCGAAGCGATCAAACGCTTGCCTGCCCCCTTTGAGGCGGTGATGAACACACCGTCGCATCACCGCGTCCACCATGCGCGGAACCCGCGTTATCTCGACCGCAACTTTGCCGGTATCCTGATCATTTGGGACAGGCTGTTTGGCACCTTTGAGCCGGAACGCGACGATGAGCCATGCGATTATGGCGTGGTGAAAAACCTGGGTGGTTTCAATGTGTTCCGCATCGCACTTCACGAATGGGAGGCGATGGCCCGCGATCTACTTCGGGCAAAATCGCTGAGCGAGGTCTGGAACTATGTCTTTGGCCCGCCGGGCTGGAGCTCGGATGGGTCGCGCAAAACGTCGAAAGACCTTAAGGTAGCGTGGCAGTCGCGGCTTAATTCTCCCGCAGGGTCGGCAGGCTCAAGCCCATAGGCTGGCGAACTGCCACGACCTCGCGCCGAAAGCGGAAGAGTTCGGCCGGACGCCCGCCCGTGTCTGCGTCCATCACACCCAAGCCCTCGACCAATTCGGTGCGTTCGATCATGCGCCGGAAATTCTGCTTATGCAGGGCGACGCCCGAAATCGATTCGACGGTGCGCTGCAGTTGGGACAGGGTGAATTTCGGCGGCATGAGATCAAATATGATCGGCCGATATTTTAACTTCCCCCTCAGTCGTCCAAGACCGGTGGCAAGGATGCGCCGGTGATCGGAGGCCATGGGTTGCCCAAGCCGCGTCAAGGTAGCAGCCTCGGGAAGGGTAGAGAGGCCTCGATCCCGCGCGGCCTCGGCGGCGAGGCCCGCTTCATAGAGAAGCTCGTAGCGCTCCAAAACCCGCTCTTCGTTCCAGCGTGCGCCATCGAGGGCAAAGAGGGTGCGGATGCGCGAGGCGTGGCCCTCTCGCTGTCGCGGATCATTCTGGCTCAGCCATCGGCGCAGCGCCGGGGCAATGACCTCGTCGATGATGGCGGGGCGTCCCTCGCGCCAGTCCTCCCAGGGGAAATGATGGCCAAGCGGGGTCCAGCGCGCGGCACTGGCCGATAGGGTCTCGCCTCGCGCTTCGAGGGTTGGGCTGAGCGCTAAATAGCCAACCGAAATAATGCGGGCGGGTTCGCCTGTTCGGGTCGGTGGCGAGCGCGCGCCAAGGTCGGCCAAGGGCGCGTCCCGTCCTTTGTCGCCAAAGGTATAGAGCTGTTCGACAAAGCCCAATTCGAAGCCCGTTTGGGCCGTCACAAAGGCCCGCAACGCCAATTCAAATGTCCGGTCATGGGCGGGGTCAAAGGGACCAGACGGCAGGGCAAGGGCTGCGTCTGGCGCCGAAACGCTCAGCGCGCAGGCCTCGCCATCCATCACCGAGACAACTACCGCCGACAGGCCAATTGTGATCGGAACCTGGTTCACCTGGGTTGTCATTCCGAGGAAAAGGCAAGGGTAGGACTGGTGAACCCGGTTGCCTCGGCAAGGGTTGCGAACCGCTGCAGAAAGCGCGCCTCGGCCGCAACCGCTGAGAAGGGGTGGGTTGAGACGGTAATCTCCTGTGGCGGGGCCCCAAAAATCTGCACCGCCTCCCGCTCTTCAAAGCCCGCTAACTGGATCGCTTCAAAATAGGCGCTGATCCGGTCGGCCCGCTTGATCAGGGCCGCAATCTCGGTCGGCGGATGGGGAGGTAGGCCAAAGCGCAAATGGATTGCGGCTTCCAGCCGCGCCTCGAACTTCCGGTAATCGAGGCCAAGCGCGGCTTTGAAGGGCGAAATCATGTCGCCGATCACGTATTCCGGCCCATCGTGCAAAAGGGCACAGAGCCGCCAACGTGCCTCAATTCCAGGGGAAAGATGGGCGACGACATCTTCGACGATCAAGGAATGTTGCGCCACCGAAAAGGCCTGCTCACCCGAGGTCTGGCCATTCCAACGGGCAACCCGCGCCAGACCGTGCGCGATATCCTCAATTTCAATATCAAAGGGGGAGGGGTCTAAGAGGTCAAGTCTGCGGCCCGACAGCATACGCTGCCACGCCCTTGGCCCCGCATCTGCGCCTTTGCGTCCTTTGGCTGGTCTCACGCCCACGGCCTCCACCTGCTCGCTCCCGCCAAGGGCTGCGAAAGGAACAGGAAATCAAGCCAAAATCGCCAGGGATACCGCCAAAAAAAGAGGGCGGCCCGAAGACCGCCCCCTCCGCGTTAAAGCGTCAATCGCTAAGACCTAGAACGGATAGTAGCGGAAGGACGAGAAGACCATGCTGTCAGCCGTTGAACCGCCGCCGAGGCTGCCTGGGAAGAGGGCGTTCTCGGTATAGGAATATTGCAAGCCCCATTGCAGGCGACCAAACGGTCCTTGGTAGAACTTGTGCCAGAAGCCGAAGGTCACTTGGTCAACCCGCTTCACCTTGCCGGCGCAGGTTCCACCGATCAGAGCGCAACCTGAGTCATTGGGGTTGGTATCGCCGAAGCCGTAATAGGTGGTCCCGATCCGATAGGCTTGGCTGTCTTGGGCTTCTTCACCGCCGAAGAGGTAGAGGTCGAGCGTCGGATTCGGATGCAGAGTGACGCCCGACAGGATGGCGGTTTCGGCGATTGGCTTGACATTGCCATTCGGATCGAAGGTCGCGTCATTCATGCCCGACGAGCCATAGCGGCCAATGCCACGGCCGCGCATAGCCGAGATTTGGAAGTCAAGCAGGTTTGGCACGATCGGACCAGAGGCCGCCCCCCCGAAGGAAACGCCCCACTTGTCGTGACCAGCGCCGTTTGCAGCGGTCAGGGTGTAGAAGTCACGGCCTAGGCCGAACGCTTCCAAGTGGACCGGGCGGTCCATGAACTTGGTGTCGTAAGCCACCTTGCCGACGAGGTCGGGATAATGGTTATAGGAGTAGGTCACGAGGCTGTTGAACAACGAGCCGGTTGCCTGCGGTGAGGTCGCGCTGGATGCACCCGTCGCGGCATAGGTCGAGGTGATCAGAGTTGCCGGGGCGTTGACAAACACCGACTGCGGATTTTCCGCTGAGACGGCCACGGTCAAGCTCTTATTAAAATAGGACTTGGTCACGCGCACTTCTGGCGTGCGGGTCCACACGAAGCCAGGAATATATTGGGCGTCGATTTGTGGCGGCAGAAGCTCGCTGCGCGGGGTCAGGCCCTTTGAGTACTCCGTGGTCAATGACCACATCTGGCCAGCGGCGAGATCGAGGCCCAAATCATCCCAGGTCACTTCGCCGAAAACTTGACGAATGCGCGGGTTGTAGGCGTTAGCTTCCTTGGAATTGGCGGTTTGCGCCGCGCCGAGGAAGTCAAACTCGCCATAGAAGGTGGCATGGGTGGTGGGATTGATATTGCCTTGCACCAGGGCCGAGATCCGGCTCTGACGGGCGGTTTCGCGGAATTCCGACGCTGATTTGCTGGCGACGTTTCCGAGGGGAAGGTTGCCATAGCTCGAGGCGATATCGGCGCTTTCGCTATGTTGACGATAAACACCTTCCGCGGCGAGGAAGCCACCGAGGGTGATCGAGACGCCCTTATAATAGACTTTGTCGGTCTTGGGCGCAGCGGCCGCCACTTGCTTCTTGATCTCGGCAGGCACAGCCGCAACTTCAGACTGGATGACGCGGGTCTGTTCGGCGCTTTGCGACGACTGCGCAGAAATAGCGGCGATGCGCGCAGCGGCGTCTTGCTTGGCTTGGGCCAAGGCGGCGTCTTGCGCGTCAAGGCGCGCTTGCAGGGCGGTCAGCTGCTCGCGCAAGGCCGAAACTTCGGCGGCGGTTGCGGCGGGCGCGGCCGCGTGGGCGACATGCTTCTTGTGGAGCTTAGGCGCCGCCGCGGCGGCATGGGCGACCGGGGCAAGGCTCAGCGCGACCAGCGCGCCAAGCGCGGCGCCGCCGCACAGGTGATGCCTGAAATTCATAGGGTCGATCCTCTTCTGCAATTGCGCCGCCGAAAGTTCTCCGACGTCCGTGCGGCATAGGTGGTGTGAGTGACAGGACGGTTTCACTTCTGCGACACTATTGTGAAACGAAACTTCGCGCGCAATGCGACCTAGGTATGTGTCCTTCGCGCTACAGCGCAGCGCTAGATGTTGCAGCGGGCAGGGCGCAATTGGTCTTTTACCGCTTCAGTCATCTCAAGAACCACCGTTTGCCAATCCCCTGGGCGCGGTTGGCGATATTGTCTGAGTGTCGGGTACCAAGGGCTGTCTTGCCGAGAGATGCCCCATCGCCAACAACTGTCAAAGCGATTGAGCAGATAGACCTGCTTTCCCAGCGCACCCGCGAGATGGACGACCGCCGTATCGACTGAGACCACGAGATCAAGCCCTTGGATCACCGCCGCCGTATCGTCAAAATCGAGCAACTCCGGCCCAAGATTTTGAAAATGCGCCGTCCGCGACTTGCACCAGTCCCCGATCTCGGACAGGGCAGCAGGGCCCTTTTGCAGGGCGATCAGGTCAATCGGCAGGTCAAAGAGGGGAGCGAGCGCGGAGAGGGCAATATTGCGCCTGGCATTGACACTCCAGACGCCAAAGGATTCGTCGCGCTCCCCCCCGGCCCAGACCAGCCCGACGCGGCATCGATTTGGCGCGCCCAACCGGGCATTCCAGGTGTTCACCTTGTCCGGATCTGGCGCCAGATAGGGTCTTGGCGCGGCAAGGGCCTGCGGATCCGAAACCTGCAGCGCCGCTGGCAAGCTAATGAAGCTGATTTGAAAATCTGTGGCGGGCGCCGCCTCACCAAATACCGAAACCGAACACATTCCGCCGACGCGGCGCAGGAGCGAGGCCAGCGGCGGTCGGGTCATCAGATGCACTTGCGCGCCCAAATCCACCACGGGCTTGATGAATCTGGCGAAGTGCAGGGTGTCACCAAGCCCTTGCTCGCAGTGGATAAGCAGCGACTTGCCCTCAAGGCTCTCCTTCCCGCTCCATACCGGTGCTGTGAAAGAGAGGGGGCGACTATAGCGCGCTGATATCGCATATCGGGCTTCATAATCGACGAAGCCTTGGCGCCAGTGTTCCAGGCTGAGGTGCGAAAAGGCCCGACTGAATATCGCCTCGGTGAAGCCTGAGTCTTGGGCAATCAGGAAGTCGAATTGGGCCAGCGCCTCTTCATGGCGCATCAGGTCTTGCAACAAGCGGCCACGCGCCAGTCCCGCCGCCGGATGCCTTGGGTGCAGGGCAAGCACGAAGTCCAGATGGGTAAGCGCCTCCTCGGTCCGCCGCAGCGCGCCAAGGGCGGTGGCTGTGGAAATGCGGAGGTCAGAATTGAACGGACGCCGATCAAGGCAGGCCGTGGCAAATGCCAAGGCCTCCTCAAACCGCGACTGGCCAAGGAGCGCTGCGCACAGGCCTTGCTGGGCCGTCTCATTTTCCGGTTCCCGCTGCAGCGCGTCGCGGGCCGCTTGCTCGGCGAACGGGAACTGGGCAGTTTGCAAGCCGCACGAAATCATACCGAGCCAAGGCGCGACCCCATTCGGCGCGAGGTTTGAGGCGTGCATATAACGTGAAACCGCATCCTGAAATCTCTTTTCATTCAGGGCTATATGGCCAAACTCTAACCAGCCCAGAGCATCCTCAGTGTGGATCTGGAGATAGGCCTGCCAGACCTGTTCGGCCAAGGCGGTTTGACCGGTTTCTTTCAGACCTTCAATCAGGCTCACAACGTCAGCAAAGGCGAGGTCGGTCATCTGACGCCGGAAATGCGGGGCATGAGAAAGGCCTTGGCCCTAAAGGGGTGGACAAAACGTCGCCGCGAAATCACGTTCTAGCGGTATGCGGTCACGCTTGTCGACCCGCCGCCTTGGAGCCTTGCTGTGTCGGACCCACCTGGCGTGCATCTTGCGCAACTGAATGTCGGCCGCCTGCTGGCGCCGCCAGAGGACCCGCGAGTCGCTGAATTTATGAACGCCCTCGATCTCGTCAATGACATTGGAAAAAAGTCACCTGGATTTATCTGGATGATGGAAGGGTCTGGCGCGCCCAATGTCGGCAATACCGAAACCTATATTGGTGACGATCCGCAGTTCGTCACCAATCTGACCGTGTGGCAAGACGTGGAGAGCTTGGAAAACTTCGTCTGGAACACCGTCCACCGGAAGTTTTATTTGCGGCGGCGCGAATGGTTTGAGGTGCTGGATCGGATGCACCTCGTCCTCTGGTGGGTTCCTGCGGGCCACAGGCCGGACCTCGCGGAAGCGCTGGCGAAACTTGACCACCTCAACCGCAATGGTGGCAGCGCCGAAGCTTTTGGTTGGTCCGGGCTTAATGAGGCCAAGCTCTGGCGCACCCGTCGCTGCGAAGCCCAAAGCGCTTAAACTTGGCGCTTAGGTCAGGGCCGGATAGTCGGTGTATCCCGTCGCATCCGGCGTATAGATTGTGGCGGGCACAAGCGGATTGAGCGGTGCACCGGTGCTCAGCCTTAAAGGCAGATCGGGATTGGCGATAAAGGCCTTGCCGAATGCGATGGCGTCGGCGTCACCGGCGTCGAGCGCGGCTTGCGCGCTTTCACCGGTGAAATTCTCATTGGCGATATAGACGCCGCCAAAGCTCTTGCGCAAAGCGGGTCCCAAGCTATCCGGCGCTTGATATTCCCGCGCGCAGATGAAGGCGATACCACGCGCATCGAGTTGGCTGACCACATAGCCAAAGGTCGCGGCCAGATTGCTGTCGCCCATGGAATGGGCGTCGGCACGGGGTGCGAGGTGCATGCCGACCCGATCACGCCCCCAGACCGAAATCACCGCGTCGGTCACTTCCAGCATCAAGCGGGCGCGATTTTCAATCGGCCCACCATAGGCATCGGTCCGATGATTGGACCCGTCCTGCAAAAACTGATCGAGCAGATAGCCATTAGCGCCGTGAATTTCGACCCCATCGAAACCCGCTGCTTGCGCGCGCTCCGCCCCTTGGCGATAGGCCGCGATCACGCCGGGCAGTTCGTCGAGATCGAGCGCCCGCGGCGTCGGATAGGGGCGCTCTGGCCGCAACAGACTGACATGGCCTTGAGCAGCAATGGCGCTGGGCGCGACAGGGGGTCGACCCTCGTGGAAGATCGGATCGGAAATGCGTCCCACATGCCAGAGTTGCATAAAGATGCGCCCACCAGCCTGATGGACGGCCTGGGTGATCAGTTTCCACCCCTCAACTTGGGCATCCGTCCAATCGCCAGGAACGCCCTGATAGCCCACGCCCTGGGGCGTTACGGGCACCGCCTCGGAGATGATCAAGCCAGCTGAAGCCCGTTGCGCATAATACTGCGCCATCAAGCCGTTAGGCGTCCCACTTGCGCCAGCCCGCAAGCGGGTCAAGGGCGCCATGATCACCCGATTGGGCAGCTCCAAATCGCCAAGGCGGAGAGGGTCGAACAGGCTTGGCATCGGAGGTCCTTGTCGTGCGCGGGCTTGGATTTTGGCGGCGAAGTCTGGCGCACTTAGCCCACCGCGTGCCACAGGTGCAACTTGAATAAGCGCCGAGCCTAGTCCTGTCCGCCCAAAAGGCTGCCCAAAATCCCGCCCATGACGAGCGGGGCAGCTAGCCCCCCACTGCGCCCACCTTCTGTGGGGAGGTAGCGCGCAATTTCTTCGGCCAGATTGAGGATCGGCATGGATTGCAAATGCACCCGTCCAGGCCCTGTCAGGCAGGCGAGAAACAACCCCTCGCCGCCGAACAAAATATTGCGAAATCCCGGCACCATCTGAATATCGAAGGAAACCGAGGGATCGTGAACGCCCACATGCCCGGCGTGGACATAGAGCCTTTCTCCGACCGCGAGGTCCTTATTCACCACCTCGCCCGACAGATCGAGGAAGACGAGACCCGGTCCCGTGACCCGCTGAAGAATGAACCCCGCCCCGCCGAAAAAGCCCGCCCCAATGCGCTGCTGCCAGGCGAGCTCCAACGAAACCCCGCGCTCAGCGCACAAGAAGGTCTCCTTCCGACAGATGAGCGATTGCCCTGGCGCTAAGGGATAGGCGATGATCGAGCCTGGAAAGCGCGGGGCGAACGCCACCGAGGCCCGCCCGCCCTCTGAAGTAAATTCGGTAACGAAAAATGAGCCGCCGGTTAGGCTGCGCTTCAATCCGGCGAAGAGCCCGCCGCCGGTATTGGTATGCATGCGCACGCCGTCGGTCATCCAGGCCATGGCGGCGGTTTGGCTATAGACGGTTTCGCCCGGCTCGAGACCGATCTCAAGCGTCTGCATCACAGTTCCAGAAATCGCGTATTTCATCGCGCATCCCTCAAGCCTAAGCGTTCACAGAGCATGTCAGGCCTTCGACGCGGGAGCACCTAAATATTTTGTCACGCGCGGCCAAGGCGCTTGGACGGGGGAGGGGGGCAGCCTAAGACCCGCGCGCCACCTCGCCCGCTGGCATCAGATAGCTCTGAAATACGCCGACATGGACGGTCGCTGGGTCCGAATCATTCGGCCACAGGTCCTCGGCGCGGAAGGCGACGTCATAGGTCGGCTCATCCTGGGCCACCACGCCGTGGGCGTGGGCGTCGGGAAAGGGATAGGCGAGGGTTTCTCGCACCACGACGCCGCGCTTGCCGCGAATATAGGAGGGCAGTCGTGTGTGGCCGGCAAAGTCGACATTGCGCACTTGCACCAGCTCGCCGGACTGAAACCGATAGTTAGGAGTCAGATTGGAGCGTCCTGGCGCGCTTGGCGCCGCAAGCGGGAAGGCGCCACCTGCAGCCGCCTCTAGCTCGTTTCGGGTCACGACGCCCTTTTCCACCAGCAGCGTTGCAAGACTGGTCAGGGTGCGCTCGTAATAGCTTGCGGTCATATAGTGACGCGGCGCCATGCGCTCGATGGCATGCCGGTAGGCATCCATGGTGAAAAGCCCAAGTCGCACCGCGTGCCCATAGAGCGCATTGACCCGGCACTCCCAGTCTTCGTGAAACACCGGCGCATTCGGCTGGTAGCGCACCGGTCCAAAACCTTGGCGTCCGCCCATATCGTGCATGCCATCCATGAACTAGGTTCCCGGCAGGCGCGACACGCCGATCATGGAGTCCTTGGTGACGATCTCAACCAGCTTCTCCTCCGGCCAGCCCAGGGTTTCCGGCGGCTGGACCGGGATCACCATGTAGCGGGTGTCGGTAGTCGTATCCCATACCTTGATTTGGGTTGATTGCGGCAGGTCTAGCCCCATTTCCCGCAAGACCGTGCGCGATTGGCGCACAACGCGTGCGCGATATTCGAGGTCCTTATACCAATCGGGCGGCAGGCCGATAATCGTAAACGCAGTGCACGAACAAAGCGTACAGACAATGACATTGTGAAGATCGACAGTGTTTTCCAAAGCGACCAAAAATCGATGGTGCGCAGGCATCGAAAACCCAAGCTCTGCCGCTGCGGCCTTGCCATCGGTCAACAGGCGTTGGCGAAACTCCGGATCGGTCCAGGCCTTGGCAACGATCCGCGCGCCGTTCCGTGGAACCCAGTCTTCCTCTGCACTCTGAACGCCGCGCGCAATGGCCGCAGCAGGCTCCATGCCGCGCTCTTCCATCAAGGCCTCAACCGCCGCCGCCCGGTTGATCACATCCGCAACCCGCCCACCTGAAATCTCAGAATTATCCATGGCCGAAATCCTTGCGCGGTGAGACCCAATCATTGAAGCATTTTCGCCGCGGTCGGCAAATGGGAAAGTCCTACAGAAAGGCGTAGAGAGATATCCCAACGCATCCCGCTTACCTCGCGCTGCGCCGAGCCAAGGAGATCGACGCATGACAAGTCTCGCCAGTTTACGTGACCTCATCTTGACCGATGCGGAAGTGAACGCGGAGTATGAACGCCTCGGGCCAATTTTCGCAGTCGTGGGAGAGATGGTGGAAGCTCGCCAGTCTGCGGGGCTGACCCAAGCGGAACTGGCCCGTCGCATGGGAACCAGCCAATCGGTAATTGAGCGCCTGGAGAGCTCGCGCCACATGCCGACCTTCGATCTGATAAGTCGCTATGCTCACGCATTAAACCGAAGAATTGAAGTTCACCTCGCGCCGCTAAGCTCCGACGGTGCTGAAAGGCCTGCTTGAGACCCATTCTAACCGACTGACATAGAGGCCATTTCAATTATTGCCGATAATATTCCTTAGACGATCTTTTGTCCCGTTTTGGTGGCCATCACGAGAACGCTTCCGTTTGCCCCCTCGCTAGCCTCAACCCACGTCCGTCGACGCCTCTGGCTTTTGCAGGACAAAATAGAGACCGACGGTGAAATAGGGCTCAAGGCCCGGGAGCCGCGCGAGGGCGCGAAACGTCATCATGGCCAGATTTTTGAGCCCGCCTTCGGTCGGATTAACGCGACGGGATTTGATGTCGAGGCCACAGGTGGCGAAGGCCTGATCGAATTGGCGCGGCGTGCAGCCATTATAGCCGCAGGCGACCAAGGTTTCGACATTCATGTCATTGGCGCGGTTAAAGGCGGCGATGACCCGCTTTCGGCCAGCGATCAAATGCAGCCAGGGCAACTTGATCGGCGCCCGAAGTTCGGAATGATCGCCAAACGGACTGTGATAGAGCGGGCTAAAGCCAATATAGGCCTTTCCACCGGGCCGTAGCAGTCGGCGGATGGAGGCCAGGACCGCAGCCACATCGCTGACATGCTCAAAGGTGTTTTGCGACACCACAATGTCGAACAGGGCTTCGCCGGCGAATTCGGTTGACGGGGTGGCGGCAAATGCGACGCTGCGCAAATCTGGATAATGGCTCGCGACCAAGTCCACGGCCGTTGCAACGCGCGGCGCCCAAACATCAAGGCCGAGCACCCGCCTCGCTCCTTGCTGGGCAATGGAAACGCTAAGCGCGCCGAGACCAGAGCCAATTTCAAGCACGTCCTTGTCGGTGAAATCAGGCCGCGATCCCATGCGTCGCCAAAACAACTCGGCTTGGTAAAGACCCGCCTTGAAACTTTGCTCGACGTCGAAATTATCTTTATCTTGCAACACTTTAAAAAATCCCAGACCTTGGATGCGGGCACTATAGACCCGATGTCTCAACAAATTGGCGCCAAGGCGGGGCTGGCGGGGCGTCCCTCCTTCAATTAGGCATTGCTTCAGAAGGACAGGAAAATATCCGTGCCCGAAAGTATTCGAAATTAAGGTGTCGAAACGAAAGATCGCCGTTTGCGGCAGTGGTCCTTGTGGCCTCGCAACCGCCCTCCTCCTCCATCGGGCTGGGGAAGATGTGACGGTGTTCGAGCGTTTTCCCACGCCTCTTCCCATTGGCTCTGGATTGATGCTCCAGCCGACGGGGCTTGCGGTCCTGGCCGCCATGGGACTTGCCGAGCCTATTGTCAGACAGGGACAGAGGATCGATCACCTGCACGGTGTTGCAGGCGCAAGGACCGTTCTCGACGTGCATTACCAAGCGCTTGGAGCGCCTCGCCAATTTGGTGTTGGAATTCATCGGTCTAGCCTGTTTTCCACTCTATTTGAGGCCGTTTCATCCGCTGGCATCAGCCTTCATACCGGGCACACCGTGGTTGGTTCACGTCAGCTGGGCGACCAACGCGTGCTGCAATTTGCAGAAGCGGGCGAAAGCGAGCCCTTCGGCTTGGTGGTCGATGCTCTTGGCGCCCGCTCAACCTTGGCGCCGCCCGTGGGGCGCGAACTCTCCTATGGCGCCTTGTGGGCGAGCCTTATTTGGTCGCCGGAAGCGGGTCTTGATCCGCACACACTTTCACAACGCTATCATCGATCAAATGTCATGGCAGGGATCTTGCCCACTGGCGTGGGCGACGGAACCGAGCAACAGGCTGCATTTTTCTGGTCTTTGCGCGCCGACGCCCATACGGCGTGGCGCGAAGCTGGCCTTGCGCCCTGGAAGGCAAGAGTGGCGCGCCATTGGCCCGCCTGTTCGCCCTATCTGGACCAGATTTCCGACGCCAAGCAATTGACCTTCGCCCGCTACGCCCACCGAACGGTTGCAAGACCCTTTGCGTCCGCCCTCATTCATCTGGGAGATGCTTGGCATTCCGCCAGCCCGCAGCTGGGGCAAGGCGCAAATATGGCGCTACTGGACGCCTGGGCCCTGGCAAAGGCAGTCGCCGAAACCTCAGACCTCGCTTCGGCGCCGCAAATCGCGGTCAAGATGCGCAAGCTGCACGTGGCAGCCTATCAGGCCTTAACCTGGCTCTTTACCCCAATCTATCAATCAGATAGCCGCGTTCTGCCCCTCTTGCGTGACTGGCTCATGGGCCCCTTGTCAAAGCTGTGGCCCCTCACGGCGCTCCAGGCGTCGCTGGTCAGCGGTTTGGTTGCTGAGCCCTTGCGCCCACTGGGTCTAAAGCTCGACTTAGCGCTCGGCGAATTCCCTCGCCCCAGGTGAAGGCAAACCGGCAACATGCGCCGCCAGAGGCCTTGCAGGCGGTCTCGACCACCTTGACGTCTGGATCGACCAAGACGGCGTAAAGTCGCTCGAACGCGCCACAATAGTACTCACATTCCGCACGTTCGGAGGTGAGCCCGCGACACAGGACGCAATCCTGGATTTCGAAGCTAAACCCCTGTCCCCTGCCCCGCTGAAACCGACCCGAGCCAGTGAAGGTCCAGGCGTGTTTTGCGATAGCGGCGCCAAGCAAGGGGGCGGCAATAAAGCGCGGCAGGCTTAGGATGATGGCTTGGGCAAAGCCCGGGATGCGGTGCGCCAAAATATAGTCGGCTGTGCGTCGCCCCGCCAACCACGAAGCGGAACGCCGTCGATTGTCGGTCGCAAACCGGCGGAATTCGGCGTGTAGCCGCAAAACGTCCGTCTCAGGGACAAGCGCGGTCGGAGGGTGAGACAGATAGGCCTTCTGCCCTGCCTCGTCAAAAAGCCGCTCGCGCCCGGCGACGCCCTCGAGCGCTGCAACCGCCTCGCCAAATTGGATGATGGCGTTTGGCCCGATCAGACCAGCGGCATGGGTCACGAGACTTCGAGCGGCCGCTCCGCCTCCATTTCACCCTTGCCACCGCCACAGGCCATGATTTCAGCCTGCTTTTCGCCGCTAAGCTTGCGATTATGATTGGTCTTCCACTCGACGCGATCTTGGTCAGGCTTGGCCCTGGCCGTATCAAAGGCGAAATCGACGCCCTTCTTGGACTGGGGCCCCCAATAGTTGACCCGACCTAGATCATAAAAGGTGCGTTCGAAGCCCGACTTCATAAAGGCCTTCAAGCAGCCCAGGAGATAGCGCCGCCGCTCGCCTGAACCGGACCAGGGATAGGAGAACAGCGCCTTGTGCATATAGAACCGGCGATAATTGTGCATGACCCGGTCCAACAGCTCGGCCCGATCCATTGCTTCCGGCTTCATGATCGGGGTGACGAAATTGTATTTCTCGAAATCGAACACTTCGACCTTGTCGCCCAGCTCGCGGAACAGATCGGAGAAGGGCCACGGCGTATACATGGCCCAATTGGCCAGATCGGGCTTCCAATCCCGGGCCATTTGATAGGTTTCTTCCAAGGTCTCAGCCGTTTCGTTTTCGAGACCGACGATGAACTGTGCTTCGACGACGATGCCCGCCTCGCGGAGCAGGCGGATCGCCTTCTTATTTTGCGCGACCGTCGTTTCCTTATTAAAGCGGTCGAGTTTCAGCTGCGCCGCCGCCTCGGTGCCCAGCGACACATGGATAAGGCCAGCCTTCCGATAGAGCGGCAACAGGGCTTCGTCGCGCAAGATGTCGGTGACGCGGGTATTGATGCCCCATAGGATGTTCAAATCCCGCGCGATCAATTCCTCGCAAAAGGCGACAAACTTCTTCTTATTGATGGTCGGCTCTTCGTCCGCCAAGATGAAAAAGCCGACCTGATGGTCTCGTTGCAGGGCTTCGATTTCATCGACGACCTTTTTCGGGTCGCGGATGCGATAGTCGCGCCAAAACTTCCACTGCGAACAGAAGCTACAGGTAAAGGGGCAGCCGCGCGCCATGTTTGGGATGGCGACTCGGGTGTTCATCGGCAGATAGATATATTTGTCCCATTCCAGGACAGACCAATCCGGCGTGATCCCGTCGAGATTTTTTACCGTCGGAGCGGCGGGCGTTGCCACCACCTGGCCCTGATCGACATAGGCAATGCCCTTTATCTCGGCCCGGTCGGCCAGATAGCGCTGCTCATCCAAGGCGCGGATCAGATTGACGATAATCTCCTCGCCCTCGCCTCGGACAATCACATCGACCCAAGGGGCCTCCGCCAGAACCTGTTGGTACATAAAGGTTGCGTGGATGCCGCCCAGAATGGTGGTGGCATTGGGATGGACCTCTTTGGCGATCTGAAGCAGCCGTTCCGCCTTGTAGATGGAGGGCGTGATGGCCGTTGCGCCAATCACGTCTGGGCGTTCCTTAGCAAGCAAGTCCCGCATGGCCTCGTCATCGAGGTGATTGGTCATCGCATCGATGAAACGGATGTCGTCAAAGCCCGCCGCTTTCAAAGCGCCGGTAATATAGGCGGCCCAGGCGGGCGGCCAGTTGCCCGCAATTTCGGCTCCGCCCGAGTGATAATTCGGATGCAATAATAGGATGCGCATGGCGTCCTCCCCGTCCGCGTCACGCCACACTGACGTCCAACGGACTTGACGCCCTTGAGACGGATCAAATTTGGATTTCTTGGATATTGTCGTCCTCATTGATGAGATTTGTCCCATTTTGATTGGCACGGCATTTGCTGAGACCTTTCCACCGCGAGCACGCATCGTGACGAGCACGCATCGTGAAGGGGAACTCTATGAGACGTATGGCATTTATAATCGCAGGAGCGTCTAGCTTGGCGTTGACAACGGTCGGCTTGCCCAGTCTGGCGCTCGCCGGGGGGTACGGCGGCGGGCCCGGACCGGCACCCCACGGCCCTGGACCCGGCCCTGGACCAGGCCCTGGACCTGGTCCGCACGGACCTCCTGCTCCCCCGCCTCCGGGTGGTGGTTACGGCGGCGGGCCCGGTCCTGGCCCCGGTCCGCACGGACCACCTCCCCCGCCTCCGGGTGGTGGTTACGGTGGCGGGCCCGGTCCTGGTCCGGGTCCGCACGGACCACCTCCGCCGCCTCCTCAAGGCCAGCCTGGGGACAATTGCGCCTTGAACGGGTAATATTTGCACCCAAGCCCCTAAATTATCAAGGGAAATGGGCGTGCTTTAAAGCCGCGAAACTGCGCCCTTTTTCTGTTGTCAACCTGGGCGGCGGGATTCCAACCCCTGCCGCCCAGGATTGACCTTTGCGAAATAAACCACAAATTTGCCAGATGAAAAGACTGTTTATCCTTATAATAAATAAGATTAATTTCGATTTATAAATAGCGACGTAACAGTAGGAATTCAAAACATAAAATCTCGTAATTTTTTTGAAAAATTCCACTAATATTGACGAAATTTTTTACCAAATTTGCTCTAAGTTTAAAGTTCAAATGATGACTAATCCGATTGCATTCATAAGCGAGAGTGAAATGACCGTGCGCACTGGCGAAGACTATTTGGCAGGCTTACGCGACAGTCGCGAGGTTTGGCTTGGAGCTGCGCAAGTCGATATCGGCTCCCACCCGGCCTTCTTCGGGTCGTTGCAAGGGATGGCCGGTTATTACGACTGGCAACTAGCCAATTCGGAGGCCTGCCTGGTCGAAGATCCTGAATCTGGCCAGACCATGAACGCCAGTCTGATCATCCCAAAAACCGCCGATGACCTGCGCCGCAGGCGTCTCGCCTTCGAAACCTTTGCGCGCTATTCCAAGGGGGCGTTGGGACGCACGCCTGACTATGTCAATGCGACCTTGGCGGGTTTCGTTGGTCGACGCGACATATTTGAACATCTCGGCGCACAGCGTTTCGCCGATAATCTGAAGGGCTTTTACCGGCGTGTCATCGACCGGGACCTGGCATTGACCCACGCCATTGTCCACCCGTCGATCGATAAGAGTGTTGGCGACACCTATGGGCTGAATGGCCGCCTCTCGCTGCGCGTCGTCCGCCGCACCTCCAACAGTATTGTGGTCAGAGGGGCAAAGGTGCTCGCCACCCTTGGCCCCTTCGCCGACGAGCTTTTCGTCTATCCCGGCGCGCCACAGTCGCATGAGATCGATCCCGCCTATGTCATTGCCTTTACCACGCCTCTGGCCGCCAAGGGGTTGATCACCCTCTGCCGCGACCACTATGGCGCGAGAGAATCGGGTCCGGACGCCCCCTTTTCCAGTTGGTTTGACGAGCAGGACGCGGTGATGATTTTCGACGATGTCGAAATTCCACTGGAAAACGTCTTCGTCGATGGCGACGTCAATCTTTACAATACGCTGATGAGCGACGGTTGGAACGCCAATATCCTGCAGCAAACCTGTGCACGGGCGGCGGTCAAACTTGAATTTCTCTATGATATTTGCGTCGAGATCGCCCGTGTCACCCATTGTGAGTGGCGACCGGACGTCATGAGCCTGTTGGGTGAGATCTGGAGTTTCGGGGCCATGACCCGGTCTGCGCTCGATGCCGCCGAAGCCCATGCAGAGGCCCGCGGCCCAACCGTCATGTGTGATGAACGCCCGCTGCGCGCGGTGCGTGCCCATATGCCAGCTTGGATGGCACGCGCCGGCGATGCGGTGAAAATGCTCGGGGCCCATAACCTCTTAGCGACGCCAAGCCTTGCCGCGTTTGATCATCCACGACTGGGGCCGCTGTTGCACGAATTCCTGCCCGGCGCTCAAGGAGTCTCAGCGCGGGACAGAGCGCGGCTCTTTCGGATCGCCTGGGACTTTGTTGGCTCCGCCCTGGCCGAGCGCACCGAGCTTTATGAGCGGTTTTATCTCGGTAGCGCGCCGCGCCTGTTTGGCATTGATCACGCGATTGCCCAATCTGAGAAGCCTGTTGCTTCATCCGATTTTGGCGCTGCCATGCCCTATAAGGCCACGGCCTAGCGCCCTTCTGGCACAGGTTTGGCGAACCCGCCGCTCCGGCGTGAGATTTGCAGTCAAACTGGCACAACGTCTCGCTTGCCGAGATCTGTGCCATTTTGGAGCAGTTCATGTCGCACCGCCTTTTCCACTCCACCGCGCTGGCGCTGGCCTCAACCCTACTGGGATCGACGGGTTGGAGCGTGGACGCCGAGGCTCAGATGGCGCCGCAAGGCGTGGTCTATGGCGCTCAAGGCGGCTATGGCTATGCGGCGCCAGGCGGCTGCGGCCAACAGACCTATGCCAGTGTCTGCGGGCAGGCTTCGCCCGGCTATGTCTATGCCCAACCAAGCTCTGGGCCCGTGCCCTATAGCGGCCAGCCCGTCTATGCGGCACAGCAAGCCTATCCACCAGCACAGTATGCCTATGCGCCATCGCCCTACACCGCCACCCCTTGCTCGCCGGTGGCTGGTGGGCAGGTTCGCGCCTGCTACACCATGAACCTGGCCCCTCCGCCGCCTGCCTATGCCCAACCCAATCCCTGCTGCGCACCCGTCTATGCGCCTCCGGTTGAAACCAATTGGAACAGCGGCGAAATGACCGGCGGCGTTGGCGACGAGGTTGTGTTCTCGGGCGGTGGCGGCGGCGGCGGCGGCGGCGGCGCGATCATGCCCTTCGGCCCCAACGGCTTCATGTCGAATATCTCGAATTCAAACCAGAACACCGGCGGATCGATCACCAACTCCATTTCGATCAACAACCAAAACTCCAACTCCAATTCCAACTCGAATTCGAATTGGAACCAGAACAATAATGGCGGCCATAAGGGCGGGCGCGGTCACCATGGCGGCGGCGGCGGCAGTTATGGCGGCGGTTCGGGCGGTGGTTCGGGTGGCGGTTCAGGGGGTGGCTCTGGCGGTGGTTACGGCGGCGGATCCGGCGGCGGCGGCGCGTGGGGCAGCGGCGGTGGCTCCGGTGGCGGCTCTGGCGGCGGCTATGGCGCGGGTTCCGGTGGAGGTCACGGCTCAGGTGGCGGCTCAAGTGGCGGCGCTGGCGGCGGCTATGGCAGTGGCGCGACAGGCGGCGCTGGCAATGGCGGGATGGGTGCGAGTGCAGAACATGCGAGGGGCGCCAGCTTCCGCCAATGGGCCCGCCCGGTCGCCAATACTGCGGGTCGGCGTCACTAGCCTCATTCCTATGCCCAGCGCGCGACGCTTGACGTCGTGCCCTGACGCGGAGCAACCTTCCCCGCGACGGAGCCCCTTCGTCGGTGGAGGCGCGGATGGCGACGGATAAGGCAGTCATCTTGATTATTGGCGTCGGCGACGGCCTTGGCTCAGCTTTGGCGCGCGCCTTTGCCGCAGACGGTTATGCAGTGTGCATGACGCGCCGTGCTCGTCATCTGCCCGAACTCCAAGCCTTAGCCGACTCTCTCCGCGCCGCCGGGGGCGAGGCCCACGCCTATGGCGTCGATGCGCGTGACGAGGCCGAGATGGTGTCGCTGTTCGAAACGGTCGAGCGCGACATTGGCCCGCTCGCCGTCATGGTGTTCAATATTGGCGCAAATGTCCGTTTCCCGATACGCGACACCACCACGCGGGTCTTTCACAAGGTCTGGGAAATGGCCTGTTTCGCTGGCTTCCTGGCCGGTCGGGAGGCTGCAAAGCACATGGCGCCGCGCCAAAGCGGCACCATCCTCTTTACCGGCGCCACCGCCAGCCTGCGCGGACGCGATGGCTTTTCCGCCTTCGCCGCCGCCAAGGCTGGCTTGCGCGCCGTTGCGCAAAGCATGGCCCGCGAACTTGGGCCGCTCGGCGTCCACGTCGCCCACATCGTCATCGATGGCCCCATGGACGGAACCTTTATTCGGGAGGTGCGTCCCGACGCCCAAACCCTGGTCGATGCGGACGCCATTTTGAATCCCGAGGACGTGGCCAAAGCCTACCTCGCCCTCGTCAAGCAACCGAGATCGGCCTGGACCCATGAGCTTGATCTACGGCCCTGGTCGGAAGCCTGGTAGTCCGCCAGAGGCGGTCGGTGAGCGGATTACCTCGAATTCATTGGACCTTCGGCGGCGCTTTCGCCACGCTTGCGTCCAGATTTCGGGAAAGGTTTTCCATGCCTTTAGATCGCAGCCCTTCACCTCGTCCGACCGCCCTCTTGCTCGGCGTCTCTGCCTTGGCAGCGCTTGGCCTCAGCGCTTGCGAGCGCCAAAAGCATGCGGATGTGATTGTCGGTGGCCATGCCTTGGCGGTCGCTAGTCGGCTCAACTGTCCAGAGGAGGCGGGCGACCTCCACCTGTCATCCCAAGCCCCAGACGGCCAATCTTGTGACTATCGGGGACGTGAGGACGTCGAGGTTACCTTGCGCCGGGTCGACCTGATTGACGGCGGGCCAGACAAGGCAGCGCAAGACGTGGAGCATCGCCTGGGCGCGCTCGTTCCACAGGCGGCACATGAGTCGGATGCGTCCATCAAGGTCGAGAAGCGCAGTGCGAAGGACGATGACAGCCGCGCCGATATTGATCTGCCTTTCGTCCATATTCATGCGGATGGCGACAAGGCCGACGTCAAGCTACCCGGCGTCCATGTCAATGCCGATGGCGATGGCGCTGAGGTCAAGACGGATCTTGGCGGCTTAAAAAATGGCGTGCTCAAGGCCAATGACAAGGGCGTGGTGGTGCGCGCTGATGCGACGGACCGGGCCAATGTCGACCTGTCGTGGATCATGGTGGCGTCTGAGCCCGGGCCGGACGGATGGCGACGGGTTGGCTATGTGCTGCGAGGCCCCAAGACCGGCCCGCTGGTTGCCGCTGAATTACGCTCGCGCCAGGGCGATAATGATCACATCAATTATCGCTTCGGTTTAGATAACCTCCGCACCCTGGTCGCCAAGAGCCTCAAATAATCGCGGCGAGTTCCGACACAAATCGCATGCCGTCATAGCCGGGCTCGACGCCCGAAGGCAGGTTGGCGCGCAAGGTCTGGTAGTCGAGATCAATGTGCATATTGGTCAAGATGGCGCGTCTCGGTTTCAACATCGAAATCCAAGCCAGAGCCTTGTCGAGATGGGCATGGGTGGGGTGGGGCGTATAGCGCAAGGCGTCAATGATGAAGACGTCCAAACCCTGCAACAGATCAAGCGCGCTTTGCGGCAAGTCCACTACATCGGCGGAATAGGCGACGTCGCCAATGCGAAATCCCAGCGCCCGAACATCGCCATGGTCTTGGTCATAGGTGAGAAACGGAATGGGTCCAGATGGTCCCGTGACCTCGCTAAGCCTGCCAAACTCAGGGGCGGGCAAGAGCTCGGCAATCGGTGGATACTGTCCCCCGCCGCGAAAGACATAGCAGAACCGATCACCGAGTGAGGCGCAGCTCGCCGCATCAGCATAGCAGGGGATTTTCATCCGTTGGCGGAGAAAAAACGCCCGGATGTCGTCAATACCGTGGGTCTGGTCGGCGTGATCATGGCTGAACAAAACCCCGTCCAAACGCTTCAACCCCGCCTGCACCGCTTGCAGCCGAAATTCCGGCGGCGTGTCCACAACCAGCGTGGTGAGGTCAGCAGGGCTCGCGCCAGCTTCGCTGAGGCGTCGCACAGCAAGTCCACAGCGGGTGCGGTGGTTTCGGGGTTCATTGGGATCGCAGGCGCCAAAGGCCCCATCGGCGCGCGGAACGCCACCCGACGACCCGGTTCCCAGAAGCGTGAATTCCAACTGGACCGTCATGGTCGTTGCACACGGTCAAACAGATCAAAAAAGGCAGCTTCGGTCTTGGCCTCAGCCTCGGCAAGCGGCCAGCCGCGAATTTCGGCAAGTTTCGCCAGAACATGGCCAATGAAAGCCGGTTCATTGCGCCTGCCCCGATAGGGCACCGGCGCCAGATAGGGACAGTCCGTCTCAACAATCAGCCGCGCTTCTGGCATCTCGGCGATCACAGCCCGCACGTCGTCGGCGGCTTTAAAGGTAGCAATGCCAGAGACCGAGAAATAGGCCCCCAGCTGGGCCGCGCGCCGGGCAAGCTCCGCGCCGCTGGTATAGCAATGCATCAAGATTTTGAATGGCTGGCGATGAAAGGCCGTCTCCAACATGTCGCCCATATCCTCATCCGCCTCACGGGTATGGACAATCAGCGGCAAGCCGGTGGCCTGGGCTGCGGCAATATGAACCGCGAAAACCTGACGCTGCACATCGCGCGGCGACAGGTCGTAGTGATAATCAAGCCCTGTCTCACCAATGCCAACCACGCGGTCATCGGCCGCGAACCGCACCAAGTCCGCCACGTCGAGGCCCCGGTGGTGCTTGGCCTCGTGGGGGTGGACGCCGACGCTGGCCCAAATGTCGGCGTGCGCCTTGGCCAGGGCCAAGACCTTGGGAAAATTATCCAGCCGATCGCAAATGGTCAGCATCAGGGCGACGCCCGCCTGTCGCGCGCGGGCAATGACGTCGGCCTGATCGTCGGCAAATTGCGGCGCGTGCAGATTGACATGGCTATCGATCAGCATCAGGCCTCACCCAAGGCAAGGCTGCGGTCGGCGCCGCGCGCGGTCCGTTGCAGGGCCTCAACCACACTAAAAAAGGCGTCGCTGCGGTCAAGATTGATGCCCTCGACCTCGTCGGGCAGGGAGACGAACTGGCTCCAGGCTTCCGACCATCTGGCGCGCGCGGCAAGGTCGCCGCCCTCGAGGCCCGCGACCCGATCAGCGATTTGGTCGCACAGGTGGGCGATAAACAGGCGGAACTGGCTCCCCCCTTCGCTACCCCGGAACATTTCCGCTGTGGTCAGGGCAAAAACCGGATCGGCCTCAGCGCCCAGCGCCATCAGCCGGGCCGCAGCCGCCTCAAGCTTGGCGCCGCCATCGTCTGCGCCGTGCACGAGCCTTCCCGGTGAGCCTGCCGCCAGCCTCGCCCTCACTTGCGCCTCATCCTGGGAGACCCCAAACCGCGCGACAGCCAGATCAGCCAATTGGGCTTCGGACCAGGGCTTGACGCTGAGGCGGCGGCAGCGTGAACGCACCGTGGGGAGGAGTTTTCCAGGTTGATGCGAGACAAGCAACAAGACGCCCCGCGCTGGCGGCTCTTCCAGCGTTTTCAACAAGGCATTGGCGGCATTGAGGTTGAGGTCTTCCGCCGCGTCGATCAAGGCCACGCGAAACGGCGCTAACGCAGGCGCCTTGGAGAAAAACTCCGCCAAGCGCCGTGCCTCATCGACGGAAATCCCCCGCCGCGCCTTGCCCGTCTCGTCATAACGGTTGAGCAGAATAAAGTCGGGATGGGCCCCGGCCAGCATCAAGCGCGCCATGGGATCATCGGGCGAACTGCCCGCAGGCCCAAAGGCGTGATTGGGCTTTGCGCCCAACAGGCGCCTTGCCAAGCGATGGGCGAGCGCGGCCTTACCCAAGCCTTCCGGCCCAACAATCAACCAGGCATGGTGCAGACGCCCACGCGCCAAGCAGTCCAAAAACACCTCTGCGGCGGTATCGAGGCCCTGCAAGGCTTCGGTCAACCTGGCCGGGTCCTCCGCCACGGGTTCGGAAGCGCTGCGCGGGGCGGCCATCAGTGCGGCTCCGACGCTATAGGTGCATCCCCTGCTGCCTCCAGGCGGGGGGCGAGCGCCGCCCAAATCGCCTCAAACACGGCATCCTCGCTCAAGCTCGCGGAAATAACGACACAGCGCTTTGGCTCCGCAGCCGCGATCTTCAGAAAACCCTCCCTTAGCCGCTCGTGAAAGGCCAGCGCCTTGGCTTCAAAACGCGCCTCTGCCCCGCCGCGCGCCCCTGCCCGGCCAAGCCCCAATTGCGGCGGTGCATCAAGTACCAGGGTCAAATCAGGACGGGTCTCGCCCAAGACCTGATCCTCAAGGCGCAAGATAAATTCCGCGGCCAGTCCCCCGGCTGCACCCTGATAGGCGCGGGTCGAGTCGGCAAAGCGGTCGCACAGTACAATCTCTCCGCGCGCCAAGGCGGGCCGAATGGTGCGGGCCAAATGGTCCTCCCGGGCGGCATTGAGAATCAAGGTCTCCGCCAGAGGCGACCAGCGCTCGGTATCGCCGGTAACGAGAAGTGCGCGCAAGGCTTCCGCCCCCGGCGAACCGCCCGGCTCCCGCGTCGTGGTCACGCCATAGCCAAGCGCGCGCAGGCGTTGCGCCACGCGCCGCACCTGGGTCGATTTCCCAACCCCTTCGCCGCCTTCAAAGGTGATAAACCGCGCTCTGGCCACTGAAACTCTCCGCGCCCCTCCTTCCCAAGCTTTGGCGCGGCGCGCAAGGGAGAGGAACAAGCCACTAGACCAAATCAAAAAGCCGGTTTAATCCCAACCCCTCTCGCGCCCCGGTCCTCACCTGCGCGCGACGACATCTAAAGGATGGGTGGCCGAGTGGTTTAAGGCAGCGGTCTTGAAAACCGCCGTAGGTGGAAGCCTACCGTGAGTTCGAATCTCACCCCATCCGCCAGGTCTTTAAGTGGGAACTGGCTGTATATTGCAGTTCGTCACACATAAGTGGCGCAGCCGGGATTTACACCCCATGATCCGCATCACGCGTTAGGCTACCTCGACTTGGTGGGCGAACTCGGGCATCGGCTTTAATCCCACCTTCCCCCATTCCGCGCCTCACGCCTCCCAAACGCCAACTGATTTGCAAGGTTGGTGTTGACGCAACCAAGCTGGAATTTGAATTCACGCTGCGTGGCAGCCGGTTCGCTAATGGCAATAATGGAGCGGTATCCGGATGGGCAGTATTCCGAACGTAAACGGGCGGATGCGGGCGCAAATTCGCGGGTTCAGTCGCGACGGTTGCCGAGCAAATCTGGACAGTAAGCGTGGTTGACGTGAGCTGCGGCTCTTGCCGAATACACCATTCGGTTAATGCAGACCGGCCGGTAAGCCTTGCGTTCAAATTCCGGGCATGTCCCGTAGTTGTTGACGACCTCAATAAGGCAGCCTGTTGCTCGACGTATTCTAAAGCAGCAACGAATTCCTTAGTGATAATAGCGCGAACGTTGAAGCAAGTCCTTTGGCGCGCTACAAAAGACGAGGTCATTTTTTTTGGGGCGGGTCGTGGCATTACCGAAACTGGTCGGACGTCAGCGAGAAGTCGTATATCTTCCGACACAGGGGCACCAGGTGATTTTGGGCACAGCCGGAAGCGGAAAGACCTCAATGGCTGTCTTACGAGCGGCGCAGCTATCGAATCCCAGCTTTCCCGGGTCCGGTAAGACGCTCCTCATCACGTTCAACAAGACGTTGGGAGCCTATATCCGCTTCCTCGCGGCCGATATTCTGCGCGGTGTCACCGTCGAGAATTTCCATCGTTTTGCCCGCGGATATTTAAGCGCATTGGGACAAATGAAGGGCACGTCGATCTTGCCGACCAAGCGCTACGTGGAACTAGTCCAGAAGGCGGTTTCAAATGTCGCTGGCCACCACGATTCTCATGCATTTTTCAACCGCCCGTCTTCCTTTTTCGAGGCAGAGATCCGTTGGTTGTCGCAGCACGGGATCGTGAGCTCGGAAGATTATGACTCAATCAGCAGGACTGGGCGTTCTGACGCGCGCCTTATCCGTTCGATGCGCCCGACGATGTGGAAGATTCTCGAGGAGTACCGTAGGCTGCGCCTAGAAGCTGGTTACCGTTATGACTTGTACGATATTGCGTCTGCGGTCGCGTATGCGTTCGACTGCGATGGCAGGCCGCGGCTCTACAGACACGTTATAGTAGATGAGGGGCAAGACCTCTCTCCGGAGATGCTTCGTGCCTTATCCAAAGCGGTGCCGACTGACGGGTCGTTCACGTTCTTTGGGGATGTTGCGCAGCAGATTTACGGCAACCAATTGACTTGGAGATCGGCAGGCCTGAACCATCCGAAAGTCTGGCATTTCGAAGAGAATTATCGCAACACCCAAGCGATCGCGGACTTGGCCTTAGCGATCTCTCGAATGCCGTATTATGCCGGGGAAGCCGACTTGGTCGCGCCTAAGCAGCCGGCGGCCGAAGGTCCGAAGCCCACACTGGTTCATTTCACCGACCGGGACCGAGAGATAGACTTCGTGGTCGACCGCTCAACGCGCTTCGCCCGAACCCGGAGCGTGGCGATCCTGACCCGAACGCGCGCACAAGCTCGAACATTCATCTCGAAGCTTCCCGAAGCCCGCAAGCTCACGGATTCACTCGAGATCTGGAAGGAAACTACCGGGATCTGGATTGGCACGCTTCACAGCGGCAAGGGCCTTGAATTCGATAGCGTCATTTTGCCGCACCTTTCTGAAGCGGAATTCCCGCATCCTCTCGCAGTCGAGAAGATCGGACTTGAGGAGAGTACCGCAATCGATGGACGCATCCTTTACGTGGGGGTCACGCGCGCGAGGACGGCACTGCTCCTGACATATACAGGCGATCGTACCGCGTTGCTTCCGCCCAACCGCACGCTCTATGTGGAAGTCGAAGAATGATCGAAGCCATCCAAAAAGAGATTGCCACACGGGGCATCACCCGGCTTTGCCACTTCACGCCCTCACGCAGCCTTGCCCACATCTTGGCTGGCGGCGACGGCATCCTGCCCTCTAGGTTGCTTAAAGAAGAGGAGCGCTTGCTCTTCAATCCCACCGATCTCCAACGGCTAGATGGCCATCCCGATCACATTTGTTGCTCAATCGAATATCCTAACGCTTGGTATCTTGATCGCGCGCGAAAAGGTGAAATTCTATTTCGAGACTGGGTCGTGATCTTTATCGATCCTGCGGTGCTCGCCTCGAAAGAAACCTTGTTCTGTCCCCGAAATGCCGCCGCTGGCTTGGGCAACTACATAAGCGCGGGTCATGAAGCATTCACCAGCATGTTCGCGCCCTCGGTCCCAGGGGCGCAAGGAAAGGTGCGCGACCGAACGCTCCTGCATCTTGCCTGTTCTCCAACCGATGATCAGGCTGAGGTGCTAGTGCCTCACTCGATCCCACCGCTCAGCATAAGGGCGATAGGGCTGTCCAGCGAGGAACAAGCAAGGGCGGAGCGTGTCCGACTCGATATTTTGGGTATCGACATTGGCGATTTGAAGTTTGTGGTAGCCCCCTCTCTGTTCAACAAGTACGCTCTCAGTCAGGCCATCCGAGCAGGGCAAAGACCATCAGAAACGCTGTGGACCGTATGACCGACCGTTTTGTTCTCGATGACAATGACAGCGTCACCTTCCGCCCCAGGCGCGACCGCGTGGAAGGGGCGTTTTTGGCTGCCGCAGTTGGGGACGCAATGGGTTGGCCGTACGAAATGCGTGCCTCTCGGATCGGCGGCAAGCGAAAGTCACCTAACCTTGCCTTCGAGGCTTGGACGAAGCGCTCCGGCGGTCGCTTCCAACCGCACGAGGAAGCGATCGGCGCAGGAAGCTACAGCGACGATACCCAGCTGATCCTAGCTTGTGCGCGGTCGTTACTACGTGAACCGACCAATTGGTGGCTCCTCTTCGCTACCCAAGAGCTTCCGCTGTGGACGCTTTATCAGCGTGGCGGTGGCGGTGCGACGAAGCGTGCAGCAACAACCTGGCTCTCGGGCCGCGCGCCGTGGCGAGCCAAGCACGATGAAGTGGATCGGTATCTTGCAGCTGGCGGCAATGGAGTCGCCATGCGGATTTTGCCGCATTGTCTCCGTCGCGTGGGCGACGCTAACTTTTCTGCGCTTGCCTTGGACATCATGACCGATGGAGTTACTACCCACGGCCACCCGCGCGCCTTGGTCGGGGCCTTGGCATATGGCTACGGCCTCTGGGAGGCGCTACGGCAGCGCGGAACGCTTGGCTACGGCCAGCTACTCGAAGTTGTTAGGTCGAACCAGGAGGCGTGGGGCACCGTACCCTCGGTGATGGAGCGCTGGCCTAACTGGATTGAGGCAGCCGATCGCTCCGGAACCTATCAGGCGCAATGGACAGACGCGGTACGCGAGCAACTGGATCTGCTTTATCGATGCTTGACAGGCCTCGCGGGCGGCGTTGCCGTCCTCGATGAAGACGTGCTCAAGGAACTGGGATGTTTTGACAAGCGAGTGAATGGATCAGGCACGATCAATGCGGCTGCGGCGCTTTTCCTCGCCTCACGGCACGCCGCAGATCCGGTCGAGGGTGTAAAGCAGGCCGCGCTTGCTGAAGGGGCGGACACAGATACGCTCGCTTCGATGACAGGCGGACTTCTTGGCGCGGCGATAGGCCTGGAATGGCTTTCGCCCTTCCTACGCGATCTACAGGATTGCGAAACAATCCGTCGTACGGCGTACGAGATTTACGGTCTCCCAAAGAGGGCCGCTCCGAGCCACGAGCATCGCCCAGTCACCAAGGCGGCGCTCAATGCTTTTCTCTCCGAGCTTACTGAGCTTCGCGAACCGTCTCCAATCAGACTTCCTAATGGGTTGATAGCTAGTGCAACAAGTTGGGACGGTATCATCCCAATGTCTCCGTCGCTCACGGCGAACGGCTGGCAGCTCACGCTTGATAATGGTCAAACGCTCTTCATCAAGAAACTAGGTAAGAGGAGGGGGCGGACGCCCGAAGGACCCAGCACAGAGCCTGAACTCAGTTTCGGTTCACCTGCGGAGATGTCCGCTCCATTACATCTTGGGCTTCGACTGGTTGTTTCGGATCTCGCACGGTCCGTGGCGTTCTACCGAGAGGTTTTGGGGCTACGCATCAGTAAACGGACCACCAAGTCAGTAAATCTGGAGGGGGTGCTGTCACTAGTTGAAGCGCGACATCTCGAAGGCGTGACTGATCACGTCACGGTCTTCGCTGACGTTGCCGATGTTCGACGAACTTTTGCTGCCTATGAGCGGCTCATGCCAGAAGGTGCTTCTCGCATCGACGAACGAGACGATCGTACGCGGCTACAATGTTTCGACCCAGACGGATACCGTGTCGAGATCTACCAGATGCATCGCGCTGGCGCAGACATCTAGCTGCGGACCTGTAGCAAAATATCTTCTCCAGTGGCTCTAAGACTTGTTGGCAAATAAGCTGCCTTATGTGAGGGTTAAATGCCGACCGAGTTCAATATTCCCGATATCCGTGAGGCTATGCACGATCGTATTTTTGCGCCGTATCGGCCGAGGGAGAAGATCGTAGAGTTTATTCTTTGCGCCGATTGTCAGCTACAGCTTATTGCGTCTTCGGATACAGAAATATCTCGCCATTAGATCGTCGTGGATGCGTTTTCGCGACTTTCCTCCCGGACTGATTTCGGCCACCCAGTCGTCCGGAGCTTGATCGATCGGCTTGCCGACTGGAGCTAGTTCGACCGCTATTATTTTGATCAGATCAGCGCGAGTAACCGCACTCAAGCGGAAGGCAGGACCTCGCGACTGACACACGCGGTCAATCACCGGAAGGCCGTGGCGACCAGACGGGACGCCGCATTTGGCCAAGCGCAGGTCAATCAGAGGTAAACTGCTGAACTCATAGCAATCCATAATGCTTTTGCCACGTTATTCGTCACAGGCATGACGCCCGGGCGGGTGGGAAATGATGTTGGTGTCGATCAGATAGCTCAAAGCTCAACGGCCCTTGCAGCCTCTGGGCTGCGCTCAAGATCGATTCCTTTCAGCGGGGCCGACGCGAGGAGGGCCTTGAGAGAGGTCGGCGTTGGTGCAGCCAAACCTGCCTGAAGCAACCGGCGGGCCTCCACTTGTCGCACAGGGTCGGCAAGTGCCGATGCCACTTGGCGCAAAAGATTAGCATCTTCTTTGCGGACCTTCACTTCAACGCGCACAAACCCCTCGCGTTCCATGCGGGCACGGTGGGCCGCGAGGTTAGACATTGCTTTCGCCATCTTTTCCGCCTCGAAATTTCCGGAAATTATATTGGAAACCCCATCTCCCCACAACGCCCGCGCGAGAAAGATCGAGGTGGCGGCCAAATCCTCTCCCTCGCCTTGCCATTCCGCGCTATCGAGGCCCACCTCTTTCCGCTCAAAGGACCCGCCCATGGCCCCTCGCCCCTATCGCCTCTATGGCACGCCTGGGTCGCTCTATACGGGCAAGGCGCGGTCTTATCTGATCAAGCAGGGGGTGGCGTTTGAAAACCGGGCGGCGGGTGAGGCGCGGTTTCGCGAGGAGATTGCGCCCAAGCTTGGACGCTGGATCATTCCGGTCCTTGAGACGCCGGACGGCGCTTTGGTCCAGGATGGCTCTGACATCATTGCCTATTTTGAGGAAAAACGGGCCAATGCCGGTAACACGACTCCGGTCCTGCCGACGACGCCGCGCCATAGACTGATTGCGCAGATCTTCGAACTGTTCGGCGGCGAAGGCTTGTTGCGCCCAGCCATGCATTATCGCTGGAACTTTGATGCGACCAACCAAAGCTTCCTCGCCCGCGATTTTCCGGCCGCGCTCGCCCCGACCGGCGCGGACGAGGCCACCCAAGCCGCGGTGTTTGCCATGGCCTCAACCCGGATGCGCAAGGCCATGCAGAGTTTTGGCGTGTCCGAGGCCACGGCGCCCGCCATTGAGGCGAGCTATGAAAGGTTTCTCGACCTGTTCGATGCGCACTTGACGACGACGCCCTATCTCTTGGGCGGCAGGCCAACACTTGGCGATTTTGGCCTCGTCGCGCCCCTCTATGCCCATCTGGCGCGCGATCCCTATCCGGCGGCCTTGATGAAAGCGAAGGCCTATCGGGTGTGGCGCTGGTGCGAGCGCATGAATGCGCCGGATGCGGATGCGGGCGAATATGGCGATGTGGCACCCGCGCTCTTGGCGCAAGACGCCGTGCCCGACAGCCTTAGGGCCTTGCTGGCCTTCATCGCCGAGGACTATTTACCCGAGATCGAGGCCTTTGTTGGCTTTACCAATACCTGGCTGGCCGCCCGCCCGGAATTGGAGGCCGGAACCAACGGTTTGGCGCGCAGCCAAGATCGGGTGATCGGACAGGTTGAATTCAATTGGCGCGGCCATGAGATCAAGGTCGGTGTCTTGCCCTACCGACTTCTTTTGTTGCAAAAAATTCAAGCGGTCATCGATGGCGCCAGCCCAGAGGATCGGGCAGAGATGATGGCGCTGTTGGACGACACCGGATTAGGCGCGCTGGTCACCTTGCGGACCTCGCGCCGGGTTGAACGACACAACCATTTAGAGGTGTGGAGCGCTTAGGCCACGCGGCTCGCGCAAGGCTTGGGTGAATTGGATCAGACTTTGCTCACAAAGCCTTAGAGATAAGGCATTTTCTTCGGCGCGCTAAAATCTGCATCGTCGGAAAATGCCCCTGCCAGACGGAGACACGATAACGATGCACAAGCCTGACGCCAGCACCTTGATCAATAAGGCGCCTCAGATCGGCCTGATCTTTTGGGTCACCAAGATTTGCGCCACCACCTTGGGCGAGACGGGCGGTGATCTGTTGTCGCAAACCTTGGGCTTTGGCTATTTGGCCAGCACCTTTGTGCTCTTGGCCCTCTTTGCCGCGACCTTGGCAGCGGAAATGCTCGCCAAGCAATTTAGCCCGATCCGCTATTGGGCGGTGATCCTGTCCACCACCATGGCAGGCACCACCTTGTCGGACTTTTTGGATCGCAGCGCCCACCTCGGCTATTTGGGCGGCGCCGCCTTGCTGATTTGCGCCCTGGTCGGCGTGCTTTTGGCCTGGCGATGGACTTTGGGCCAGATCAGCTTCGACCACATCGCCGATCCCAAGGTCGAGGCCTTTTATTGGCTCACCATCCTCGTCTCCAACACGCTGGGCACAGCGCTCGGCGACTTTTTGGCTGACAATGCCCAGCTTGGCTATTTGGGTGGGTCGGCGCTGGTCGGGTCGGCGATCTTGGTGGTCATTCTGGCGTGGCGGTTCACCAAGGCACCCCATGCCGTGCTCTTTTGGGCGGCATTTGTCCTCACCAGACCCTTGGGCGCGACGGTCGGCGATCTTTTGACCAAGGCGCGTGATGCGGGCGGCCTTGGGCTTGGAACCTTGGCTGCGTCCAGCGTGCTCGTGGTGGTGGTCGCCGGACTAGTCTTTTTCAGCACCCGGAGACGATCTGATCAGATGGAAGAGCGCGCCTAGTTGGGCGGATTATATTGCTCCACAAAGGCAAGCGCTGCCTTCAGGGTCGAAATGCGCGTCGCTTCGTGGGAAAGCCAGTGATCCTCCTTTTCGGTATAGAGGGTCTGAACTGGTTTTCCCGCGCCGCGCAATACCCGCTCCATGATTTGGCTTTGGGCGATTGGAACAACAGAATCATCCTTGCCGTGGATCAAGAGGATGGGCGCATCGGCCCGCTCAGCCAGACGTGCCGGGGAAATGGACGGTAAGGGCGGCGCACCCGGAACGGTTGTTCCCATAGCCTCTTGCCAAAAATGAACCGACTGGGAGTTTCCACCCTGCCGGTCTGATTCCCATTTTAGCATTGCTGGCAAATCCGAAAGCCCAGAGCCCGCCACGGCGCAACGATAAAGCCCTTGTTGGATGGTCACGCCTGCGAGCGCCGCATAGCCGCCATAGGAAAAGCCAACAATGGCGGCGCGCTTTGGATCGATAAGGCCATCCTTGGCCAGTGCAGATACGCCATCGGCAATGTCATTCAACATTTTCCGGCCGAATTCGCCATAACCCAAGCTTTCGAATCGGGCACCGTGCCCCCCCGATCCTCGATAGTTAGGTTGCAGCACCGCATAGCCGCGTGAGGCAAAGGCCTGGGCCATCCAATCAAATTCCAAGGTGTCCCAAATTCCAATCGGACCACCATGGGGAAGCACAACCAGCGGCAACCCTTTCGCGACCCGCCCTGCGGGAAGGGTCAGCACCGCGTCCAAGTCGAGCCCGTCGCTCGCGTGATAGCTAAAGAGCTTCGCCTGCCCAACGGAAGCGTCTGGAATTCCGGGATAGTCGTTGTCGATCAGGTCGGCAGCATGGCGGTTGAGATCGATCAGATAATGTGCCCCACTCCCCATATTGACCGCATGCAGACTGATTTTGGTGCCATCGTCGGACACTCCCTCAATCTCGACCAAACCCGGAAAGGGGCGGGCCGCAGCATCCACCCTCGCCTGCATTTGTCGATCAAAACATACTAAACGCCCCTCCTTCGTCCAGTAACCGATGAGAAGGCCTGTCTTATGATCGTGAAGGGGTGCAACCACCAAGTCCCCGTCGGCCAGCACCGTTTCACGTCCGTCCGGCCCAAATTCGCGCAATCGGGTCACCCCACCCGACTTGTCCAACACCACATTGCTCCCCGGCGTCCGACCCAAGCCCCAGAGATCGACTACGTCGCGGGCCGACTGGACCTTCATCAACAGCTTTTCACCGCGAAACAACATCCAGCTATTGGTGCTCGGATAAAAATTCGCTGCCGCAGCGACCTGTCCTTGGGTGTCCACCGCCCATTCGCTCGAAAACTCTATGCCCCTGGCCGCGCGGGTAATCTCATTCGTATCCAAGTTCACTCGCCAAAGATCGGGATAGTAGCGGTTGAAAGTCGCGGAGTCGGCGGTCGCGATCAAATGACCAATTCCAACGCCTTCTTTGGGAATATTAGATAAAAATGCGAAAGGAACACCATCAATCACACGAACATCAAACAATTGCGCAAAATACGGCCAGAAAATTGGATTTTTGTCAAATATCACCTTTGCAGATCGCGTTTTTAAATTAACATTTCTGTAGAGTGTGTATTCTTCACGCCCATCTCCAGCGATCTCATCCCTTGCGACCGATGTCGTTAATATGAAATGCTCATCATCAACCCAATCAATGTAGCGAATACTTTCGTCGCCCACATTCACGGTCAGAATGAGCGTTCCGTCAGTCTTTTCAACGACGATCTTGCGCAAGCCCTGAACCGGGCGATCCAATGCCAGCAGGTTTCCAGAAGGTGAGAGGCTGACATGATCTATGGCGGGCAATTGGCCATAGGCCTCCACGGGTGGCGGTGCTACGGGCACGGTGGACGCCACTGCCATACGCACGCCAAGGATGAGGGTTGCCACAGCTAGACTAAAGATCCTCGCGCGTTTCATCCGGTCCCCTCCTTGGGGAATTGCCCACCGCAATTCGCTAGACTGTCATTTTGACGCCAATTTCGCCGCTGACGTCAATCGCAGAAGGTGGTGCAGAGCGCGCTATCCTTTGCTTCAAAGCGTCGCGTGCAGGATGTGGCCGCCATGTTCTGGGGTGTGATCGAGGGCGTTGGGAAAAAACTTGGCGGCGATGTCCCGCGGCCCCAAATCGAGCACGCGCCGAAATCCCAGGCTCTCCAGACGCGGCTTCAAATCCTGCGGTGTGTAGGCGCTCAAGAAGGGTTCGCCTTGCGCCGCCACGCGCGCTGCCAACTGGTCGCGCAGCTTCCGCTGTGCCTCGGGGAAGGCGTCGCGGGGCTCGGGATAATCGAATACCACCTCGGCGCCCGCGGTTAGCCCGCCAATCTGGCCAAGCGTTGCAAACGTCGTCTCTTCCTTGAGATAGGGCGTCACGCCCAGCCAGCTAAAAAAGGCCGGCTGATCCAGGCGAAATCCCCTTTCAACCATCTTAGGGATCAAGGCGTCGGCCTCAAAATTGACCGGTACGAAAACCAGGGCCGGGTCGGCCTGCAGGCCTGCCGTCTCAAGGCGCTGCTGCTTCCACGCTTGGGTGGCCGGGTGGTCAACCTCAAAGAGCCTCGCCTTGGCGCCAAACGGCCAACGGCAACAGAGGGTGTCGAGCCCCGCGCCAAGGATGACGATCTGAGTCACGCCACGCTTGGCGATGCTCTCGGCCATCATGTCTTCGGAGAACCGCGAACGGGCGGCGATGAAATGGCGCAGGCCTGTGCGGCTTGGGTTCGCGCGCGCCTCCTCCACCACCTCGTCACGATTGAGATCTGGCAGTTCGAAGGCGAGCGGGTCGTGGAAAATCCGCCCCTCCTCCAATACCTGATGGGCAGCGCGATGGGCGGCGGCGCCAAAGGCCGTTCGGCTGGGGCTCATCAATTCCAAGGCCTTGTCCTCCCTGTTGCGGCGGCGGTCCACCCTTGCCTGGCTTGCCAACTTCACCCTAGACAAGCGCTCAGGGGCGAAGATGCGCCCAGCGAGGGGCGGCAATGGCGGACCGATTCGACTATATTGTCCTCGGCGCAGGTTCAGCAGGGTCGCTCATCGCCAACCGACTGTCGAGAGACCCCCGTCATCGCGTTCTGGTGCTCGAAGCCGGAGGCAATGACGACTGGATTTGGTTCCATATTCCGGTCGGCTACCTCTTCTCCATCGGCAATCCGCGCAGCGATTGGCTTTACCGGACCGAGACCATGGCCAGCCTCAACGGCCGCGATCTCGCCTATCCGCGCGGCAAGGTGATTGGCGGCAGTTCCGCTATTAACGCCATGATCTATATGCGCGGCCAAGCTGCCGACTATGACCATTGGCGCGACCTCGGCCTCCCTGGGTGGGGGTGGGCAGATGTCCTGCCCTATTTTCTCGCCCACGAAGACCACATCGACCGCCAAGGCCCGTTTCATGCGCAAGGGGGCGAGTGGCGGGTCGAGTATCCACGGATGCGCTGGCAGGTGCTTGACGCCTTTGCCGAAGCCGCCGCCCAGGCGGGTGTGCCGCCCACGACCGACTTCAACACCGGCGACAATTTTGGTTCGGGTTATTTCGAGGTCAATCAAAAGGCAGGCGTTCGGTGGAGCGCGGCGCGCGGCTTCCTCAAACCTGTCCTGTCACGTAAGAACTTGACCCTTTTAACCGGCGTCTTGATCGACAAGGTGCTGATCGAGAACGGTCGGGCCGTGGGGGTTTCAGGGTTTCGCCAGGGCGTGCCGTTTGAAGCGCGGGCGCAGGGCGAGGTCATTTTGAGTTGCGGGGCGGTGGCTACGCCTGGTGTGCTGGAGCGTTCCGGGATCGGCGACCCGGCCCGATTGGCCGCCCTTGGTGCGCCCGTGGCGAGCGCTCTGCCCGGCGTCGGCGAGAACCTGCAAGACCATCTGCAACTCCGCCCCTATTTTCGCGTCGAAGGGGTGGCGACACTGAATAGTCTCTATCGGTCCTGGCTGCGCCGCGCCGCCATGGGGGTCGAATATGGGCTATTCCGCAAAGGGCCACTCTCAATGGCGCCGTCGCAAATGGGCGCATTTGTCCGCTCGCACCCAGAGGTCGAGCGACCTGACCTGGAATTTCACGTCCAACCCCTGTCCTTGGATCGGTTTGGCGCGCCGCTGCATGGGTTTGGTGCCGTAACGCTCAGCGTCTGCAATCTGCGCCCTGAAAGTCGCGGCGCGGTCCATGCCCGCAGCCCTGATCCCCATGACGCACCCGTCATTTCGCCAAACTATCTGTCGACGGCCCGCGACGAAGCGGTTGCGGTCGCTAGCCTGAAGTGGGCGCGGCGCATCATGGCCCAACCGGCCTTCGCCCAATACTGTCCGGTAGAGGTCAAGCCCGGTGCCGAGTGTGCCACCGACGACGCGCTGCTCGCCAGTGCACGCGACATCGCCACCACCATCTTCCACCCTGTCGGCACGGCTCGCATGGGAAAGGCGGGCGATAGCCACCGCGTCGTCGATTCGTCACTGAAGGTTGTGGGGATTGAAGCCTTGCGGGTCGCGGATGCTTCTGTGATGCCGACCATCACATTGGGCAACACCAATTCGCCCACGCTGATGATCGCCGAAAGGGCCAGCGCCATGATCCTTGCCGACCAACCTTGGAAGGCAACATCATCTCAAGCGCTTTGATCTGAAAAAAAGTGGTAGGCGGCGACGGATTCGAACCGCCGACCCTCTCGGTGTAAACGAGATGCTCTAACCAGCTGAGCTAGCCGCCCCTAAGCCTTGGGGGTTTAGCCTTTATGGGGCCAAAGGAAAAGGGGCAGACCTGCGGCCCGCCCCTTTTTGAAACGATTAAAAATCGCGCGTGCGGCGATTAGTTGATCGCCGTCTTCAGGCCTTCGCCGACGCGGAAACGGACGCTCTTCGACGCCGGACGCGCAACGCTCTCGCCAGTGCGCGGATTGCGCGCCGTGCCCGCTTCGCGCGCCACAGGCACAAAGCTGCCAAATCCGACGATCCGGACTTCCTGGCCTGCCTTCACCGATTCGGTCACCGCCTCGATAAATGCGTCCAGAGCCTCCTTGGCTTGCTTCTGGCTCAGTCCGGACTTCTCGGCGATGGACGCCACCAGTTCGGCCTTCGTTGTCATATGTGTCTTCTCCCAACCCTAAGCGGTCGCGACTGTTTGGCGCGAGTCACGCATCGTCAAAAACAGATTATGAAACGGGAAAACGCTGAAGGTCAAAACGAAAAAGGTCGCAGCACGTGCCAAAACCCAAGGAATTGTGGGGAAAACCGACTTTTCCACCCGAAGACCCCGACAAGGCGCGTCTGTTTTCGCCTCATCGGGGAAGGTCGGACTCAGTGGGTAATGACCGATTCGGTCGGGCCGTCGTCGGGCGGGGACGGCGCGACCTCGGCAGGCTCGGTCCAACTGATCGGGGTGAGATGGGAAACAAGCGCGTGCATCAATACCTCGTCCACCGTGGAGACGGGGATGATGGTCATGCCCGTTTTCACCGCCTCGGGCACCTCAGCGAGGTCCTTCTCATTCTCTTTCGGGATGAGGACGGTCTTGACGCCGGACCGCAGGGCCGCCAGCAGCTTTTCCTTCAGGCCACCAATGGCCAGGACCCGACCCCGCAGGGTGATCTCGCCGGTCATTGCCACATCCTTCCGGACGGGGATGCCGGTGATCACCGAGACGATGGCAGTGACCATGGCAACGCCCGCCGACGGTCCGTCCTTTGGCGTTGCCCCTTCCGGTACGTGGACGTGTACATCGGTGCGCTCGAACACCGGCGGGGCGATGCCAAAGGCGGTGCTGCGGGCGCGGACATAGGAATTGGCTGCAGAGACCGATTCCTTCATCACCTCTTTCAGATTGCCGGTAATGCTCATCCGGCCCTTACCGCTCATCTTCACCGCTTCGATGGTAAGGATTTCCCCGCCAAACTCGGTCCAGGCAAGCCCGGTAACAATGCCCACCTGATCTTCGCCCTCGGTTTCGCCATAGCGGAACTTTTGCACGCCTGCATAGGTCGCCAGCCGCTCAGCATCGATGGTGATCGAGAGGACTTTTTCGCGGGTCAGGTCACGGACGGTTTTGCGCGCCAGATTGCCAAGCTCGCGCTCAAGTGAACGCACCCCCGCCTCGCGGGTATAGTAGCGGATCAGGTCGCGGATCGCTTCATCAGGCACGATCCATTCCTCGGCGCTCAGACCGTGGTTCTTGGCGAGCTTTGGCAGCACGTGACGCCGCGCGATCTCGATTTTTTCTGCCTCAGTATAGCCAGGGATGCGAATGATCTCCATCCGGTCCATCAGGGGCTGGGGCATGTTGAGGCTATTGGCCGTGGTGACGAACATCACTTGGCTCAGGTCGTAATCGACCTCCAGATAGTGATCGCCAAAGGTGGCGTTTTGTTCCGGGTCCAAGACCTCCAACAGCGCACTTGACGGGTCGCCGCGCCAATCGGCGCCCAACTTGTCAATTTCGTCGAGCAGGAAGAAGGGGTTGGTGGCCTTGGCCTTCTTCATCGACTGAATGACCTTGCCGGGCATGGAGCCGATATAGGTGCGCCGATGACCGCGTATTTCGGCCTCATCGCGCACGCCGCCCAAGGAAAGCCGGACAAATTCCCGGCCCGTCGCCTTGGCAATGGAGCGGCCGAGCGAGGTTTTGCCGACGCCTGGAGGGCCGACGAGGCAAAGGATCGGCCCTTTCAGATCGCCGGTGCGCGCCTGGACTGCCAAATATTCCAAGATGCGCTCTTTTACCTTGTCGAGGCCGAAATGGTCCTCGTCCAAAATCTTGGCCGCCGCTTCGAGATCAATGGTCTTGGTTTTGGCTCGCCCCCAAGGCAGCGCCAACAGCCAGTCGAGGTAATTGCGCACGACGGTCGATTCGGCCGACATGGGGCTCATATTGCGCAGCTTCTTCAGCTCCGCATCCGCCTTGGTGCGCGCCTCCTTGGAAAGCTTGGTCTTTTTGATCCGCTTTTCCAGCTCGACCAATTCGTCGCGATGCTCGTCCTGTTCGCCCAGTTCGCGTTGAATCGCCTTCATCTGTTCATTGAGGTAGTATTCGCGCTGGGTCTTTTCCATCTGCCGCTTCACACGGCTGCGGATCTTTTTCTCGACCTGTAGGACCGAGATTTCACCCTCCATCAGGGCATAGACCTTCTCCAGCCGCTTGGCGACGTCGGTGATCTCCAACAGGGCCTGCTTGTCGGACAGCTTGATCGACAGATGCGCCACGATGGAATCGGCCAGCTTGCCCGGCTCGACGATTTGCGGAATGGCCGCCAAAACTTCCGGCGGGGCCTTTTTGTTCAGCTTCACGTAGGATTCAAACTGGTCGATCACGGCACGCCGCAGAGCCTGGCTCTCGGCGGCGCCGTCATCATGCTCGGTCAATTCCTGACACTCGGCTTCAAAATAGGCGTCGGTCTTGGTGAATTTCGACAGGGACGCTCTCACCTTGCCTTCGACCAAAACCTTGACCGTCCCGTCAGGCAGTTTCAGCAGTTGCAAGACATGGGCGATGACACCGATCTCATAGATGGCCGCGGGGCTTGGATCATCATCGGTGGAGTTGCGCTGGGTGACCAGGAGAATGGCCTTGTCGCCCTGCATCACCTGCTCCAGCGCCTTGACCGACTTCTCGCGGCCCACGAACAGCGGCACGACCATTTGCGGAAAGACCACAATGTCGCGGAGCGGCAGAACCGGCAGAATGCGCGTCTCAGTCATTTTCAACTCCTCGCTCTCGCGCTGCGATGTCGCTGCGGCGGAGCCCATAAGACCTCAGGCCCGAAGCCGTCGCGGCGCCCCGATACTGAGCCCCCGCTTCGCGGCTTTCGTCCATAAAAATCCACCCTGCCCCGAAACGCGGCGGCGGGGTGGCGCGTGAAGAGTGGTATGTGGAGCCTTCGGGGCCGCGTTCAAGAGAGGCAGATGCGTATCACGCATCCGCTCACTGCGGTCAGCCGATTTTGGCCTTCAAAATTAGGAAGCTTGGCCGCCACGCTTTTCGGCATAGATCATCAAGGGCTGAGCCCGGCCTTCGACCACCTCGCCATTGACCACGACTTCTTCGACGCCCTGATAGGTCGGCATTTCAAACATGGTGTCGAGCAGAATGCCTTCCATGATCGAGCGCAGGCCCCGGGCGCCAGTTTTGCGCTGGATCGCCTTACGTGAGATGGCGTGCAGGGCGTCCTCGGTAAAGGTCAGGCCGACCTGTTCCATCTCGAATAGCCGCTGGTACTGTTTCACCAAGGCGTTCTTCGGCTCGCACAAGATCTTCACCAGCGCCGCTTCGTCGAGATCCTCGAGCGTGGCAATGACCGGCAAACGGCCGATAAATTCGGGAATGAGACCAAAGCGCAGGAGGTCGTCCGGCTCCACCTGACGCAGCACCTCGCCTGTGCGCCGCTCTTCCGGGTCCTTCACCTCGGCGCCAAAGCCAATCGAAGACCCCTTGCCGCGTCCGGAAATGATCTTTTCCAGGCCCGCAAAGGCCCCGCCGCAGATGAAGAGGATATTGGTCGTGTCAACTTGCAGGAATTCCTGCTGCGGATGCTTGCGCCCGCCTTGTGGCGGCACAGAGGCGACCGTGCCTTCCATGATCTTCAACAGGGCCTGTTGCACACCCTCGCCCGAGAAGTCGCGGGTGATGGAGGGGTTGTCGGACTTGCGGCTGATCTTGTCGACCTCGTCAATATAGACGATGCCGCGCTGCGCCCGCTCGACATTATAGTCCGCAGCCTGCAGGAGTTTGAGGATGATATTTTCGACGTCTTCGCCGACATAGCCCGCTTCGGTCAGGGTGGTGGCGTCGGCCATGGTGAACGGCACATCAATGATGCGGGCCAGGGTTTGGGCCAGCAAGGTCTTGCCCGAACCGGTCGGACCGACCAGCAAGATGTTCGACTTGGCCAGTTCGACGTCATTGTTTTTCGTCGCGTGATTGAGGCGCTTATAGTGATTGTGCACGGCGACGGCCAAAACCTTCTTGGCGTGCTCCTGCCCAATCACATAGTCGTCCAAAACCTCGCGGATTTCGCGCGGCGTCGGCACGCCGTCCTTCGACTTGACGAAGGCGATCTTGTGCTCTTCGCGGATGATGTCCATGCAAAGCTCGACGCATTCATCACAAATGAACACCGTTGGACCGGCGATCAGTTTGCGGACCTCATGCTGGCTCTTTCCGCAGAAGGAGCAATAGAGGGTCGATTTGGCGTCGCCACTGGCGGCTTTGGTCATAGCATATCTCACTTTTCGGGCTCACCCCCTATCAAGGAGGTGAAACGCCGGGACGATGATCGGTCAAGACAGAGGACTTCAAAAAGCCCGCCGGGTGATCGATTCGGTAAAGCCTACACCCGCAAATCTTACGGAAACCTGACGACAAGGCGTCGTTATACGACCACATTGCGATCGGACAGATCAAGACTCGTTCCGATTTTTCGCCATATCCACGGGCGCTAGCACGCCAAAAGCCCCGAGCGGCGGCGATTTGCGGCTCGGCTCTTTTGCAACAGCTTCGATATGGGGGCAAATCCTTTTATTTCCAGCCTTGCATTCCGCACGGCTCTTTGTTTTCTGTCGCCTCGCCCCTGGCGCTGCGCCAAACGCCATCCCCCCTAAGACCCAGAGTTCGATATAAACTTCATGGCGGACACCCACGACGCCCCGATTCCTTTGAAGGATCGCGCTGGTCCCATTGTCGCATTTGACTTCGACGGCACACTGACGGTTCGCGACAGCTTTATCGGCTTTTTGCGCTGGCGGTGTTCTGCACCTCGCTTCGCCATGGGGCTGGCCCGCTTGGCGCCGGAGTTGGCGCGGTATGCCGTACAGCGCGACCGCCACCGATTGAAGGCTGCGGCGGTGACCGAGTTTTTGGCCGGTGTGCCGCGCGAGGCTTTGATTGCCGAGGCTCGCGCCTTTGCGGCACAGCAAGCCCCCTACCTGCTGCGCCCTGACGCTATCCGGGTTTGGCGCAGGCATCAGTCCGACGGGGCGCGGGTTGTGGTGGTCACCGCCTCGCCTGAACTGATTGTCGAGCCCTTCGCCCACGGCCTCGGGGCCGATTTGACGATTGGAACGCGGTTGAAGTTTGATCGCCAAGGGCGTGTCGCCCCGGGTCTCGACGGGCCCAACTGTCGTGGGCCGGAAAAGGTCGCCCGTCTGCAACAGGTGTTTGGCGAGGACGTCACCCTGCTGGCGGCCTATGGCGACAGTGATGGCGACAATGAGATGTTGGCCATCGCTGAATCCGGCCAAATGAAATATTTCGCCGGTGCGCCAGTCACCTCAAAGTTTTGACTAAGCCCTAAGACGCCGGACCCGCTTGATAGCTTTCGGGTCCGGCCAGTTGTGCCTTAGGATTTGCTGTCGCTCGCGCCTTCGGCACTGTCGCGAGTTTCATAGACGTGATCCACAAGGCCAAAATCCTTGGCTTCTTGGGCGGTCAAGAAGTTGTCGCGGTCGAGCGCCTTTTCGATGGCTTCGACGCTTTGCCCCGTATGCTTAGCATAAAGCTCATTCATCCGGCGCTTGGTCTTGATGATGTCTTCGGCATGGCGCTCAATGTCAGAGGCCTGACCGCGGAAACCGCCAGACGGCTGGTGAACCATGATGCGCGCATTTGGCAAGGCAATGCGCGCACCCTTGGCGCCCGCGCCGAGAATGAACGAGCCCATGGAGGCCGCCATGCCGATGCAGACCGTCGAGACGGGGCTCCGGATATATTGCATGGTGTCATAGATCGCCATGCCCGAGGTCACCTGACCGCCGGGCGAATTGATGTACATGGCGATTTCTTTTTTCGGGTTTTCGCTTTCGAGGAAGAGCAACTGGGCGGTGATCAGAGCCGCCATGCCGTCTTCAAAAGGTCCACTTAAAAAGATGATGCGCTCTTTCAGCAGGCGCGAAAAAATGTCGTAAGCGCGCTCGCCACGGCTGGTCTGCTCGACCACCATGGGAACGAGGTTCATCATGACGCTGGCAGGATCGCGCATCGGGGTCTCTTCTCACTTAAGGTTTCGGGAGACTCAAACCGCCCCCGCCGTCAGGGGGATATCGCCCCTGACGCCCGTGCGTTCAAGTCACGAGTTGCGCATTTAGGCTTCGCTATAGCCGTCCGGCAGGTCGTCGTCGGCCAATAGCTCTTCCTTGGTCGTCGGCTGATCTTCGATTTTCGCCTTAGAAAAGATCAGGTCGACGACCTTTTCCTCATAGACCGGCGCGCGCAGTTGCGCCGCGGCCTGTGCGTTTTGACGGTAGAATTCGATCACTTCGCGCTCTTGGCCCGGATAGCGACGCGCTTCGGCGATCAGGGCACCGTTCATTTCCTGCTCGGTCACCTGAACGTCATTGCGACGGCCAATTTCGGCCAGCACCAGTCCGAGCCGCACCCGGCGTTCGGCGATCTTGCGGTACTCGCCGCGCAATTGCTCATCGGTCTTGGCCTTGTCTTCCTCAGACAGTTGCCCCGAAGCCTTTTCCGCTTCCACCTGGTTCCAGATCACTTGGAACTCGCTTTCAACCATCCGTGGGGGCAGGTCGAAGGTGTGGCGCTCGTCCAGGGCGTCCAGGAGTGCGCGCTTGAGCTTGAAGCGGCTGGCGCTGGCATATTGACGGGCCAGCTGGTCCTTGACCGCCTGACGAAGCGTCGCCAGGTCGTCAAGCCCCAACTTCTTCGCCAGCTCATCATCGATGGACGCGTCTTTGGCGGCGCGAATTTCTTTGACGTGAACCTCAAACTCTGCGGGCTTGCCCTTCAGATTTTCAGCTTGATAGTCCTCTGGGAAGGTAACCTTGACCACGATGTCGGCTCCCGCCTTGGCGCCCTTCACCTGATCTTCGAACCCTGGAATGAAGCGGCCTTGACCAATGACCAGCTCAACATCTTCCGCCGTGCCGCCCTCAAACGCTTCGCCGTCAATACGACCGACAAAATTGATGACCACGAGATCACCTTCTGCGGCCTTCGGGGCCTTGCCACCCTTCTTTTCGTAGACCTTGTTTTCGTCCGCGATGGAGGTGAGGCTCTCGTCAATCTCTGCGTCAGTTGGCTCATAGACCGGACGCACAAGCGAAATGGCAGAGATGTCAGTCGGCTCGAATTCCGGCATCAGCTCAACGGCCAATTCAAAGGCGAGATCGGCCTCCCCGGCCAAAACCTTCGAAATATCGCCCTCGAAGCGGATATCTGGCGAGCCAGCGGGCCGCAGCTTGGCCTCGTCCAGCGCTTGCTTTTGACTTTCCGCCAAGGTTTCTTCGACAATCTCCTGCATCAAGCCCTTGCCGTACATCTTACGGACATGGGCGGCGGGAACCTTGCCAGGGCGAAAGCCCTTCAATTGCATTTTGGGGCTGATCTCAGCAATCTTGGCGTTGAGCTTTTGCGCCAGGATGTCCTGCGCCACCACAACCCCAAACACTCGGCTCAGGCCTTCGCCCGATTTTTGTACGATCTCAATGGACATGGCCTACTTTCCGCAACCGCAGTCAGGGGATGAAGCGTCCAGACCCGCTGCACGACAGGGTTTCTTTGGGTCAGACGTCTAAAACAGCTTCGCCGCCTGAGCTGGAAACACCCTGCCCACGCGGCGAAAGCGCTCTTATGTCATGAGGCGCGGTTCCGTCAAAGGCAAAATCGACCACGAAGACCGCCCAACCCTACGAAGGCCGCTTGTCAGGGCGGATTTGCACCTCTAAACGCCTCCCTTCGTCCCCTACATGCGGATGTGGCGGAACTGGTAGACGCACTGGATTTAGGTTCCAGCGCCGCAAGGCGTGGAGGTTCGAGCCCTCTCATCCGCACCACTCTCGGCGCTTAGGCTCTTGCGGCGAGCTCCCGTAGGACGGTGGGCATCATTTCGGGCAGATCCTCAGAGATCAGTCCCGGGCCAAAGCTGCGCCCGGCTTCTCCGTGGATCCAGACGCCAGCGCAGGCCGCATCAAAGCTTGGCATGCCCTGTGCGATCAAGCCGCCGATCAGTCCGGCGAGCACATCGCCTGAACCCGCCGTCGCCAGCCAAGGCGCGCCATTGGTATTGATGGCGGCACGCCCGTCTGGCCGCGCGATCACCGTATCGGGCCCCTTCAGCACCACAACCGCCCCTGCTCGCCGCGCCGCTTCGAGGGCGGCTTCAATGCGCGTCGGCGCGCTTTTCAACAGGCCGGGGAACAGCCGTTCAAATTCACCCGGATGGGGCGTCAGCACATCGTCGCGATCGAGGGCGGAGAAGAGCTCGTCTGGGTCTTCGCGAAAGACGGTCAGAGCATCGGCATCGGCCACCACAGCAGCCCCGGTTCGGCAACAGGCGAGCGCATTGAGCCGGGTTTCTTCGGTGACACCCGCTGCTGGCCCGATAATCACCGTGTCGACACCATCGACCAAATTTCTCAGCTCTTCCTCATTGTCAAACGGCTTGAGCATGATGGCGGTCAGGTGTGCGGCATTGACTGCGACCGCGTCGGGCGGTGAGGCGACGGTAACAAGGCCCGCGCCAATTCTTAAGCCCGCGCGCGCCGCCAGCCGTGCCGCACCGGTGGCGTGCTGCGGCCCTGACACCACCACAAGCCTGCCGCGCTCCCCCTTGTGAGCCTCCACAGAAGGCCAGGGAAAGCTTTTCCGCCACAGGTCAGGCTGGTTTTCAAACAGCACAGGCGCGGCCGGTGCTGTCAGGCCGATATCGACCACCACCACGTCGCCACAGAGCGAACGGCCAGGCTCCAGGAGGTGCGCCGGACGCTTGCGATGCAAGGCAATGCACAGCGCAAGTTTTGGCGCATAGCCAAGTTTTTGGCCTGTGTCGCCGGAAAGCCCTGAGGGCGTATCAATGCCAACAAGCTCGACCCTGCCCTCCGCCGCTGCCAGGACAGAGCGGCAGGCCTGGGGGATGGCGCGATTGAGGCCAGCACCAAACAGGGCGTCGACCACAAGGCGCGCGCTGCCAATCAGGTCGACGGGGTGGGTCTTGTCATCGAGTGGGACCCAGCCCTCATTCCAAAGGGCTTCAGCCTTGCGACAGTCGTCGTTTTTGGTGGACGAAAAGCCATAGGCCGCCACCCGCACAGGCCAGCCCGCTTCGGCAAGCCGCTTGGCCACGACAAAGCCGTCGCCCCCATTGCCTCCGGGGCCTGCCAGAACCAGCACTTCGCGCGGGGTCCACCTTGCCTCAATCACGGCGGCAATTTCCCGCCCCGCCCGCAGCATCAATTCAAAGCTCGACACCCCGGCGGCAATAGCGAACGCATCCGTAGCCGCGCTCTCGGCGACGGTGAGCACGGCATGGTCAAACAGATGATCTTTCATGCGCTTTTCTTGACCTTGGGTCACAACACTTTTGTGACAGCCGACATGCCAAGCGCTTCCAGCTCAAGGCGGACAGGCACAGCCCGCACAACCCGAAGTCGCGTCACTGACGCATGCCCAGGCTCGAACTGTCGGACACGCCGGTCGTCCCGCGCAGCCGCTACCGCAGCATTGATCGCCACAAAATGGGTAAAGAGCGCAGCATCTGCGCGTTCCGCCACCGCAGACGCCACTTCGTCCGCCCAGGTTTGATAGTCGATCTCGCCGGGAATGTCGTCCCATCGCCCCTCGAAGGCCTGGCGAAGCCAGGCAGAGCGTCCCTCACCGCTCAGGTCTCTTGGGCTTGGAATTTCGGCGAGGCGCGGATCAATCTCGACCGGAAGCCCAAGGGCCTCGGCCAAGGGCGCAGCGGTTTCGCGGCATCGCCGCAACGGGGACGAGACAATCAGTTTGGGCGCCTCGCCGAAATGGCCATTATGGAAGGCTTCGGCCACACGCTCCGCCTGCTCGTGCCCGATGGCGTTCAAACCAGGATCGGGATCAGCCTCTGCGTCCCCCCAAGTCGACTGAGGCGCACCATGGCGAATCAAAAACACCGCGCCCATGCCCTGCACCTTCTTTCAAGCTCACACGCGCTGACAATGCTAAGGCCTCGCTTGCGTCGATGTAAGGGCGATAATCGCAAATTGTCGGTTCCCGTCTCAGTCGCAAGCCACCGCATCGGCCAAATCGAGCGCCCAATTATTAGGCAATGGCGCCTTATATTTCATCAGCTTTCGCCTTGTGTCGTTGAAGCGGCGAGCGGGAGGGTTGAGCATTGGACACCAAGGTGCTGGAAGCCGACATCCTTCCAAAACGTTGACCCATTGCGGGACCCGATGAAAAAGATCGAAGCCATCATCAAGCCTTTCAAGCTCGACGAAGTGAAAGAGGCCCTGCAAGAGATCGGCGTTCAGGGCATGACCGTGGGCGAAGTGAAGGGCTATGGGCGGCAAAAAGGCCATACCGAGCTCTATCGAGGCGCGGAATATGTTGTGGATTTTCTACCGAAAATTCGCATTGAAGTCGCGGTTCCCGATGACCTGTTGGAAGCTGCGATCGAAGCCTTGGTCACCGCTGCAAGAACGGGCCGCATCGGCGATGGCAAAATTTTTGTTTCCGAATTGACGGAAGTTATCCGCATCCGCACAGGAGAGCGCGGGCAAGCTGCACTCTAAGGCTTAGGTCGAAGGATGCTCAATCTGAAGCTTCCCACGCCCTCCGCCGCCCTGTTCTGAGTACCCTTATTTGTTCAATCCCAACGAGGAACCCGACCATGACGCCAGCAGAAATTCTCCAGGAAATCAAAGACAAGGAGGTCAAATATGTTGACGTCCGCTTCACCGATATTCGTGGGAAGCTGCAGCATGTCACCTTTGACATTGACCTCGTTGATGAGGACTTCCTCACCGAAGGCACAATGTTCGATGGCTCGTCCATCGCGGGCTGGAAGGCGATCAACGAAAGCGACATGCTGTTGAAGCCCGACCTGAAGACGGCCTATATCGACCCCTTCTATCAACAGACCACCATGTTCTTGTTCTGCGATGTTTTGAACCCCGACACGCTTGAGCCCTATGCGCGCGATCCGCGCTCCATCGCCAAGAAGGCGCTGGCCTTCGTCAAGTCATCGGGCGTCGGCGACAATGTGTTCTTCGGCCCAGAAGCCGAATTCTTCGTCTTTGACGACGTGCGCTGGAACACCAGCCCGACCAAGATGGGCTATTCATTCGATTCCACCGAACTGCCGGTCAATACCGGTCGCGAATATGACGAAGGCAATATGGGCCATCGTCCGGGCCCCAAGGGCGGTTACTTCCCGGTCAACCCAATCGATTCCGGGCAAGACCTGCGCGGTGAAATGTTGGCGGTGATGGGCGAGCTCGGTCTTGAGCCGGAAAAGCATCACCACGAAGTGGCGCCTGCACAACATGAGCTCGGTCTGAAGTTCTCCGACCTCCTGACCATGGCCGACCGGATGCAGCTCTACAAATATGTGGTGCAAAACGTTGCCGCTGCCTATGGCAAGACCGCGACCTTCATGCCCAAGCCCTATTTTGGCGACAACGGCTCGGGCATGCACTGCCACCAGTCGATCTGGAAGGATGGCAAGCCGCTGTTTGCCGGAGACAAATATGCCGGTCTGTCGGACATGTGCCTGTGGTACATTGGCGGCGTGATCAAACACGCCAAGGCGATCAACGCCTTCGCCAATCCTTCGACCAATTCTTATAAGCGTCTGGTTCCTGGCTATGAAGCGCCGGTGAAGCTTGCCTATTCGTCGCGTAACCGCTCTGCCTCGATCCGTATCCCCTGGGTGTCGTCGCCGAAGGCCAAGCGGATTGAAACCCGCTTCCCCGATCCCTTGGGCAATCCCTACCTGACCTTCGTGGCCCTCTTGATGGCTGGCCTTGACGGCATCGAAAACCGGATCGATCCGGGCCCAGCCATGGACAAGAACCTCTATGACCTGCCGCCTGCCGAACAGGCGAGCGTGCCGGAAGTGTGCGGTTCGCTGCGCGAAGCTCTGGAAAACCTCGATAAGGATCGCGCCTTCTTGAAGAAGGGCGGCGTTATGGATGATGACTTCATCGACGCCTATATCGAGCTGAAGATGGAAGAGGTTCGGCGGTACGAAATCACGCCGCACCCGGTCGAATTCGACATGTATTACAGCGCCTAAGCGTCGCTGGGCGGAAGACTAAAAAAGGCCGGGGCGCTTGCCGCTCCGGCCTTTTCTGTTTGGAATTTCAGGTCGCGTCTAATAACTTTTCGGCAGACCCAGCACGCGCTCAGCGATGAAGTTGAGGATCATTTCACGGCTGACCGGGGCAATGCGGGCGATCATCGATTCACGGAAATACCGCTCCACATCATATTCCCGGGCATAGCCCATGCCGCCGTGGGCCAGTACCGAGGCTTCACAGGCATGGAAGCCCGCTTCCGCGCCCAGATATTTCGCTGCATTGGCCTCGGCCCCACAGTCTCGCCCGGCATCGTAGAGGGCGGCGGCCTTGAACGCTAAAAGATTGGCGGCTTCCAATTCCGCCCACGACTTGGCCAGCGGGTGCTGGACCCCTTGGTTCTGACCAATCGGCCGGCCAAAAATAACCCGCTCCTTGGCATAGGCGGCGGCTTTCTTCAGCGCCGCCCGTCCCAAGCCGACCGCCTCCACCGCGAACAGCACCCGCTCGGGGTTTAGGCCTTGCAACAAGTATTTGAACCCCTTGCCTTCTTCGCCAATCAGGGCTTGGTCTGGGATCTCCAGATCATCAATAAAGAGGGTATTACATTCTACGGCCTTGCGACCCATTTTCGGAATCGGCTTGGCCTCGATCCGTGTGCGGTCAAAATCGGTGTAGAAGAGCGATAAGCCTTCCGTGGGTTTGCGCGTTTCCGCCTTTGGCGTGGTGCGGGCAATAATCAAAATCTTATTGGCGCGCTGCGCCGAGGTGGTCCAGATCTTGCGGCCATTGAGGCGGTAGCCATTTGCGGTCTTCTCCGCCCGGGTCTCAAGGCTAGAGGTGTCTAGTCCGGAATTGGGTTCGGTAACGGCGAAGCACATCTTGTCCTCGCCGGAAATCAGGCGCGGCAGGGCTTCGGCCTTCTGGGCCTCGGTGCCGAACTTGACGATGGGCATGGGGCCAAAAATATTCAGATGGATGGCTGACGCGCCCGAAAAGCCTGCACCGGTTTCGGCAACGGTCTGCATGATGATCGCGGCCTCGGTCAGGCCAAGGCCTGCCCCGCCCAAATGTTCCGGCATGGCGGCGCCCAGCCATCCGCCTTGCGCCATGGCGGCGACAAAGGCCTCGGGAAATTCACCGGTTTCGTCGGTGCGCCGCCAATAGTCATCGTCAAAGGCTTCGCAGGTTTTGAGGACGCCGTCGCGGATGGCCTCTTGGTCCTCGGTGAGCCAAAATCCCGACATGTCGCGTCTCCCCTACTCTTTTGGTGTTGCTAGGCGTCCATGCGTCGGGGGTCGAAGTGACCAAGCCCGGTGGCAGGTTCCGCGCCCGCCAGATAGGCTCCTATCCCTTCGGCTGCAAGCGGGGCGAACAACCAGCCGTTCCGCCGCATGCCGCACGCAAGATAAATCCCCGCCCGCCGCGAGGGGCCGATCAGCGGCAGTTGGTCAGGCGTTGCGGCGCGTACGCCCACTTCAGCGCGCAGATGCGAGGCAATGTCAGGCGCACGCAGCAGCGGCGTAAAGGTCGCCGCGCGGCGGACGAGATCGGAAATGGCCGCGGCATCGCAAAGCGCCTGGTCTTCCCCCTCCTCCATGGTGGCGCCGATTTTCACCCCTCCGCCGGTTTGCGGCGCCACATAGACCCCGTGCGCCCGAACAAAAGGCCCAGAAATCGGGCCCCCGTCAGGAGCCTCGAGGACGGCGATCTGCCCCCGGATCGGCCGCAACCGTTCCAGTTCTGTCGCCACAGGTGAAAGCCTGCGTCCCGGATATCCAGCCGCAATCACAACCGCTTCAGCCTGCAGAGGCTTTCCGTCGAGGATGAGGTCTCCAGCGTGGGCCCTAACCTTGGCAATCTGCAACGTCCCGCCGAGGTCGCGAAAGCGCCTGCGCATCTGGGGCAGAACCGCAGCGGGAGACACCGCACAATCGGATGTGGCGTGGAGCAAGACCTCAAAGCCGGTCGGGTCCACCCAAGGCGCGAGGTCCGCGACCTGGGCCCGGGTCTGCTCAGCAAAGCCAACACCTCTGGCCCGGAAAGTTTGGTGAAGGCCTGCCAGGGCGTCCGCCCCCTTGGCGGAGGTAAGCCACAAGCCGCCTCTTCTATTCAGGACCAGGCCGTGGCGGTCGGCAAAAGACGGCCAAAACCTGGCCGCATCGGCGAGCCTATCCAGCTGGTCGGCCGCTGGGGCGTCGGTTAGCGCTTCGAGGAGCGGGGCAATCATGCCCGCTGCAGCGGCGGAGGCCTGATGGGCCTTGGCATCATCAAGGAGGAGGACGCGACGCCCGTTCTGTTGGGCTTCCAGCGCAATGGCGAGCCCAGTAACGCCAGCCCCAATTACCACGACATCTAAGCTATGAACCATTCCCGTCCATAGGGGATCAGGCCCAGAGGCTCAATGTGCAATTCGGCAGACAGCCGCCAAACGCGCGTCTTCCGATCAGCCCGCGTGGGTCCAGTGACGCCGTAATTGGGTCCAGCCTTGGCTAAAGGCGCGGGCCAGATCTTGCTCTTGGAAAATGACCACCTTGACCGCCCCGTCCTGCGACGGGTCCGAGCGCAACATGAGAAACGGCGCTTCTTCGGCGTGGCTGATGGCGGTCGCCGCACGATCTTCAGTGAAGCGATTGAAAAAATTATCGAAAAGCCGATCTTCTTCACCGGAGACCACAGGAAAGGTCAAGACGACGTCAGACATGCCAGTCTCCCCCTTACGCTGCACGAAAGGTAAAAATGCTGCACTGCAATAACCCTATGCCTAGGGTGGGGCTCGGTCAAGCCGTCTGCGAAATCCCCGCCTCTAGTGGTGGGCTTTGCGACGTGCGATGAAAGGACCTGACGGTGGCCCGCAAGGTTTCGGCCCTGCCGGTGAAGCACAGGGTCGGTGATGAAGGGACGACAGGACAGCCACATATTCACCCTCACCGCGATTGCGATCACGGCGATGCAACTTGGGCTGATCTTTAGCCACGCGGCCTGGCGCGATGAAACCCAAGCCGTCATGGTCGCTTGCGCGTCGCCAAATTTGCGAGCCCTGTTCACCGCCCTGCATTTCGAGGGGCATCCCAGCCTGTGGTATCTCGGACTGCGCGGGCTTTGCACCGTCGCCGCACCGACCTTGGCGTTGAAAATTGCACAGGCTGGAATTGCACTGGGCGTCGCAGCGCTGATCCTCAAACGTTCGCCCTTCAGCGAGCCAATGCGCCTTGTGGTGTCACTGGGCTATTTTCTTTTGTTTGAATATGGCGTTATCGCCAGATCCTATAGTCTTGGCGCACTGATTTTCCTCGCCTTCATCGCCGCGCGACGACAGGCGTGGCGAGGACTGTTGCTGTTTTGCCTCGCCAATATTTCAGTGCATTTTTTGCTTCTGGCGAGCGCCTGCTGGGCGCTGGTGGTCAGCGAAGAGCGGCGGATCGATCTGAAGACAAGTGTGGCGCTTGCGCTTGGCGTGTTTGTCTCGGCCCTGAGCTTTTGGCCTGTGTCAGCCGCCCATCCGGCGCTCTCCCAAGGCTCCAACCTCGCCCAAAACCTGGGTGAAGCCTTGATGTGGCTGTCGACCGTGGCCGCGCCGGTGCGGTTCGACATTGCCGGATGGGGACAACATCTGCCCGATGGTTTTGCCATCCTACTTGGCGCGTTGATCTTGCCCCTGGGAGCCTTGGCATTTCGGGGGTCCTTAAGATGGATGACGCTGTGGCTTTTGCTCGGGTCGGCAATCCTCCTCTTGTCCGCCTTTGTCTATGTCTCCTACCCACGCCATGTGGGCGTTTTAGCGCTGTGGCTGATCGGCTTGAACTGGGCCCGCCTTGAGGATGAGGGCGTCGCGCCCGATCTTGTCTCTAGGGCTTGGCTTGGCGTCCTCGCCGCTTCTGGCGCGTGGATGGCCATGCTGGCCCTCGTCCAGCCTTTTTCCGCATCGGAGGCAATTGCAAAGTGGGTTAGGACGCGGCCCGCCTTGGCGCAGTTGCCCATCTGCGTCTATCCGGGCTGGCATGCGCCGGATCTGACGGCGCGGTTGGGCAAGCCGGTTTGTGACTTAAAAACCAGCCGCATGATGTGGTTTGAGCCTTGGGACCGCCCGCCCCAGCCGCTGGAAGATCAGGCCACAACCGCAAACCTATTGCGGCGCGCGCGCCTGGTCCTTGCGCGTCCCTTTCTCATCTATGCCGATGCAGATAACCAAACGCTCGAGCAGTCAGGCGCACGTCGCCTGGCAACCTTCCCCGCCAAGCTGCAAGGCGGGCCCATGGCCATCTTTCTGTCGCCAGCGTTGAAGCAAGGCTCAGGTGTGATCTCAGCCAAAGGTCAAATTGAGCGCCCCCCGCAACGCCCCCACTCTTGACAGGCGGCAACTGGGTCTCGAATAGTGATCACAGTTTTTACGGACGTCTCATGGTCGCCTCGCCCACCTTGTCGGAAAATATTGACCGCGCCTTGAGCCTCGCCCTGCCAAATTTGGCGGTGATCGATGGCGAGTTTCGCGCGGCGCGCTCCGGTGCAACCTTTGCCAATGTCGGACCACGGGACGGTCGCGTCCTGAACACCATTGCCGCTGGCTCTGCGGCCGATATTGACGCAGCCGTCACGGCCGCACGGCAGGCGTTTGATGATCGACGCTGGCGGGGTCTCGGGCCTCGCGGCATGAAGAAGGTGCTCTTTCGCCTCGCAGAGCTGATGGAGGCCGATCTCGAGACCTTGGCCCTGCTCGAATGCCTGGACACCGGAAAGCCGATTTCCGACGCCCGCAATGTCGACATCCCCTTAAGCATCGGCACCACCCGTTGGTATGCCGAAGCCCTCGACAAGGTCTATGGCGAGGTCGGCGCCTCGCCCGCATCGCGCCTCTCCTATGCGGTGCATGCCCCTTTAGGCGTCATCGGCGCCATAACGCCGTGGAACTTTCCCTTACACATGGCCATGTGGAAGGTGGCGCCAGCCCTGGCCATGGGCAATTCCGTGGTGCTGAAGCCGGCCGAAAATTCGTCCATGACCGCCCTGCGTATGGCTGAATTGGCCTTGCAGGCGGGCCTGCCTCCGGGCGTGCTGAACGTGGTTCCGGGCCTCGGCACCGAAGCGGGCGAGGCCTTGGCCCGGCACTTAGATGTCGACATGATTGCCTTTACGGGCTCGGGCCCGGTGGGCAGAGCCCTGATGCGTGCTGCCGCCGACAGCAACCTGAAGCGGGTGAGCCTCGAACTGGGGGGCAAGTCGCCACAAATCGTCTTTGCCGACTGTCCCGATCTCGACGCGGCTGCGCAAGCCGCGTGCTGGGGCGTATTCTACAACCAAGGCGAAGTGTGCACCGCTGCCTCGCGGCTGTTGGTCGAGGCGCCCATCGCCGAAGCTTTTTTGGAAAAGGTCGTCGCCGTCGCCAAGACCATCGCGGTGGGCGATCCGCTCGACCCGGCGACTCGCTTTGGGGCCATGGTGTCCGAGCGCCAGATGGCAGGCGTGCTTGATCGCATCGCAGACGCTAAGGCCTGTGGCGCCCGGGTGCGCCTCGACGGCGGACGGGTGCGCACAGAAACCGGCGGGTTCTACATCTCGCCGACGATTTTTGATCAGGTCGCGCCCCATACGCGCCTCGCCAAGGAAGAGGTGTTCGGCCCAGTGCTCGCCAGCCTCAGCTTCGAGACGGAGGCAGAAGCCTTAGCGCTCGCCAATGACACGGTTTATGGCTTGGCGGCAGGACTGTGGACCGCGAGCCTTGACCGCGCGCTTCGCTGCGTCGAGCAGTTGCAGGCCGGGCTCGTCTGGGTGAACGGATGGGATGCCTGTGACATTGTCATGCCGTTTGGCGGCTTTAAGCAGTCCGGATTTGGCCGCGACAGGTCACTGCATGCGCTGCATAAGTACGCGGACCTAAAATCCGTTTCGATCACCACGAGGCCCGCCTGACCCATGGATAAGCCGCTTCTGCCCGGCCTCGCCGCCAGTCCTGAGGAATGTCGCGCCTTTCTGGCCGCCAATCCGCACATCCACTATGTGGAGGTGCTGTTCACCGGCATGAGTGGCGTGCCGCGCGGCAAACGGCTGCGCCGCCATGAGTTGCAAGCGATTTATGATTATGGCCGCTTCCTGCCGGGCTCGGTCCAGGTGGTCGATATTACCGGCCAAGACGCCTATGACACCGGCCTCGTCTGGGAAAACGGCGATGCCGACCTCTTGGCGCGACCCGTCGCCGGATCGCTGGTTCCCGCCCCCTGGCTTGGCGATGACACAGCCCAGGTGCTCGTCTCTATGCACGAACTGGACGGTGCGCCGTCTGACCTTGATCCGCGTGTGGTCTTGAAGTCGATCATTGATCGCTTTGCCCAAGACGGTTTGACGCCGGTGGCGGCCTGTGAACTTGAGTTTTATCTGGTCGATGCCATGCGGGCCGCGGATGGCAGGTTACAGGCCCCACTGCACGGACCAACCGGCCGACGCGCCACCTTGAACGGCGTCTATGGTCTGCGAGAAATGGAAGATATCGGCCCCTTCCTGCGCGAGCTCTGGGCCACGGCCGACGCGCAAGGCGTGCCGCTGGAGGGCGCCATCGCTGAATATGGCGTCAGCCAGATCGAGCTCACCTTGCGCCATAAGCCAGATGTGCTGCGCGCCGCTGACGAAGCGGTGATGTATAAGCGCCTCGCTAAAGGTGTCGCCCTGCGCCACGGCATGGAAGCCACCTTTATGGCCAAGCCCTTCTCCGATCAGGCGGGCAATGGCTTGCATCTGCATGTCAGTTTAGCCGACGCGGAAGGCCGAAATATCTTTGCATCGCAAGACGAAGAAGGGGACCCGCGCCTCAAACATGCCATTGGCGGCATGAAGGCCTTGCTCGGTCCCTCCATGGCGATTTTTGCGCCGAACGCCAATTCCTTCCGCCGCTTCCGGGCCAATTCCTATGCGCCCGTCGCGCCGACCTGGGGAGTCAATAATCGCACTGTTTCTCTGCGCATTCCGGCAGGCCCTCCCTCGACCCGCCATGTCGAACACCGGGTGGCGGGTGCCGACGCCAACCCCTATCTGGCGCTCGCGGCACTCTTGGCAGGTGTGCATTACGGCCTAAAGCACCAGATCGATCCGGGCCCGAAGGTGGTCGGCGATGGCTATGCGGCCGCAGCCAAGTCCGATCTTAAGCTGCCCTCCAACTGGTTTGCTGCCACCGATGCCTTTGCCGCCTCCGACATTATGAAGGACTATTTCGGCGAACGGTTTGTCGCCATGTATGCGGCCCTCAAGCGACAAGAGCAGGATCGGTTTTTCGAGGTGGTCACCGAGCTTGATCTCGAATGGTACCTGCAGAATGCTTGACCGGGACCTGTTCCCAAAACGCATTGGCCGAAAGCTTGGCCGCCGCTCGCTTCTGAGCGCACTGGGCGCGACGGCCATCGGCGTCTCGCTTGAGGGATGCGGCAAACCCGTCGTCCGTGGCCCCAATGGCGAGGAGGCCAAGCTCAACCTCTATAATTGGGACACCTATATCGGCAAACACAGCTTTGAGTGGTTCAAAGACAAGACGGGGGTCTCCGTCGCCCTGACCTTGTTTGCCAATAATGATGAGCTGTTCTCGAAGCTGCGGGCGGGAAATCCGGGCTTTGATGTCATTGTCCCAACCAATGACTTTGTCACCCGCATGCGCATTGCCGACATGCTGACGCCTATCGATAAGAGCAAGATTCCGAACTTCAAAAATCTACAACCCGCCTTCCAAACCGCGCCGTTTGACCCCGGTCGCAAATATTCCATCCCCTACACCTGGTTGGCGCTGGGGGTTGGCTATCGCAAATCGAAGATCGATGGGGTGCCCAATAGCTGGAAATGGCTGTTCGATTCCGACCGCTATAAGGGCCGGATTGCGATTTTCGACGAGGCTGACGATCTGGTGCGGCTAGCGGCCAAATATCTTGGCCATCCCGGCACCAATATTCCGGTTAGCCTTTTGCCGACCATTGAGGCCATGTATATCCGGCAAAAAAAGAACATTCGCGTCTTCCACGAAGACAATGGCCAGGACCTGTTGCTGGCGGGCGATGTCGATATTGTGCTCGAATATAATGGCGATATTGCTCAGGTTATGGCGGAAGATGATGACCTGGCCTTTGTGATTCCGAAAGAAGGCTCGCTTCTACAGTCCGACTGCATGTGCATCCCAAAAGGCGCGCCACGGATCGACAACGCCCACCGCTTCATCAATTTCATGCTCGACGCCAAGGTCGGTGCTGACCTTTCCTCGACCATCCTTTACCCGACGCCAAACCAGGCTGTGCTGGACCTGATGCCGGACAGCTACCGAAATAATCCAGCGATTTTTCCGCCGCCCGACCAGATGAAGAATTGCGAATACAGCACCTTTGAGGGCGTGGAGCGGACGCGCATGTTTGACGAACTTCTGACCCGCGTTCGCGCGGCTTGAGAGAGGGACGAAGGGGCGCGCCATGGCGGAAACAGTCAATGAGAGCTGGAAAAAAAGCCCCGGCATGTTCGCCAGCCTTCTGGCGCCGCCAACGCTGTTTCTCTTCGCCTTTTTGCTGGCCCCACTGTTTGTCGTCTGGACCTATAGTTTTGGCCACAATGAAGGCCTGACCGAAATTACCGTCGACGGCACCTTTGCCAACTACGCCCACGCACTCAATCCGCTCTATCTGTCGATCCTGATCAAGTCGTTTGCCTTTGCGGCCTTCACCACCTTCATTTGTCTCGCCGCAGGCTTTCCTATTGCGCTTGCCATCACCTTTGCCAAGGCCAAGACGAAATCCTGGCTCTTGCTGCTGATTATGCTGCCCTTTTGGACCAATCTGCTCATCCGTACCTATGCCCTGATGGCGCTATTGCGCACGCAGGGCTATGTGAACGGCTTTTTGCATATTGTCTGGAATGGCATTGCAGGCGTGCTGCATCTGGTTCACGGCCCAGCCCTGCCCGCCTTTCAGCCGCTTGATCTTCTCTATAATAATTTCGCCGTGGTTTTGGGTCTGGTTTATGTGCAGCTGCCCTTCATGGTGCTGCCGCTCTATTCGGCCCTGGACAGACTGGATCGGTCGCTTCTGGAGGCGAGCCTTGACCTTGGCGCCGGTCACTTGCGCACAATGGTGCAGGTGGTGCTGCCACTCGCCATGCCTGGCGTCGCCTCCGGAATCTTGGTGACACTTATTCCTTCAGTTGGAGCCTTTTTGACACCGGACCTGTTGGGCGGCGTCGACAGTCAAATGATTGCCAATGTCATCGAACGCCAATTCAAGGCCGCCAATGACTGGCCGTTTGGCGCGGCCATTTCCTTTCTCCTGATGTACGTCACCTTCGTCGCCATCGCGCTGCAATCTGTCTTCGCACCGAAAAAGGAGGCGAGATCATGAGCCGTTCGCGTCCCGGTCCTCTAGACTATCTTGCCCGCTGGCCATTGCGAGCCTGGATGGTGGCGACGACGGTATTTCTCTATTCGCCGCTCCTGACTTTGATGGTGTTTTCGTTCAACAATTCGCGGCGCAATATTGTCTGGCGCGGATTTACCCTCGACTATTATGCCCAGGTGCTTGGCGACGATAGCTTGATCCAGGCCTTTATCAACAGCTTGACCATTGCGCTGATCTCCACCCTGTTCAGCGTCCTGTTGGGGGCCGCGACCGCGCTCCTCCTATGGCGGTTTCGCTTTCCGTTCAAAGCCGGCCTCGAAGGCGGGCTCGCCCTGCCCATTGTCGTGCCTGAGATCTGCATGGGTGTGGCGCTCCTGGTGTTTTTCACCAAGGTCCTGCCCTGGCCGACCAACATGGTGTGGCCGTTCAATCTAGGCGTCATCATCATCGCCCATATCTCGTTTTCGTTCAGCTTTGTCGCCAGTGTGGTGCGCGCCCGGCTGGCCTCCTTCAACCGCGAGCAGGAGGAGGCGGCCCGTGATTTGGGCGCCAGCGAATGGCGCACTCTGATCGATGTCATCTTGCCGCACATGCGACCGGGTCTGGTCGCCGGCGGCCTGCTTGCCTTTACCCTCAGCCTCGATGACTTCGTCATCACCTTTTTTACCTCAGGCCCTGACACCACCACCTTTCCAGTCAAGGTCTATTCGATGATCCGCTTTTCGGTGACGCCAGAAGTCAATGCGGCCTCCACCCTGCTCATCGTCATCACCGTGGCGCTCACGGCGATTGCACTGCGGCTGCAAGGCTCAGACGGCGCCGCTGCGACCGCGCCGCATTAGTACGGGTCCAAACACATCATGACCAAACCCGCTCAAAGCATCATTACCTTCGAAAACGTCACCAAGCGCTATGGCAAGGTGATCGCGGTCGACAATGTCTCCTTCTCCATTAGCGAAGGGGAGTTCTTTGCTCTGTTAGGACCCTCGGGCTGTGGCAAGACCACGCTTTTGCGCATGGTGGCGGGATTTGAAAACCCAGATGAGGGCCGCATCCTGATCGACGGCAAGGATGTCACCGACACCCCGCCCAATCGTCGCCCGGTCAATATGGTCTTCCAGTCCTATGCAGTGTTTCCGCATATGAGCGTGCGCGACAATGTCGCCTATGGCTTGACGGTTGAGGGTGTCGGCAAGGCCGAACGGCTACGCCGGGCGGAAGAGGCCTTGGCCTTGGTCAAGCTTGACGGCTATGGCGAGCGCAAACCCGATCAACTCTCCGGCGGGCAGCGCCAAAGGGTTGCCCTGGCCCGGGCGCTGGTCAAACGCCCGCGGGTGCTGTTGCTCGATGAACCCCTGTCGGCGCTTGACGCGAAGTTGCGCGAGCAAATGCGCTTTGAGCTCACCCAATTACAGGAAAAGGTCGGCGTCACCTTCTTGATCGTTACCCATGACCAGGACGAAGCGCTTGCCATGGCCTCGCGTTGCGCGGTGATGAACCGTGGCGTCCTACAACAGGTCGGCGCGCCGTCTGACCTCTACGAATTCCCCAATAGCCGGTTCGTCGCCGACTTTATCGGTCAGGTGAATATGTTCGAAGGCATTTTGAGCCGTGACGACCCCGACCGCGCGGAAATCACCTGTGCGGAACTGACCACGCCTGTCTTTCTTGACCACGGCGTCACCGGCGCAGCGGGCTCGACCCTGTGGATCGCCATTCGCCCGGAAAAGATCGAGCTAAAGGGTCGCAAGGACGGCGAGGCCAAGCCGATCATGGAAGATGCGCCAGAAGGGGCCAATGTCGAGCCGGGCTTCATCCGTCACATCTCCTATCTGGGGTCTGAGTCTGTCTATGAGGTTGATCTTACGTCCGGGCGTCGCATCAAGGCCTTGCGCTCCAACCTGACCCGCTGGGACCAGGAAGACTTTCAAGTTGATCAACCTGTGTGGCTGGCCTGGCATGCCTGTTCGCCAGCCGTGTTATTGTCATGACCCGCCCCGTCCTTGGCGTCATCTGCTGCGAGCGCACGGTCGGCATCGAACCGGCCCAGGCGGTAATCGACCGCTATCTGGCAGCTTCCATGCGCTATGCCGACGCCGCCACCTTGCTTGTTCCCTCGCTGCCCGGCCTGATGTCGGCACGCGAGGTTGCGCCACGTCTGGATGGCCTCTTGTTGACCGGCAGTCCGTCCAATCTGGAGGCAAGCCGTTATGGCCAGGGCGAGGCTGACGATCTCTCTGGCCCCTATGACCCCAAGCGCGACCAGATGGTCATGGATATGGTCAGCGCGCTCCTCGACCTCGGAAAGCCGGTTTTCGGCATCTGTCGGGGCCTGCAAGAACTGAACGTCTATTTTGGCGGCACCTTGCGCCGCGACACGTCCAAAAGCCCCGACCTCTTGCGCCACCATGCGCCGGAGGACGTGAGTTTTGCGGCCATGTTCGACCACATCCATCCGGTGCGGCTCACCCAAGGCGCCCACCTTGCGCGCGCTCTGGGCAAGGAAGACTTGCAGGTCAATTCGGTCCACTTCCAGGGCGTCGGCGAGCTCGGCCCTGGCTTGCGCCCCGAAGCCCATGCGCCCGACGGGCTGGTGGAGGCCTTTTCAACCGAAGTGAACGGCGCCCCCGTGCTTGCTGTGCAGTGGCACCCCGAATGGGACGCCGACACCAATCCCGACGCCCAGACCTATTTCCGCCTCTTAGGCGGCGCCCTTCGCGGAGCGGGCCTCGACGCTCCCACCGCCCTAAACAGCCTCAAAACCTAAGGGAAGATGATGAAGCCTCGGAACTACGATATTGACGAGTTGCGCCGCCTGGACGTGGCCCACCACCTGCCGCCGCACCAAGACCACGGCCTGATGCGCGACCTTGGCGGCGCCCGCATCATCACCCGCGCCGAAGGCTGTGTGATCTATGACGGCCATGGCGAAGCGCTGCTCGATGGCATGGCGGGCCTTTGGTGCGTCATGGTTGGCTATGGACGGGAAGAACTGGCCAAGGTCGCCTATGACCAAATGGTCGAGCTGCCCTATTACAATGCCTTCTTTAAAACCGCGACGCCGCCCGCCATCAAGCTCGCGGAGCGTCTGTCCAATTTGCTCGGCGGTCACCTCAGCCACATTTTTTTCAATAGCTCCGGCTCGGAAGCCATCGACACGGTGATGCGCACGGCCCGCTTCTATTGGCAGATCAAGGGCGAGCCGCAGCGTAGCGTCTTCATCGCCCGCCATAACGCCTATCACGGCTCAACCATTGCAGGGACGAGCCTTGGCGGTATGGCCTTTATGCGCAGCCAGGGCGGGCCCTTGCTCGGCGATATTGAGCACATCATGCAGCCCTACAAGTTCAATCTGGGCTTTGACGAAACCGAGGAGGCGTTTTGCGCCCGCGCCGTGCAAGAGCTGGAAGATAAGATCCTCGCGGTCGGGCCAGAGCGGGTCGCGGCCTTTATCGGCGAACCGGTGCAAGGCGCAGGCGGGGTCATCATTCCGCCGAAAGACTATTGGCCGCGCATTGAGGCTGTGTGTCGAAAATACGGCATTTTGCTCGTCTGCGATGAAGTCATTTGCGGCTTTGGCCGACTAGGCGCTTGGTTTGGCCACCACCATTACGGCGTCAAACCTGACCTCGTCTCCATGGCGAAGGGACTGTCGTCCGGCTATCTACCGATTTCGGCCGTCGGCGTCGCTGACCATATTGTCGAGGCCTTGCGCGGCTATGGCGACGACTTTGTCCATGGCTATACCTATTCAGGTCACCCGACCTGCGCCGCCGTTGCGCTTGCCAATCTCGACATTATCGAGCGTGAGGGCTTGGTAGAGCGGACCCGCGACGACACAGGTCCCTATCTCGCCAAGGCCTTTGCCGAGCTTGCCAAGCATCCCTTGGTCGGCGAGGCCCGCTCGCTCGGCCTGATCGGCGCGGTCGAGATTGTCTCAGAGCCCGGGACCAATCACCGTTTCGGCGGCAAGGAAGGCAAGGCTGGCCTGATCGTTCGCGACCTGTGCATCCAGAACGGCCTGATGGTACGGGCCGTGCGCGACAGCCTGGTGTTCTCGCCGCCCTTGATCATCACCCACGCCCAGATCGATCAGGCGGTGTCCACCATCGCCAAGTCGCTTGATGCCGCCCTGCCCGCGCTGAAGGCCGTCAGCTACGATAGCTAGCCTTAAAGGAGCCCCCCATGCGCCCTCCCCGCGGACGTGATCTTGAGCTTGGCATGGGACGGAAAATCCTGCGCCGAGATGTGCTAGGCGGCGCAGGCCTTGGCGTGGCGGCGGCGTTTGGGGGCAAGGGCGCATTCGCAGCAATGGCGGAGCCAAGCCCGCAAGATCAGCCGGGCTATTATCCCCCACGTCTGCAAGGCTTGCGGGGCAGTCATCCCGGTTCGTTTGAGCAGGCCCACGCCCTGCGCGACGGCGCCCAAACCTTGCGACCCTTGGATACGGGTGAACACTATGATCTTGTGGTCGTGGGCGCAGGCTTAAGTGGGCTCTCCGCCGCCTATTTCTACCGAAAGGCCCATCCGAACGCCCGGGTGCTCATTCTCGACAATCATGATGATTTTGGCGGCCATGCCAAACGCAATGAGGTGGTGCTTGGAGGCGAGACCCATCTGGCCAATGGCGGCACCTTAGAAATTGACAGTCCACGCGCCTATAGCGCCGTCGCGGACGGACTGCTGCGTGATTTGGGGGTGGATCCGATCACTTTTGAAAAGGCCTATCACGACCGCAACTTCTACGCCCAACGCGGCATGGGGCTTGGGGTGTTTTTTGATAAGGAGACCTTTGGCGAGGACAGGCTGGTGGCGGGCCTGCCCAATGTCCGAGACACCTTGCCAACGGTAGAGGCTGTCGACCGGTTCTTGGCGGCGACCCCGCTCACGGATAAGGCGCGCGCCGATTTGCGCCGCGTCTTTGTCGGCCCGGTGACCGCATGGCCCGACAAGTCCTCGGAGGTCAAAAAAGACCTGCTGTCGCGGATGAGTTATGAGGCCTATCTGCGCGATATGGTGGGGGTGGGACCAAGCGCCCTCAATGTCTTGCACAGCATCACCAAGGGTGAGTGGACGGTTGGGATTGACGCGGTGTCGGCGCTCGACTGTTGGGGGTTCGGCTTTCCAGGCTTTCTTGGCTTGAACCTCGCCCCAGGACCCACGGATCGGATGAGCTTTACGCCGAAAGGCTATTGCCAGGGCGGCAGCTATGTTTTCCACTTTCCAGACGGCAATGCCAGCTTGGCACGGCTCTTGGTGCGCGCCCTCGTGCCAGAGGCGCTTTCAGGTAAAGATGCCATCGACATCGTCACGGCCCGGACGGACTATGCGGCGCTGGATCGCCAGACCTCGCCGGTGCGCATCCGCCTTTCAAGTCCCGTCGTCAGTGTGCGCCATGACGGCCCGCCCAATGCCGCCTCGCAGGTCGAGATTACCTATCTGCGCGGCGGCAGGACCTATGGAGTTCGCGCCTCCAAGGTGGTCATGGCCTGTTGGAACATGATGATCCCCTATCTGTGCCCCGACCTGCCAGATGGGCAGAAGGCTGCCATGCACGAGTTGGTCAAGGAACCGCTCGTCTATACCACGGTGGGCTTGAGCGACTGGCGGGCTTTCGAAGCGCTGAAGGTCGCCTCCATCTGGGCCCCAAATGGCTATTTCTCATCGCTCTATCTCAATCAAAAGGTGGCGATGGGCGACTATGTCGGCCCAACGACGCCCGACCGTCCGACGCTGCTGCACCTGACCCGCACGCCCTGCGCAGCAGGCCTTCCCGAACACGATCAGAACCGGATTGGCCGGTCCGAACTCCTGGCGACTTCGTTTGAAACCTTTGAGCGCGAACTGCGCACTCAACTCGCCAAAATCTTGGCGCCGGCAGGGTTTGACCCGGCCAAAACCATTTCAGCCATCATCGTCAACCGCTGGCCGCATGGCTATGCGCCGGAACGCAACTTCCTCTGGGAGGCAGAACTGCCCGACGAAGCCCTGCCCCAAACCCTCGCCCGCAAGCCCTTTGGCCGCATCGCTATCGCCAATTCCGACTGCGGCGGCGGCGCCTATACCGATGTCGCCATCGAGATGGCCTGGCGAGCGGTTGCGGAGTTGGGGTGAAGTCCAAGTAAATGCGTTCGCAAGATCTTAGGATTCGCTAGCCTACACATCTCGCAAATTCAGAGATCTGGAGAGTTTTTTGGCTAATCGATCACTGAAAATCATTTTTGCAGTGACATTAGTCACAATAATTGGCTGCATTATTGTGATCGGAGGGATTTGGTCAAAGTACGGCGCGTATGGTTTCGGCGTTATTTATCGAAGGGGTGGCTCCTATTGGCGCGTCATGACGGCCGATGATCCTCGCCTATCTCCCGCGATGCGCGCGTCGCTCAAGACCCCGCAACCGGATGCCGTCAGCGGTCCAATCGTTTGGACAACCAGAAGCCTTGGATTCGAAACTGCTGAAATGCCCGTAATCGTCGAGGGAAAGACCTTAGACGTCATATTGCTGAACAGAATAGACCCAGAGAACTATAGCTTTACGGTTCGAAACGCGCCGAAGGGCGATATTGGAATTGACGAATGGGAAAAAGAGCTACCGGATTCGCTTTTGATTGTGAACGGGAGCTATTTCGGTCTGAAAGGCTATCCCGACACGCCCGTCAAAATGAACGGCGTTTTTGCTGGACCTTCGAAATATCAGGCGACGGCTGGCGCGTTCGTTTCGCGCGACGGACAAGCCGACATTATTGATTTACGCAGGAGGAACTGGAATTCAGCGCTTGAGCACTCTGAAAACGCAATGGTTTCCTATCCGCTCCTGATTGGGGACGACGGAACAACGCACGTCACAACTCAAAGCCGTTGGCTCGCCAATAGAACTTTCGTTGGCAAGGACACCAATGGCCGGATCATTATTGGCACAACTCAGGACGCCTTTTTCAATCTGGACTCGTTGGCGAAATTTCTCAGAAAGGCACCGCTAGGACTGACCCTGGCTCTGAACCTCGATGGCGGCCCAATCGCATGTCAGAGCGTGAGGATTGGTGCCTATCACCGAAAACTCTACGCTCGATGGGAAGCCCAAGTCAGCGGCGCGGGTGTCAAACTCCTAAGCTGGCCGCTAAACTCAGCAACCTGGGCAATGCCGATGGCGCTTACCGTTGAGCGTAGATCAGACCCGATGCCTGAACCTGGGGCCTCAATCCGAAAGCGGTGAGGCCTTCACCCAAGATTGAGCTCATTAAAGCTTGGTGGCTGTTCGGGATTATAGGCCTTCAGCGCCAATTGCAGCGCCTTTTGGCAGGCGATTTCGTTATCGGCGTTGCAGGCGACGATGACGGCGAGATCGCGCTCGGGGGCGATGACGACGCTGTGCCGCCACAAGCCATTCGAGCCCTCATGGCCGATCACAGGACCCTTGGCCCAGCCGAGCTCGGGCTTGAGCCGCCAGCCGAGCGCATAGGTGCTGGTGGTGCTGTCATAGGGGCGGGCGAGACGCGAGAGTTGGTCTGGCGATAGCCATCCGCCGCCATTGGTCAGGACCAATTGGATAAAGCGAGCATAGCTGGCGAGCGACAGATGGACGCCGGTGGCTGGCTGCATGACAGCGGGATAGTCGGCAAACTCGCCTGGGGGCACGGCGACATAGGCGCCATCCGGTCCAAGCCGATGGCCACTCGGATTTTCGCCTAAGGGGGCACCGAACCCCGCCTCGGCTGCGCCCCACCAATCAAACGCCTCGTCATGGGCGAGATCGATGAAGTCTTGGTCGCAAACGGCCTCCATGGCCGCGCCTGCCAAAATATAGTTGGCCCGGGCCAGGAGAAACGGTCCTGAGGCAAGGCTTGGCGGTTCGGCGAGGAGTTGCGCCGCCAATTCCGCCCGCTGGACCCGAGCGGGCCGTGTGTCGGCGTGGCGGGCATTCAGCCATTCAGGCGTGATCCAAACCCGATCATCGACGCCTGTGCGGTGGGCGAACAGCGCCTTGGCCGTTTGGGACTTCCAACCCGCATCAAGGCTAAGCTTGGGGAAGAGCTCAGAAATCGGCGTGTCCCAATGTAGCCGTCCGGCCTGGACCAAACGCGCATATATTGCCGAGGTGACGCCCATAGTATTGTCGGCGATCAGCCAGGCATCCTCAGGCGCGACTTTCAAGCGGCCACCTGCGCGGCGAAGCCCTTGGACGCTGATTACCGGAGGCCCTTTTGCCGTCACCACCGCAACGGCAAGCGCTGGCACCTTTTCCGACGTCAGGACCTGCCGTAAATCGAGTTTCGGTTCAGCAGCCAGACTGAAACCCGGCGACATCAAGCCTCCGGTCAGGGCGGCGGCGGCGGTCATTAGGGCGCGACGGTTCATCATTGGCCCTGGTTGCCAAAAATACGGGGCGAGAACAAGGCAGAGCCCTATTCGGCCAAGAGGCGATCAATCCTGTCCTTGGCATTGGGTCCGGTCCAGTCAGCGTCGCCATCGACCCGCGCGCGCACCCGCCCTTGCCGGTCCAGCAAAAAGCTGGCGGGCACGCCGACCACGGGAGGCGTCATGGCCGGCGGTAGGGAATAGGTGGGGTCTTGGTGAAAGCGCAAGGGCGCATTGGCGGCAATAAAGGCCTTGGCCTTGTCGGTGGCTCGTGGGCTATCGATACTGATCGGCAAGATCACCACATCGCGCCCGCTATAGGCGGCTTGCAGCTTGGCCAGGGCTGGCATTTCCACCCGACACGGACCGCACCAAGTCGCCCAGAAGTTCACCAGCACCACCTTGCCGTGAAAATCCTTCAGCTGGACAGATTTTCCGCTGGCGTCGACAAAGGTAGCGTCTGGCGCCGCTGGACTGGCTGAGGCTGGAGTGAGCTGCGGAATAATATGCAGCGCGGGTCCCGCCCCTTGGCTTTCCGCGGCGACCGCCCCGCCGGAATTGGCGGCAGGTGTCCAAGATTCGCCACTTGGACCGCGTCTATGTTCGGCTTCGGGTTTGAAGAAGCCCCCCAAGCTGATGTAGAGGACGCCGACCACGACCGCGACGCTCAAGGCGATCCCTCCGGATTGCCACCGAATTTGCGGCCCCTTGGGCGCTTTTGAAGGTTCACCCATGCACGATCCGTCCTCTGCCAATCCCAAACCCAGCAAAGGTCAGGATATATGGGGTGGACGCTTCGAACGCGAGCCCGCAGAGCTGATGCAGGCCATCAATGTCTCGATCGGCTTCGATAAACGTCTGTGGGCCCAGGATTTGGCCGGGTCGAAAGCCCATGCGGCGATGTTGCGGGCGCAAGGCGTGCTGAACGCCACCGATGAAGCGGCGATCCAATCTGGCCTGGACCAGATCCGGACCGAGATCGAACAAGGTCGCTTTCCCTTCCGCGACCAGTATGAAGACATCCACATGAATGTGGAGGCGAGGCTGGCGGAATTGATCGGCGAGGCGGCCGGGCGTCTGCATACGGCGCGCTCACGTAATGATCAGGTGGCGACCGACTTTCGGCTCTATGTGCGCGACGCCTGCCATCACGCGCACCAAAGACTTATCGCACTGGTGAAGGCGCTTTTGGCCCGGGCTGAGGAAGAGGCTGAAACCTTGATGCCGGGCTTCACCCATTTGCAACCGGCCCAGCCGGTAACGTTTGGCCATCATCTAATGGCCTATGTGGAAATGTTCGGGCGCGATGCGGCGCGATTTAAGGATGCTTCGGCACGGATGAATGAGTGCCCGCTTGGCGCCGCCGCGCTCGCAGGGTCGCCCTTTCCCATTGATCGCCACGCCACAGCGGCGGCACTCGGCTTTGCCGGTCCGACCCGCAACTCGCTCGACAGTGTGTCCGATCGTGATTTCGCGCTTGAAGCGCTTAGCGCCGCCTCGATTACCGCGACCCATCTGTCACGGATGGCGGAGGAGATCGTCATCTGGTCGACGCCACAATTTGGCTTCATCAGCCTGTCCGACGCCTTCACCACCGGCTCGTCGATCATGCCGCAAAAGAAAAATCCCGATGCTGCCGAATTGGTGCGGGCCAAGACCGGACGCATCTTTGGCGCTTTGACCAGCCTCACCCTGGTGATGAAGGGGCTGCCCTTGGCCTATTCGAAGGACATGCAAGAAGACAAGGTGCCGGTTTTCGAAGCGTTTGATGCACTGGACTTGGCGCTGGCCGCCATGGCAGGCATGATCCTTGACCTGACGCCCAATCGCGAACGGATGGCTGCTGCGGCGGCGTCCGGCTTTTCGACTGCGACGGACTTGGCCGACTGGCTGGTGCGCGAGCTCGACATTCCCTTCCGCCGGGCCCATCACATCACCGGCGCCAGTGTCAAACGGGCTGAAGCCTTAGGGGTCGATTTGCCCAATTTGCCGCTGAGCGAACTTCAGGCCTTGGAGCCACGAATTCATCAGGCCATCTATCAGGTCTTGACGGCGGAGCGCTCGGTCGCCAGCCGTCTCAGCTTTGGCGGCACAGCGCCAAGTGAAGTTCGTCGCCAAATCGCCTTCTGGAAGGAACGTTTACAAAATGAAGCCTAAAATCGAGATCCTTCTGGGACTGGGCCTGGCACTTAGCCTCACCGCGTGCGGCAAGGTTGGCCCATTGGCGACCCCGCCCCCCTTGATCGGGGAAAAGGCCAAGGCCGACTACCAAGCGAAAATTGCCGCAGAAGCCGCAGCCAAGGCCGCCAAGGCCAAGGCGCAAAACCAACCGACGGCTAATCCCAATGCTGTGGCCGACCAGCCAGACCCGACCCTCGATAATCGGCCCAAATCGACCCGCGACATCCAAGACCCTAATCAGAAGCTGACGCCGCTGCGCGCCACGCCCGTTGACGGATCGCCTAATCCCTTTGGCGGGCCGGTGTCGGTGACGCCGCCAAACCTATGAACCATTTCGAAGACCGGCCCGGCCCCTCTGGCGAGGGCGAGCTTTGGTGTGAAGACGTCCGTTTGGCTGAGATCGCCGAACAGGTCGGCACGCCCGTTTATGTCTATTCCAGCGCCACACTGCGTCGCCACTATCAGGTGTTCCGCGATGCGCTGCGCCAGGCGCTTGGACCGGATCGAGACATCTTGATTGCCTATGCCGTGAAGGCGAACGCCAATCTCTCGGTGATCAAAACCCTGAGTGATCTAGGCGCAGGGGCGGATACGGTTTCTGAGGGTGAAATTCGTCGCGCCCTGGCGGCGGGCGTGCCAGCAGATCGGGTGATTTTTTCTGGCGTCGGCAAGACGGACGCAGAACTTGCCTTCGCGCTGTCTGTGGGCGTCGCAGAAATCAATATCGAGTCGGAGTCAGAGCTCGAACGGCTTGGCCAGATTGCCGCGCGGCTGAACCGGCGACCCGCCGTTGCCATTCGGGTCAATCCCGATGTCGGCGCAGGTGGCCACGCCAAGATCACCACCGGTAAGGCGGATTCCAAATTCGGCGTCTCCTTGATGGAAGCCAAGCGGCTCTACCGCCGCGCCTCGACCCACGCAAACCTCAATGCTGTTGGGCTCGCCTGTCACATTGGCAGCCAGATATCTGACCTCACACCGTTGGAATCGGCCTTTGTCACAATGCGCGAGATGGCGCGCGACTTGCGGGCGGAAGGCTTTCCGGTCAGCCGACTGGATCTGGGCGGCGGGCTCGGTGCGCCCTATGCCGATGCGCCGGACCCACCCTCGCCCGCCGATTACGCGGCCATGGTGGCGCGGGTCTTTGCCAAGTTCGACGTCAATCTTGCCTTTGAGCCCGGACGGATGTTGGTGGCCAATGCTGGGGTCCTCCTGACCCGCGTCATTACCCGGCATGACCGCCCGGAGGGGCGTAAATTTGTGGTGGTCGATGCCGGAATGAACGACCTCCTTCGCCCATCACTCTATGACGCCTACCACGCCATTCGGCCCGTGCGACAAGGCAATGGCGCGCCGCTTGAGGCGTTCGACGTGGTAGGGCCGATCTGCGAGACCGGCGACATCTTCGCCAAGGACCGCAGCCTACCCAACCTTGGCGAAGGCGATTTGGTGGCCATGCTGTCGGCGGGCGCCTATGGCGCCTCGATGGGAAGCGAGTATAACGCCCGCCCTCTTGCGGCAGAAGTCTTGGTTCAAGGTGCGCGCTTTGCCGTCATCCGCCGCCGCCCGACCTATGAGGACATGCTGGCGCGCGAGACCTTGGCTGACTTTCTGTAAAGGCCTGCCGCGCGCGCTATTTCCAAATCAGCGGCGCCAGGGGGGCGAGCAAGGTCGTCAAGGCGCCGTTCAAGCCCATGCCCACAGCGGCGAAGGCGCCCGCAAGGCCATTGCGAACCGCAATCGTGGCCGAGCCAATTCCGCCGCCCGCGACCCCTGCGGCCAATCCTTCTGCCCGCCAATCCTTGATCTTCAACAGGCGAAACACTGACGGGCCAAGCGCGCTGGCGACAATGCCGCTTGCGATGACCAATACGGTCGTCAGGGCCGGAATTCCACCGATCTCTTCTGCAAGGCCCATAGCGATGGGCGAGGTGACGGATTTTGGCGTGATGGTCATGCCAATCACGCGAGGAGACCCTAGGATGAAGACAATGCCAACGGCAGTGACCATGGCGGTCGCACCGCCTGTGACCAAGGCCAAGGTGACGGCGCGGGCGCACTTGCGAATATGATGGAGGTTGCGCGCTAAGGGAATTGCGAGGGCAACTGTCGCTGGCCCGAGCAGCAGGTGGATGGGTTGAGCGGCGGCAAAATAACGCCCATAGGGAATATGCGTCGCAATAATCAGTCCACTGATAATTCCTATAGCGATCAAGACAGGATTGGCGAGGGCTGAGCCGCCAAGACGCCTTTGCACGGCCCGCCCTGCCAGATAGGCAAGTAGGGTAAGGCCCGGCCAGACCAAGGGACCGGCAAGCTCAAAGCTCATTGGTCGTCACCTTCGCCACCCGCTCGCGACCCCATGACCCGAACAAATACCGCCCCCGTCGCGACCAAGCCGGCGACGGTGGAGACAATCACCGCGGTTGTCAGCGAAACCAAATTAGCACTGACCAAGCCCAACTGCGCGACAATGCCGACGCCCGCCGGAATGAACATCAAGCCCATATTGCCAATCATGGCGTCGGCGACCCGGTCGAGTGCGGTCGGCGCGAGCCTCTCCAGATCCTGAGACTTGGGTCTGGCGTCGCCAAGCACGAGGACAGCGGTGAGCAAGACCATGCCGATGACGGCGCCGGGCGCCTTGACGGGCATCAGATGCGAAACGACCTCTCCCATCATTTCAAATCCGACCAATATGGCCAAGCCAAAGGGGATATCGGTCACCGACCAGGATTGCTGCGCCATAGGTCGCCTTTTCGCGTGAGTCTGGCGACCTTAAAGCGACACCGGCGCTTGCGCCACTCGGAGCAAGGTCTCATGCGCCGCCTCACCCAAGGCCAGAGGCAACTCAGCGTCCCGTGCAGGGGCAAGCGTGGTCGCCTTTGACGGCGGATTGAGCGGTGGCCCTAGCCGTTTGACCAGGTGGGCCTTTAATCCCAGCCGATCCAGACGGGTGCCCCGCACAATGGCAATATGGGTCTCATTGACGCCCAAGGCCAAGGCATTGGCCCAATCTTGCGACCCTTGAATTGCCAATTGCGAAATGACCTGTGCCTCGCCGACCCATAGCAGCGTGCGGCGCAAGTCCACATCCCGACGAACCCAGCAAACAAGACCTGGCGCGCGGCAATGGCGCACATCGTGGGGCGAAACGATGAGAAATCTCACCCCGCACCAAATCTCCTCGTAACGCATGCCGCCTCCCGCAAACAGAACATTACAAGAACACATAGATCCCCTAACGACAAGAGAGGCTGAGGGGCCTATGTCAGCAAACGGGCACTGCGCGTCGAAGGAGTTGTGATGAAATCGCCGAACCCTCCCGAACTGACCGGTAAGGACCTTGGCCTTGAGCCTGACGCACCGCCGGAAATGGTGCGCCGCCGCCAAGCCGCCGCCTCTTTGGTGCAACGTCAACTCGACGAAGCCAAGGCCCGCGCCTTCGGCCTTACGCGCAAACCTAAGGCCTGAGCACGAAAAGCTTAGGCAGGTTCAGGCTTTGCCTTCGATTTCGATTTGGCGAAGTTTGGCTTGCCGTCCGCGCCCTTGTCGAACCGCGGCTTATCTTTGAAGGGCTTATCTTTGAACGGCTTAGCCTTGAAGGGCTTTTGTCCTTCGGCCCACTTGCCCTCAGATGGCTTTTTGTCCTTGCCCTTCCAGTCAGCGGAGTCGGCGCGGCCGTGGGGCTTCGGTCCGTCGCGATAGGGCTTGGTGCTCGGTTCCGCCACATTCGTCGCCTTGCGATAGGATTTGGAGGACTGGCTTCGGTCGCGGGGTGGCGGCTCGGCATTGATGTCGAGCTTGGCAATCCGCCCACCATCCGAATCGCCCTTGGCCACAGCCCGGTCAAATTGCTCGATGGCGGATGCAGCGATCTGAAAGCGAGTTTCACGTTCAAACACCCGGATCGCGCCAATATCGGTGCGCGTGACATGGCCGCGACGGCAAATGAGCGGCAGGAGCCACCGCGCCTCGGCATTCTTCGAGCGTCCAAGTTCGATGCGATACCAGCTGGCATCTTCAAAGCCAGGCCTGGGCGCCTCGGGCTCGCTGGCATCATGGTAGCGGGGACCATCTTGGAACCTTGGCCTCTCGTCACGCGACGGCGGCGGTCCAATGGGGCCTGACTCAGCCAATTCTTCCGGAGCGGGCATGCGGGTGCGCGACAGGGCGACAAGCGCTGCGGCAATATCCAAAACATCGCGACCCTCGGCGAGCTTGCGCGCCAGGACCTGATCTTCTTCCGACGCATCCGCAAAGGACGCGACCTGGCTGATCATCCGCGTTTCGTCCTTGGCACGGATCTCGTCAGCGGTGGGCGCGGCCTGCCACTTGGCTTCAAGCCGGGCACCTTTGAGCATCTGGTCCAGCCTGCGGCGCTTGGGGTGCGGGGCGAGCAAGATGGCGACGCCCTTGCGGCCAGCGCGGCCGGTTCGGCCCGACCGATGCTGCAAGGTCTCCCGGTTGGTCGGCAGGTCGGCGTGGATAACAAGATCAAGGTCAGGAATATCAAGGCCGCGGGCCGCAACGTCTGTCGCGACACAGATACGGGCCCTGCGGTCGCGCAGGTCTTGTAGCGCACGGCTGCGTTCGTTTTGGCTCAACTCGCCTGACAGGGTCGCAACCCCAAAGCCCCGGTCGTTGAGATTGGCCGACAGCCGCTTTACCCCTTCACGGGTGGCACAAAAGATCAGCGCCCCGTCGGGATCAAAGAAGCGCAGCACATTGACCACGGCTGCTTCAATTTCACTCGGCGCAACTGTCACCACGCGATAGTCGATATCGGCATGGCCCTGCTCTCCGCCGCCAATCGACAGACGGACGGCCTTTTTCTGATAGGTCGAGGCGAGGTCGACAATGGGCTTAGGCAGGGTGGCCGAAAACAACAGGGTCCGCCGATCCTGGGGCGCCGCGTCGAGAATGGCTTCAAGCTCCTCGCGAAATCCGAGGTCGAGCATTTCGTCGGCCTCGTCGAGCACAACGGCGGCCAGTTCATGCAGATCAAGCTGGCCGCGCTCCAAATGGTCTCGCAAGCGGCCCGGCGTGCCGACAACAATCTGGGCGCCCCGTTCAAGCAGACGACGCTCGGCGCGTGGGTCCATGCCGCCGACGCAGGATGCGACAACCACGCCGCGATAAAGCCATTCCAGTTCGCGTTGCACTTGCAAGGCGAGCTCGCGGGTGGGTGCAATCACCAGGGCAAGCGGCGCACTGGGTGGCGGCAGCTCGCCTGTGTCGGCGAGAATGGCGTCTGCCAGGGCAAGGCCATAGGCGACCGTCTTGCCCGACCCTGTACGGGCCGAGACCAGAAGGTCACGCCCGATCGCCTCCTTTTGCAACACAGCGGTTTGTACCGGTGTCAGCGAAAGATAGCCGCGCTCAGTCAAGGCATTGCGCAAACGGGGATGCAAAGCCTTGGGCCAAGCGACGGTTTCAACGGGTTCGGGAGAAGACATGGCCGCCCCTTACGCGAATTTCCGCCGACAAGATAGGGTTGGGCGGCGAAACTCCCTCCGGTTTGCAGACTTAACCCTGTGGCGCGCCCAATGTTTTCAGAAAAAAGGCCGTCACTTCACGATTGAACTCTGCATGAAACGCCGCGCGGTCAAAACCTGGGCGGCTTGCACATATGAAGCCCGCATATTGGAGCTGCACCGCATTGCACGGCGGCAGAAAGTCAAAATGGTCAGCATTGGCAACCGTGTGGAATTGCGGCGGGCTCGGCAAGGTGGCGCGGACGGCGTCAGAATAGTCGGGCGCGGGCAAGATGTGATCAAACTCGGCTTTCCAAAGCTGGACCGGAACCGTGACGGCCGCGAGTCCTTGCGAACCGAAGGCGAAACCGAGCGCCGGGGCTGCGGCGACGACGGCCTTAATGCGCCCATCATGGATCCAGGTCGTTGGGGCACGTTCCTTTAACTCCGCCTCGGACCGCGCCTTTTGCACCAGGCCACAGTCAAAATACTGCGGATGGGCGCGGCAGTGCGGACGCACCAAAGTTAAATCCGGCTCTCCACCCGCCAGCGCCAGCACCGTAAAGCCGCCAGCGGAAAACCCAAAGGCCCCGACGCGGTTAGGGTCGAGGCCCGCATGGCCCTCCCAACGGGTCAGCATATAGTCGATGAGGAGCTTGAGTTGGCGGGGACGATTCTCGATCTGGACCACCTTGGACTGGTCGCGATAATTGTCGCCTGTATGGGTGAGGGCGGCGACGACAAATCCTGCCCGCACAAGCGCTTGGGCGGTATCTTCGTGTCCGGAATAGACGCCGCCCGTCCCGTGGGAAAAAACGATCAACGCCCTTTGACCCGAAACCGGCGGGGCCTCTGGAGCCCAAATGCCGAGCTCGACCTCGCCGCCGTTCGGGTCGGGCATGGTCGTGTGGGTGAAAGCGATCTGCGACTCTTCGGCGGCCTGAACCACAGACATAGGGACCGCAGACATCAGAAATGCGGAAGCGAAATATGCGGCGAAGCGGGCGCCGATCCGCCAAACCTTGAACATGGGATCATCCTTTGCGAAGACAGGTCACGTCCGCCATCTGTCCTGAGGGAGCGGGGGTCCGAAAGCGGCATTTCGCCAATGGGCGACTGGGTTCGGGGATGGGCGAGCGGATCGGAGCCCGTTGATCGATGAAGGATACGCGTGAGAGCGGATGGACATGGGGCAACTGGCGCTTTGAACTTGCGCTAGCGGCCGGGCTTGGCGCCTTTGTCGGTCTCATCGGCCCCTTTGGCACCTTCCTCTACGGCCCGACGGCGCGCCGCGTGCTCTATTGGGCCGGGATGTTTGTCGTGGGAGGCGCGCTCTTTGGCGTTGGCGTCCGCGCAACTTTGCGGCTTGGCACAAGGATCAAGGCGCCTGAAGCCTTGAGTGTCGGGCTTGCGGTCATCCTGTTAACCGCGCCGGTGGCCTGGATCGCGTTTAAGGTCGATACAAGTCTCTGGCCGCGTGCGGCGCGCTTTGTCACGCCCTTGGCTTGGTACGGTGAGGCCTTGCTGGTTAGCCTGCCGTTTAGTGCCTTTGTGCTTTGGCTCAGGCGTCAAGGCACGGCGCAAAGCGGGTCGGTAGACATACCGCAACCCTCGCAAAGACCAAGCGCCACGATCATCGCCGCCGAGGTTCTCTGTCTGCAGATGGAGGACCATTATGTCCGCGTCCATACACGCAGCGGGTCCCAGCTTCATTATGCCACCTTCAGTCAGGCGCTCGCCGCGGTTCACGCTGAGGACGGTCGACAAGTGCATCGGTCCTGGTGGGTGGCGCGCCGCGCGGTGACGCGCGTCCACTATGTCGGACGCAAGGTCGAGCTTGAGCTGGTCACCGGCCTGCGGGCGCCGGTCGCGCGCGCATCTGTGGCGGGTTTGAAGGCGGCGGGCTGGTTGGCGACCTGAACGGCTCACCTGTCACAGCCTAGACGGCAATTGGGCTTGCCCGAGACCGGCGAAACAGGTCAATCTTGTTAAATGATATCTGACCCCTCCCCTGATCGTGCTGATCTTGCCATCGATATTCAAGGCTTAAGCAAAACCTATGCGGGGGGCTTTTGCGCGCTGAACGATGTCAGCCTATCTATCGGGCGGGGGGAAATCTTTGCGCTCCTTGGGCCCAATGGCGCGGGCAAGACGACCTTGATCGGCGCAGTGTGTGGGCTGGTGAGACCCACCTCGGGCGTACTGCGCGTCGACGGCTTCGATGTGGCCTGTGACTTTCGCCAAGCGCGGGCGCGCATTGGACTGGTGCCGCAAGAACTGCATGTGGAGTCGTTTGAAAAGGTCATTGTGACCGTGCGCCATAGTCGGGCCCTGTTCGGCAAGCCGCCCAATCCTGGACTGATCGAACAGATCCTGCGTGACCTCTCCTTGTGGGACAAGCGCGATAACCGCATCTTGACCCTGTCGGGCGGCATGAAGCGGCGGGTGATGATTGCCAAGGCCTTGGCCCACGAACCCACCATCCTGTTTCTCGACGAACCGACAGCCGGCGTTGATGTGGAATTGCGCCGTGACATGTGGGCCCTGGTGCAAAAGCTCGCGGATCGCGGTGTGACCGTGGTGCTGACCACCCACTACATCGAAGAAGCGGAGGAATTGGCCGGGCGAATTGGGGTAATCTCCAAGGGCCGATTGATCCTGGTCGAGGAAAAGGCACGCTTGATGCGTCAGTTGGGGAAAAAGGCGCTGGTCCTGACCCTGACCGCGCCGATTGCCAGCCTACCCGCCCCCCTCTTGGCCCGAGGCGTCAAGCTTAGCGATGCAGGCCGCACCTTAACCCTCGGTTTTGACGCCCGAGAGGGTGAGCTTGGCCTCAACGCCTTGATGTCTGGCTTGATGGCGGAATTGCAAAATGAAGGGCTGGAGCTCAGCGACCTGAAAACCGAAGAAAGCTCGCTCGAAGATATTTTTGTGGATCTGGTGTCGGAGCGCGCCGCATGAATCTGATCGGCGTCGTCGCCATTTTTCGCTATGAGCTTGGCCGCTGGTTTCGCACGCTAGGCCAAAGCATTCTGGCGCCCGTTATCTCCACCGCCCTCTATTTTGTCGTCTTCGGCTCGGCCATTGGCGGGCGGATGAGCGCCATTGACGGCGTTGCCTATGCGGCCTTCATCGTCCCTGGCCTGTTGATGCTTTCGGTGCTGACCGAAAGTCTTGGCAATGCAGCCTTTGGCATCTTCATGCCCAAATGGGCCGGCACAATCTATGAGGTCTTGTCAGCACCCATAGCCTGGTGGGAGGCGGTCATTGGATTTGTTGGCGCCGCATCTGCCAAGTCGATGATCCTGGCTCTGATTATCCTGATCACCGCGCGGGTATTTGTGCCCTTCCAGATCCTGCATCCCGTTTGGATGCTCGCCTATCTGGTTCTGACCAGTCTGAGCTTCTCGCTCTTTGGCTTCATCATTGGCCTCTTATCCGACACCTGGGAAAAGCTTCAGATCGGCCCGATCCTCGTCATCACGCCCCTAACCTTTTTGGGTGGCAGCTTCTATTCGGTGAATATGTTGCCGCCGTTTTGGCGCAGTGTGACGCTGTTTAATCCGGTGGTTTATTTAATCTCCGGCTTTCGCTGGAGCTTTTACGGCCACTCCGATGTGGCGCCGGTCATTAGTCTCAGCGTCAGCTTGGGCTTTCTTGTTTTGTCGCTGATGATCGTCTGGCGGATCTTCTCGACCGGCTACAAACTCCGCCCCTAGAGTCTGTCAGGATAGGACGGAAGCATATCCGGCGTGGCGAAGGTAATTCGCGCACTCTTGTGAGGTGAACGCGTCGAGCAGCGTACCGACCCGCTGCCATGTGGCCTCGACGGTTCGTTCCTCTGCCTTTCGGACGA
>CAIMFV010000006.1 GCA_903840435.1 uncultured Caulobacterales bacterium
ATAGTCGAACGCCTCTGGCAGGGGCAGGGGCAAAAGAACCTTGGCGAGGCGCGGCATGGGCGCACCCTACACCAATTTGGCCCGGAGCGTGTGCGTCGGGACCGAAGGGGTGAATGAATTTTCAACCGGTGTCTCTAGGAAGGATGGGTCTTGATGTTCCAGCCTGCTACATGTATATGATTGTGCATATGCATGGAGTATCCTGATGGCTCGCGCGCAGTCTCGTGATCCTGGAGCGCCGAGGGAGGCGAAGCTCTTCCGTAATAACAAGAGCCAAGCCCTTCGTATTCCTGCCGACTTTGAATTACCTGGCGACCGCGTGCGCATTCACCGTGAGGGTGAAAGGCTGATCATAGAGCCCGTTCCGGCCCAGGATCTCCTGTCCTTGCTTGCAACACTGATCCCACTTCCGCCAGAAGATGCTTTTCCGGACGTGGACAAAAGCCTGTTGGCGCTCAAGGACCTTGACCTTTGAGCCGCCTCTATATGCTCGATACCAATATTGTTTCCGAATTAGCCAAAAATCCGCAAGGCCGTGTCCGAGACCGCATCGCCGAGGTTGGGCCCAGCGGTATCTGTGTCAGCATCATCACCGCCGCCGAACTGCGCTACGGCTGTGCAAAAAAGGCCTCGCCAAGACTCACGGCTCAGGTCGCGGCCCTGCTGGCGGCAATCAAGGTCTTGCCGCTTGAGGCGCCTGCTGACAGCCACTATGGCGCAGTCCGCGCCGCGCTTGAACAGCTTGGCACACCGATCGGCCCAAACGACCTCTTGATCGCCGCTCACGCACGCGCTGTCGGCGCTGTACTGGTGACCGCCAATGTCGGAGAATTTGGAAGGGTTCCGGGCTTAGCGGTCGAAACCTGGTGACCATGGAGGGCGGAGATTTCCCGATGGCGCAAACGGGCAGGGCGTCGGGGGCGAAAGCGTCGAACGCCACTGGCCGGGGAAGACAACCTTGGCGAGGCGCGGCATGGGCGCACCCTACACCAATTTGGCGGTCCGGAGCACACGGAGCTACGCGAGACGCAAGTTTTAAAGGTGACGGTCAGCCTCCATGCGCTGATGCAAAATGCGAATGACTGCAATTCCATAATGGGTCGGGCGAAAATAGATGAGGTGGCTTTCCACGCGTCGTCGCCAATAGCCGGGTCGAATAGAATCGAACCTTTGGGCGAGGTGCGGCGCGGCGGCCAGTTCGGCGCAGACGGCCTCTACTAAATCTGTATAGCGCAGGGCTTGAGACAGGCCCCATTGCGCCGCAGTATAGTTGAAAATCCCATCGAGATCACGCTGAGCTCTCGGACTGAGCCGATATTCAGCCAAGCTCCGCAGCCTTACGTCGCTTGAAATCGGCAAAATCAAAGCGCTCGGGCGCGCCGCTGTCTTCGCCTTCGATGAGCGCCGAACGTATCGACTGACGCTCTTGCTCGCGACGGATGAGATCGCGAATTGCCTCGCTGTCGTTTGTATATTGGCCTTCGGCAACCTGGGCCGTGATCCAAGCGTCCTGTTGATCCGTCAGCGTAATGGTCTTGCGTACGGTCCCCATCAAAAAGCCCTTTGGCGATAACATCACACTATTGGTGTAATTTGACGCACATTCTCCCTAAGGGCAATCATTTGGGGGCAATCCTTAGGTCGGATTTCGGCGCTTTCGTCGGTAATGTCGAACTGACGCGGCTCGAATTCGCTCCCCCTACAAATCCATGATCAGCCTTTGCGGATCCTCGATATGGTCCTTGACGGAGACGAGGAAGGTCACCGCTTCCTTGCCGTCGATGACGCGGTGGTCATAGGACAGGGCGAGATACATCATCGGGCGGATGACCACCTGACCGCCGACGGCCATGGGGCGGTCTTGGATCTTGTGCATGCCTAAAATGCCCGACTGGGGCGCGTTCAAAATCGGCGTTGACATCAGCGAGCCATAGACGCCGCCATTTGAAATCGTGAAGGTGCCACCTTGCAATTGATCGAGGCTGAGGCTGCCGTCGCGGGCCTGTTTCCCGAGCGCACCAATTGTCTTTTCAACGCCCGCCAAGCTCAACTGATCGGCGTCGCGCACCACGGGCACCACAAGCCCTTTTTCTGTGCCGACCGCGACGCCGATATCATAGTGGTTCTTATAGATCAGGTCTTGGCCATCGATCTCGGCATTGACGGCGGGCACTTCTTTCAAGGCGGCGATACAGGCTTTGACGAAAAAGCCCATAAAGCCCAGCTTCACGCCGTGACGCTTTTCAAACGCGTCCTTATAGGTGGCGCGCAGGGCCATGACCGTCGACATGTCCACCTCGTTAAAGGTGGTCAGCATGGCGGCGCTGTTTTGCGCATCCTTCAAGCGCCGCGCAATGGTTTGGCGCAGGCGGGTCATGCGTACCCGCTCTTCGCGCGGTTGGTCAGGGCGCGGCGCGCTGGCGACCATCGGCAAGGGGGTGGGAGCCGGTGGGATATAGCTTGGCGCAGGGGCGGCGGTGGCGGCGAGTGCGTCGCCTTTCAGAATTCGGCCATCGCGGCCGGTTCCGGCGATGGCGGCCGGATTGAGATTATTCTCGGCGACTATGCGCGCCACAGCGGGCGATAGGGCGGCTTGTGAAGGGGCTGCGGCTGCCACGGGCGCGGGTGCAGCCGCAGCCATCGGCGTCGGGGCGTCGGTAGCACCGGAAATGCGCGCCAATACTTGGCCGGGCTTCACCGAAGCGCCACTTGGGGCCAGCATTTCAGCAAAAACGCCAGACGACGGCGCGGTCACTTCCAAAGCGACCTTATCAGTCTCAATCTCGACCAAGAGATCGTCCTTGGCCACGCGGTCTCCCACCGCCTTCTTCCAGACGCCCAAGGTGCCTTCGGTCACACTCTCGCCCATGGCAGGTGTCACCACATCGGCGCTGCCGGTTGCGCTCGGGGCAGGCGATGGCGCAGGAGCAGGCGCCGTTGCAGCTGCTGCCGGGGCCAAGGCTGGGCTAGCCGCCGCCGCTGCGCCCACGGTCAGCGCGCCCAGCTTTTGGCCAGCCGCGACGGTCGCACCTGTCGGGGCTGAGATTTCTGACAAGACGCCATCGGCGCTGGCGGCCACTTCGAGCGACACCTTATCGGTCTCCAACTCGACCAACAGTTCGTCCTTGCGAACCGCGTCGCCTGGCTTCTTGGTCCAACGGGCGACGGTGGCCTCGCTGACGGATTCGCCCAGAGCGGGTGTGAGGATGTCAGCCATGTTGAATAAGCTCCTGGCGGAATAAGACTTCGGTTGGCAAGGCGGGAGGCAGGGTTAAGCGAAGGCTTCGGTGGTAAAGGCCTCAAGCTCGCGCAGGTGTCGGCTCATCAAGCCTGCAGCCGTCGAGGCGGATGCAGGGCGACCGACATAGCGACCGCGTTTGGCCTTGATCTTGACCTTCTCAAGCGTCAGTTCAAGCCAGGGATCGACAAAGGTCCAGCCGCCCATATTTTTCGGCTCTTCCTGACACCAGATGATTTCAGCCGTCTTGAACCGCGACAACTCTTTGCGCAGCGACTGCATCGGCCAGGGATAGAATTGTTCAAGGCGCAGAATATAGACGTCGTCGACGCCCTTCTTTTCCCGCGCTTCGAGCAGGTCATAATAGACCTTGCCCGAACACATGATCACGCGACGGATCTTGTCGTCGGCCACAAGCTTGATGCCGCCCGCCAGATCGGGATGGGCCTCGGCATCGTCCCACAGCACCCGGTGGAAGGATGAGCCCTCTGCCATTTCCGACAGCCGCGACACCGCCCGCTTGTGGCGCAGCAGCGATTTCGGCGTCATGACCACCAAGGGCTTGCGGAAGGGGCGATGCAGTTGGCGACGCAAGACGTGGAAATAGTTGGCGGGCGTCGAGCAGTTGACCACCTGCATATTGTCTTCGGCGCACATTTGTAAGTAGCGCTCAAGCCGCGCCGAGGAGTGTTCTGGACCTTGGCCCTCATAGCCGTGCGGCAACAGCATGACGAGGCCCGACATCCGCAGCCACTTGCGCTCGCCCGACGAGATAAACTGGTCGACCACCACCTGGGCGCCATTGGCAAAGTCGCCGAACTGGGCTTCCCACATGACGAGCGTATTGGGATCAGCAAGGCTATAGCCATACTCAAACCCAAGCACCGCCTCTTCGGACAGGGCCGAGTCGATCACCTCAAACTCACCCTGGCTGGGGCTCAGATTTTGCAGCGGGATATAGCGGGCTTCGGTTCCTTGATCGACGACGCCGGAATGGCGCTGGCTAAAGGTGCCTCGCACACTGTCTTGGCCAGACAGCCGGACCTTAAAGCCTTCCTCCAACAGGGAGGCAAAGGCGAGCATTTCGCCGGTGGACCAGTCCAAGCCTTCGCCGGACTCAATGGCGTTACGGCGGCCCTCGATCACCCGGGCGACGGTGCGGTGGGTGTCAATGCTCGACGGGATATCGGTCACCTTCTGACCCAGCGCCTTCAGCTTCGCCAAGGGAACGGCGGTGTCGCCGCGCAGGTCGGTGCCAACCGAGGCGCCCAAGCCCGACCATTTGCCGTCGAGCCAATCGGCCTTTTCCGCCTTGAAGCTATTGGCCGCCTCAAATTCCGCGTCGAGGTGAGCTTCCATCTCCGCGACCAGGGCCGCGCTTTCCGCTTCGGTAATAACGCCCTGGTTAATCAAGCGCTTGGCGTAGATTTCGCGGGTGGCGGGGTGGTCTTTGATGATGCGATACATGACCGGCTGGGTCATGGTCGGATCGTCGCCTTCATTATGGCCAAACCGACGGTAGCAGAACATGTCGATGACCACGTCCTTGCCAAACTTCTGGCGATATTCGGTGGCGACACGGGCGCAGAACACCACAGCTTCCGGGTCATCGCCATTACAGTGCAGGATCGGGGCCTGCACCATTAGCGCGACGTCAGACGGATAGGGCGTCGAACGCGAGTACCTTGGGCTGGTGGTAAATCCGATCTGGTTATTGACGATCAGATGGATGGTGCCACCCGTCTGATAGCCCTTTAAGCCCATCAAGGCGAAACATTCCGCCACCACGCCTTGGCCCGCAAAGGCGGCATCGCCGTGCAACAGGATGGACAGAGCCTTGCCGCGCCCGCCAACCGGGTCTTCGCGAAGGGCAAAGGTCTGTTTGGCCCGCGCCTTGCCGAGCACGACCGGATTGACGATTTCCAAGTGGCTGGGATTGGCGGTCAGGCTCAGATGAACGCTATTGCCGTCAAACACCCGGTCAGACGAGGCGCCTAAGTGATATTTGACGTCGCCGGAACCTTCGATGTCCGACGGCACGCTCGATCCGCCACGGAACTCGTGAAAAATCGCCCGATAGGGTTTGCCCATCACTGCCGCCAGCACATTCAAGCGCCCACGGTGCGGCATGCCGAGCAAGATCTCGTTGACGCCCAAAGCGCCGCCGCGCTTGATGATTTGCTCCATGGCCGGGACCAGGGCTTCACCGCCGTCCAGCCCAAACCTTTTGGTGCCGGGGAAGCGCTTATGCAGAAAGCGCTCAAACGCTTCGGCCTCGATCAACTTCTTCAGGATGGCTTTTTTGCCCTCCGGGGTGAAGACGATTTCCTTGTCCTTGCCTTCGATACGCTCTTGGATCCACCGCTTCTCGTCAGGATCCGAGATGTGCATGTATTGCACGCCGACATTGCCGCAATAGGTCCGGCGCAGAATGGCCAAGATTTCGGTCAAGGTCGCCGTTTCGAGGCCGAGCACCTTGTCGATAAAGATCGGCCGATCATAGTCATTGGGCCCAAAGCCATAGAAGGCTGGATCAAGCTCCGCGTTTTCCTTCTTTGGCTCCATGCCCAAAGGATCAAGATTGGCGTGTAAGTGGCCACGAATCCGAAAGGCCCGGATCATCATAATCGCCCGCACACTGTCGAGCGTGGCGGCGCGAATCTGGGCTTCGGTCGCGCCGGGGCTTGTTTGGCGAATGACGACTTCTGACTTGGCCGCCACAGGCTTGGCGGTTGCCGCGCCGCGCGGATCGTCTGGCCATTGGCCATCGAGCGCGGAGAGCCATTCGGGGCGCTTGGCGTCAAGGGTGACCGGGGTCCATTGCGGCTCTGACCCAAAGGCGGAGATCGCAGCTGGCGTTTCGCTCAGGGCGTCAAAATAGGCCTTCCAGTCCGCTGGAACCGAGAGCGGGTCGGCCCCATACCTCTGATAAAGGTCTTCGACAAAGGCGAGGTTGCCGCCATACAGAAACGAAGTTTCCGAAAGAATTTGATTCAGTCGCCCAGTATCGTCAGCCATGCCGTTTTCTCCCGACGGAGATGCGCTGCGTGGTCAAATCGCTTTGCTCGCCGTCCGAATGGTCATTCATAGACCATTATCTAAGACCCACTTCCTTTACATAGTGACAATCAGGCGTTTTTCAGCGCCTGAAGCAATGTTTCTCCCAGTGCTGCTGGCGAGGGCGATACAAGCACGCCCGCGCGCTCCATCGCAGCGATCTTATCCTCCGCGCCGCCCTTACCACCCGAGATAATGGCGCCCGCATGGCCCATGCGTCGACCGGGGGGGGCTGTGCGTCCGGCGATAAAGCCAGCCATGGGTTTCTTGCGGCCCTTCTTGGCTTCGTCGAGCAGGAATTGCGCTGCATCTTCTTCGGCCGAGCCGCCGATTTCACCGATCATGATGATCGACTTGGTGGCCTCGTCAGCCAGGAACATTTCCAAGATGTCGATAAATTCCGTGCCCTTGACCGGATCGCCCCCGATGCCAACGGCGGTTGTTTGACCAAGACCTGCATTGGTGGTTTGGAACACCGCCTCATAGGTCAAGGTGCCGGAGCGCGAAACCACGCCCACCGAACCGACCGAGAAGATGTTGCCCGGCATAATGCCGATCTTGCATTGGTTAGGCGTCAGAACGCCTGGGCAGTTGGGCCCGATCAGCCGCGATTTCGAGCCCGACAGAGCGCGCTTAACCTTGACCATGTCGAGCACCGGGATGCCTTCGGTGATGCAGACGATAAGCGGAATTTCGGCAGCAATGGCTTCGAGGATCGAGTCAGCGGCAAACGGCGGCGGCACATAGATGACGCTCGCGTCGGCCTGGGTGGCGTGCATAGCCTCTTCCACCGTATCGAAAACCGGCACGCCGACATGGGTTTGGCCGCCCTTGCCCGGCGTGACGCCGCCGACCAGTTGGGTGCCATAGGCGATGGCCTGTTCCGAGTGGAAGGTGCCTTGGGCGCCAGTAATGCCCTGACAGATGACCTTAGTATTCTTGTCGATCAAGATGGACATGGGAAGCGGGTCCTTGTCGTCGCCGCAGGTGCGGCGTCAGATGGGGTGTGACGGGGGGAGCGGGCCCTTAGCCCTTGACGGCCTTAACAATCTTGGCCGCAGCGTCGGCGAGATCGTTGGCGGCGGTGATGGCAAGGCCAGAGGCAGCCAGGATATCCTTGCCCTGCTGCACATTTGTGCCCTCAAGCCGCACCACCAGGGGAACGGTTAGACCCACTTCGCGCGCGGCGGCGACCACGCCCTCGGCGATAATGTCGCACCGCATGATCCCGCCAAAGATATTGACCAAGATGCCTTTGACATTCGGGTCTGCGGTGATGATCTTGAACGCTGCAGTGACTTTTTCTTTCGACGCGCCGCCGCCGACATCGAGGAAGTTTGCCGGCGCAGCGCCATAGAGCTTGATTATGTCGAGGGTGGCCATGGCCAGACCCGCCCCATTGACCATGCAGCCAATTTCACCTTCCAAGGCAATATAGGAGAGATCGAACTTGGAGGCTTCGATTTCCTTCTCGTCTTCTTCGGTCATGTCGCGCAGCGCCACCATGTCCGGGTGACGATAGAGCGCATTGTCATCAAAGCTGACCTTGGCGTCGAGCACCTTCAATTCACCGCCGCCGGTGACGATCAAGGGGTTGATCTCCAGCATGGCCATGTCTTTGGCGTTGAAAGCTGCATAGAGCTGACCAAGCAGTTTGGCGGCCTGTTTGGCGAGATCGCCGCTCAAATTCAGCGCCTTGGCCAAGGTGCGGCCATGGTGCGGAAAGACGCCGGTGGCCGGATCGATGCCGAAGGTGATAATCTTTTCCGGCATGGAATGAGCAACCTCCTCGATATCCATGCCGCCTTCGGTCGAAGCGACCACAGAGACAAAGCTCGTTTCCCGATCGACGAGGAGAGAGAGGTAAAGCTCACGGGCGATGTCGGCGCCTTCTTCGATATAAAGCCGGTTGACCTGCTTACCCTTGGGGCCCGTTTGGTGAGTGACGAGGACGCGACCAAGCATCTCCTCGGCGTTCGCCTTGACCTCAGCCACCGACTTCACCACCCGGACACCGCCCTTGGCGTCGGGACCCAAGCCTTCAAACCGGCCCTTGCCGCGTCCGCCCGCGTGGATCTGTGACTTGACCACATAGACCTTGGAGTCCTTCAGCCCCTCGGCCGCCGCCACCGCTTCGGCGACGCTAAAGGCGGGGCCGCCCTGCGGCACGTTGACGCCGAACTCTTTGAGAACGGCCTTGGCCTGATGTTCGTGGATGTTCATGGGAGTCCCCGAGGGCGATTGGAACCAAAGCTGTGAAAGTCCCCGCGCCGCAACGCCGTCCTGGCGTCGTCAAACCGTGAACTCGTTGCAGGGCCTTATAGGAATGACCTTAAGGCTTAGCAACCGAAAGCAGACCTCTAGATCGAATGTCTAGTGGCGACGCTCCGTCGTGCCCCACTTGTGATAGGGTGGCGAGATGTTTGGATCGCGCCTATGGTCGTCTCGATGCCACAGGGTCGCAAGGTCAGGTTGGAAACAGGTTGAAAATACGGGCATGAAAGTGCTGGTGGTCGAGGATGATGCGGAGACGGCGGCCTATGTGACGCGCGGCTTGAAAGAGCTGGGCCACGGGGTTGACCATGCCGCTGATGGGCGCGACGGCCTCTTCCTGGCTCTCGACGCAAGTTATGATGTCATTGTCATGGACCGAATGACGCCGGGACTTGATGGCTTGTCGGCCGTAAAGTCCATGCGGGCCGGCGGGGTGGAGACACCGGTCATCTTTCTTACTGCGCTGGGCGGGGTGGGCGACCGGGTCGAAGGGCTCGAAGCGGGCGCTGACGACTATTTGGTCAAACCCTTTTCTTTTTCTGAGCTCAATGCACGGATCAATGCGCTTGGACGGCGAGCCCCCTTGCGCGAACAGGCGGCGACCAGCTTGCGGCTCGGCGCCCTTGAACTCAATCGTCTTCAGCGCAGCGCCAAATGTGGCGATGTGGTGCTCGATCTGAAGCCAAAAGAGTTTCAACTGCTTGAATTTATGATGATAAATGCAGATCGCGTCGTGACGCGCACCATGCTCTTGGAGCATGTCTGGGATTTTCACTTCGACCCCAAGACCACCATTGTCGAGACCCACATCAGTCGTATCCGCGCTAAGTTGGAGGCCTGCGGCAACCTCGCCCCGATCATTCAGACGGTGCGCGGTGCGGGCTATATGTTGGTTGCCAGTTAGGTTCCCCTTCCGCTCGACCCGCGCCCGGGTGGCGCTGTTTGTGTCCTTGCTGTTCGTGGCGGCGTTCGGCGTCAGCGGTCTTGCCACCTTCCTCGTCATCAGCCGCCCGGTTGAAGAAACCGCCCAGGCGCGGTTGGCGCGCGAGGCGGGCGTGATCACCACCCTCGTCGCCACAAAGTCGTTCAGCAATCTGGCCAAATTGGTGCAAGACCGGGAGCGCGGCGGCGAGCGGTTTCTGTTTCGGCTGGCTAATGCGCAACATCAGCGCATTGCCGGAGACCTGCCGGAGCAAGCCTATGTCGAGGGCTTTTCCACAGTCTTGCTGCCCGTTCGCGGTCGCGCGAGCGGCGAGGCGGATTTTCGCATTCGGGTCTTAACCGTCCCCTTGGCCAATGGGGCGCACTTGTCGCTGGGCGAGGATTTGAGTCGGTCGCGCGCGCTGCAGTTTTCGTTTTTGCGGGTCTTCATCCTTTCGGCGGGCGCGGCTCTCTTTGTCGCGCTCGCGGCGGGTCTAGGCTATGTGAACCGCATTTTAGCCAGGATCGAAGTCATTGCCGATACGGCGGATGCGGTGTCCGAAGGCCGCATGACTTTGCGCGCACCGGTACGCCCTGCCGATCGCCGCGACGACATTGACCACCTCGCCCTGGCGATGAACCGTATGCTGAATGAGATCGAAAACCTTGTCATCAGCGTCCGCCAGGTTTCGGACGATGTCGCCCATGATTTGCGCACCCCGCTCGCCCATTTGAAACAGCGGGTCGAACTGGCTTTGGCGGGACCTCCTGATCCGGTGGCCATGCGGGCCGCACTCGAAGGGGCGTCTGAGAAGATTGACGAGGTGCTGGCAACCTTCGAAGCGCTGTTACGCATCGGTCAGTTGGAAGCGGGCGCGAACCTCGCCGCCTTTCAAAAGCTAGATCTTTCCGAAATCGCGGCACGGGTTGTCGAGGCATTTCGCCCCTCGGCCGAGGACGCAGGTCACGGTCTCGTCTTACATGCGCCGCGAAACGAATATGTTTCGGGCGAACCTTCCCTCCTCGCCCAGCTGATCGCTAATCTGGTGGAAAACAGCCTCATTCACACGCCGACGGGCTCCAGTCTGGAGGTGCGGGTCGAGACCCTGGGGCGGAGCGTTCGGTTGACGGTCGAGGACGATGGCCCTGGCGTCGGCGCGGTGGAGCGCGAGCGTATCTTTCAGAGGTTTTATCGCGGCGACCGCAGTCGCACGACGCCCGGCTCTGGCTTGGGCTTGAGCCTCGCCGCCGCCGTCGCCCGGGCCCACCATGCCGAAATCAAGGCCGAGGACGCTGGCCCCGGCCTGCGGATTCGCATCGACTTTCCGCCTTGGGAAGCGCCAGAGGCCGCCGTCTAGACTGCTTCGTTGACTAATGCTTCGAGGCCCTGTTCGCGCACCTTGCGATAAAGGGTCGAGCGACCAATGCCGAGCCGACGCGCCACCTCGGTCATATGACCGGAATAGATTTCAATGGCGTGTTGGATCAGGTCGCGTTCGATCTGCTCAAGGGTGCGCAAATGCCCCCGCTGATCGAGAATTCGCACCGGACCGGGATTGGCGCCTTCCAGCGAAACCGGGCTCGACACGGCAACCGTCGCAGGCTCGGAGCTGACACTTTCGTCAAAGCCGGGGTGAACGCCGCTGATAGACGGGAAGTCGGCTGCCGTCAGATAGGGGCCATCGGCGAGCACGATGGCGCGGTAGACGGCATTTTCTAACTGACGGACATTGCCCGGCCAATCATTGGCGCAGAGCATATTGAGGGTTTCTGGCGTGGCGCCCAGCACCCTGCGGCCCTCTTCGGCGTTGAAGCGCTTGATGAAGGCATCGACAAGGGCTGGAATATCGTCCCGGCGTTCGCGCAGAGAAGGGGCCTCAATCGGGAAGACGTTCAGACGATAATAGAGGTCTTCGCGGAAACGCCCTTGCGCCACCGAATTGGCCAGGTCGCGATTGGTTGCCGAAACGATGCGAACATCGACCTTGACCGAGCGCTTGGCCCCCACCGGGTCAATTTCGCCCTCTTGCAGGGCCCGCAGCAGTTTGACCTGCATGTCGAGCGGCAGTTCGCCGACCTCGTCGAGGAAGAGCGTGCCGCCATTGGCTTCCATGAACTTGCCAAGGTGCTTGTCATGGGCACCGGTGAAGCTGCCCTTTTCGTGTCCGAACAGGATGCTCTCGACCAGATTTTCGGGCAGGGCGCCGCAATTGACGGCGACAAACGGCTTGCCCGCGCGATCTGATCCGCCATGGACGGCGCGTGAGATCATTTCCTTACCAACCCCAGATTCGCCAAGGATCAGCACCGGAATGGAGGACTTAGCGGCGCGCTGCCCCATGGCCTTGACACGCCGCATGGGCGCGGAGTCGCCAATCAAATCGTCAAAGGTCATGCGACCGGACTGCTTCTTTTTCAGCCGGTCGACTTCGCCGCGAAGAGAGCCCATTTGCAGCGCGTTGTGCAATGAAACCAAAATACGCTCTGGCGAAGCGGGCTTGATGAAGAAGTCTTGAGCGCCCGCCTGCATGGCGCGAACGACGGTCTCGACACCGCCCGTCGCGGTCAAGACGATCACCGGCATGGCATGGCCGCGCGCGCGCATTTCGGTCAGGGCTTCAATCCCCGACATGCCGGGCATGACCAGATCAAGGATCACCACATCAGGCGCAAGACCTGTCTGCAATTGGTCGATCGCCGCCCCGCCGCCGTCGGCTTGGCTGACATTGAACCCTTCCCGCTCAAGCACGGCCTGGATCAGGCGGCGTTGGGTGGGATCGTCGTCGACAATGAGAACTTTCTTCGCCATGCGGCACAACACGCCTTAAATTTGCCTGCCGCAAACTCCGCAGAAGGCCCCTTAATTGTTAGTATGACTCAAGACTTGTGAAAGTTCGGTTTAGGCGGCAGCGAATTTTTCGGTCCTGCGCTCGTTCTGATCGTGACCTTTGGACCGGGGCGCAAAGCTTGATATGACAAGGAGATGAACCCTTCGCAAACCGCGCGGCTGAGCCCCAGGCCTTGGATGACCGATCCTGTGACGGCGCGGCTTTTTGCAGCTCTTGAGGCTGCGGGCGGGCAGGGCTGCGTGCGCTTTGTGGGCGGGTGTGTGCGCGACGTTTTGATGGGCCGTGAGGCGGATCGGCCCGATATTGATCTGGCGGTCGCCTTAACCCCGGACCGCGTGCAACAGGCGGTGGAGGCTGCAGGTCTTTCCGTCCATCCCACCGGTCTGGCGCATGGCGTGGTCACGGTTGCCCATGCGGGGCGGGTGTTTGAGGTTGCGAGCCTCCGCCGGGATGTGGCCACCGATGGTCGGCGTGCTGTTGTCGCCTACACCCAAGACTGGCGCGAAGACGCCGCTCGCCGGGATTTCCGCTTAAATGCGCTCTATGCCAATCTCGCCGGCGAGATTTTTGATCCGACAGGCGCGGGCGTCGCCGACGCACACGCGGGCCGAATTGTCTTTGTCGGCGATCCGACAACGCGAATCCGCGAGGACTATCTTCGCAGTCTCAGATTTTTCCGCTTCTTCGCCTGGTATGGTCGAGGCGATCCCGACCCTGTGGCCCTCGCAGCAATCGCTAACGAGACGCAAGGTTTGCAGGCCCTGTCGGTTGAGCGGGTCGCCAAGGAATTGCTCAAGCTCTTTACCGCGCCCGACCCGCGATGCGCCGTTCAGGCGGCGCGCGAAACGGGTGTGCTGGCCAAGCTTGCGCCAGAATTTCAGACCTTTGAGCGCTTTGATCGCTTGGTCGCCCGCGACGGCGAGGTGCTGGGTAGCGTCGATCCCTTAATCCGACTGACCGCCCTGTTGCCGTCCGACTCTTTGGCTGTGCAAGCCATGGCTCGGAGATTGCGCTTGTCGACGGCTGAGCAGGATCGGATGACGGCGTCAGTGGCCCGCGAGCTGGCCTTAACATCGGCCACCCCCCAAGCCGATCTCCGCCGGGCGATTTGGCGCCACGGCGCGCAAGCGGTGAGGGATGGACTGATGCTTGCCCTGGCGGATGCGCAAGCCCCAATCGATGCCGTGGCCTGGCAAGAGGCTTTCACCTATCCAGAAGGGTGGACGCCGCCGCCCTTTCCCATCACCGGTGACGACATTTTGGCCGCTGGGGCGACGCCTGGACCCGAGGTTGGCGCGGTTCGGCGTGCGGTCGAGGCGTGGTGGCTGGCTGAGGATTTTCCCGGCGAGCAGGCCGCGGCGATCCGGGTGGCGCGGGCCGCCATTTCGCGCCTGCAAGGCGGCTGAGATCGGGTCTGAAAAGCGGTCCACCCTGACGGGCCGAGGCCGAAAGTGCTGACCGACGAACCTGCGAAAAAAAAGACGGCCGGGATGCGGCCGCCTTAAGTCTGTCATGGCGTAGAAAAATAGAAAGACGCGTGATCCTACTGGAACAGCTTTAAAAGCTGGTTCTTGGACGAATTGGCGATGGACAAGGATTGGATGCCCAGTTGCTGCTTGGTTTGCAGCGCGGTCAGTTGGGCGCTCTCCTTGGCGACGTCCGCATCGACCAAGTTGCCGACCCCTGAGGTGAGGGTGTCTTGCAAATTGGAGATGAAGGTCAGGTGGGTCGTCACCGCATTGACGTCCGTGCCAAGTTTAGCGGTGGCGGCGTTGACATTGATGATGGACGTATTGACCAGCGACAGAAGCGTATTGGCCTGGGTCGCGGTTGAGAAGGACGTGCTCGCCGTGAAGGTGATGTTCGTCCCGCCGACCTGTAAACTGACAGCGGCGATGGTCAGATGGCTCGTGCCTTGCGCATTTGCCAGTGCGCTCAAGGTGGTGCCGCCGGTCTTGATCAGATTGATATTGTTGAATGTGGCGTTGGAGACGATTTTGTTGATCTGACCAATCAGCGCGATCACTGTATTGCTCAACGCTGTCCGACTGGTGGTGTCGAGCGAATTGTCTGTTCCGGCAAGCACGTCGGCCTTGATCTGGTTCAAGATGTCCGAGATGGTTTGCCCGGCTGAGACTGCCACATCGACGGTTGACTGGGCCCGCTGCAGCGACTGTTTAACCGAGTCGAGCGAGCTGATCGACGCCCGGCTATTCTGCGCGATGTCCCAGATGGCCCCGTTGTCCGCTGCGCCGGACACGGCCAAACCTGTGGAGATTTGGTTTTGCGTCTGTTGCAGCGACGTTGCCGTCGTATTCAGATTTTGCAGGGCGATGAGCGCCCCGGTATTGGTATTGATACTATTCAGCGCCATGAGCTCTATCCTTCTTTTAAGGATCCGTCAGGCCCCTTCAGGGGCGCAGGTGCGGCATGCCTCGGAAAGGTAGGAGCAAGCGGGGTGCCAGTCGGGCGCGACCAGAAATTATAGTAAATACAATGTAATCAAAACTGACTTTGGCTGTGCGGCGATCAGGCTCGGTTAACCATACCGGGCAAAAACTTCCGAATGCGGCAAGCCTTGCCCGTTAACACTTCGCAATGGGCGGCTTTTTAGCTCACCCGGCGCGGGACAAGTCTTTCGCTTTTCAGCGCTTCCTCTGCGCCGGAAAGGCCTGCTTCTGAGTATTCCGCATCTTCATTGACGCACCAGACATCAAAGCGCTTTTCGTCGAGCGTGATATTTTCGACCGTCAGCATGGCGGTCATCATGGCATGGTCTTGGTTATTGTATTTGTGCATGCCATTGCGGCCGACGAGGTGCAGCCGCGGATAATGGCTATCCAAGGCCGTGCGCACCGCCGCGACATTGGCTTGATAGGCGTCGTCATAGACCGGATAGGCCTTTGGCTGGCGCACCACGGCAGCATCGATCACATCGGCTGCAGCGATCAAACCGATTTGATCAATCTCGCGGGTGGCAAGCGCGATCAGCTCGTCATCTGGCGCCGTCCACAGGCCATCGCCTTCGAAGCAGAAATATTCTAAGCCAAGGCAGGCATAGCCCTCGGGGGCCATTTCCGGCGACCAGGAAAGAAAGTTCTGGATGCGTCCGACCTTCACCGATGGATCATGGATATAGATCCAATTATCGGGAAACGACTTTCCCGCCTTGGTGATCAGGGCCACTGTGATGAAGTCGCGGTAGCGCAGCGCGGCGGCGCTGGGCGCGGCGCTAAGCGGGGTCTGCAAGGCCGCCACCAATTCGGTAATCGGGGCCGAAGAAATCAAGTGTTTGCAGGTTTGGCGGAATTCGCCGCCGTCGAGGCTGCGCGAGACGACACAAAACCGGTCCGCCTCGGCATCATGGGCGATGGAAGCCAAGCGCTCGCCCATATGGATCACGCCGCCCGCCGCCTGAACCTTGGCGGCGGCGGTTTCCCACATCATGCCCGGACCTTTGCGCGGATAGCGAAAGCTTTCCAACAGGGTCTTCACCCCGCCCTGCTCGCCCAAGGTGGCGGCGGGCTTTGACTTCAGGCCCAGAGATCGGGAAAGGGCGTCGAAAATCGCGTGACCCAGGCTCAAGCCCTTGATGCGTTGTGCCGCCCAATCGGCTGAGATGTCGTCACAATCCATGCCCCAGACCTTTTCCGTATAGGTCTTGAAGAAGATGGAGAACAGTTTCTCACCAAACTGATTGCGCACCCACTGGTGAAAGGTTTTCGGATCTTTGTGCGGACGCAGCTTCGCGAGGCCATAGGAGAGTACGCAGAGCGCCGAGGTATAGAGGCCAAGATTGGTGAGCGCTTCAAAGGCCCGCAGCGGATAGGCGTAATATTTCCGGCCATAAAAGATGCGCGACAGCCGGGGCCGATCGATGAAATCCTGCGGCAGGATCTCGTCCCAAAGCTCGACCACCTCTTTTGATTTCGAAAAAAACCGGTGTCCGCCAATATCGAAGGAGAAGTCCTTATAGCGCACCGTGCGGCTAATGCCGCCGACATAGGTCGGGTCCTGCTCCAGGATGCGCACGCTTAAGCCCCGCTTGGTCAGGAGATAGGCAGCGGTCAAACCGGCTGGGCCTGCGCCGATGATGCAGACATCGACGGGGTCACGCTCCGGTGAGGTGGTTTCAAGCGGCAAGGGCTGGGACTTAGTCACGAAGCGTTTCCTGGGGGGTCAGGTGGCATCAGGGGGCGTCTTAGAAGAAAAGGTGAAATAGCGCTGGCCGCTATAGGAAAAGGCGGTGGCCGCTACGGCGCCGATAAGGGCCGCCAAGGCATGGGGCCACTGTGGCGCCTTTACATTGACCAGCAAGGAGACGCCATAATTGACGCTTTGGGCCAGAGCCGCCACGGCGAAATAGCGTGCGGCCTCATGATGGGCGGCCCGTCCGGTATTGGCAAAGGTAAACCGGCGGTTCAATTGCCAAGTCACCCCGGTCGCAACCGCAATGGCGGCGGCTCTGGCAATATAGAAGGGCAATCCTGCCTGATCAAAAATCGCCAAACTGGCTTGATCGACCGCAAGACCCGCCATACCGACGCAGAGAAACCGGATCAGACGCGTTGGCGCAAGACGACGGACGCGCTGCAAAAGGCTTCGCCAACCGCGCGCTTGGCCTGTCGCCGACGGGGTGTGAACCATATCCACTCTTTTCGGGTCCCACATTCGGGCCGCAGTCCTGACGTTGGCGCGCTTGTCCTACAAGACGCAAGGTCTGTAAACCTAAGCCTTTCAATCGCTTTCTATCGGAGACAGAACCACCACCTGATCGGGGCACAGATTGCCTTTGGCCCTGCGATCCGCTAAGCCCGCTGCGGTCTGGCCGAGCGTGACGCCGCATAGGGTTGCAGCGAGGGTATCGCACCGCACACCTCGCCTTATCTGCCCTGTTTTTTAAGTTCTCTTGTCGAGCCCCAATGTCAGAAATCGAAGTCTTCCGGCCCGAACCTCGCGCGCCCCGTGGCTTTCAAGATCGCCGCGCCGCCGATCTGGCGCTTGAGCGAGATATCCTCGCCAAGGTGTCACGGGTCTATGAACTGTTTGGATTTGAGGCGCTCGACACCTCGGCCTTCGAGTATGCCGATGCGCTCGGAAAATTCTTGCCCGATTCTGAACGGCCTAATGAAGGCGTCTTCGCCTTGCAGGACGACGACGAGCAATGGATGGCGCTGCGGTACGACCTGACCGCGCCCTTGGCCCGGTTCGCCGCTCAGCATGCCGGACTGCTGACCAAGCCATTTCGCCGCTACGCCTATGGACCGGTCTGGCGCAACGAAAAGCCCGGCCCGGGTCGGTTCCGGGAGTTCATCCAGTGCGACGCCGACACGGTCGGCAGCGCTAGACCCGAAGCCGATGCCGAAATCATCGCGCTGGCGGTGGCAGGTTTGGAAGCGGCGGGTCTGCCCAAGACCGCTGCCGTGCTTAAGATCAACAATCGCAAACTGCTCAATGGCTTGTTGAAGCGTATCGGCGTCGACCATGACGGCCAAAAGCTCGCCGTCCTGCGCGCTGTCGACAAGCTGGATCGGTTGGGCGTCGAAGGGGTCAAGCTCCTCCTGGGCGCGGGCAGGCGCGATGAATCGGGCGCCTTCACCAAGGGCGCAGAGCTCAACGCCAATGGCATTGATGCTGTCCTCGCCTATCTCGGCGCGGGTGCGACCGGCAGGTCGGCGACGCTGGCTAAACTTGCCGACGTGGTTGGCGGGTCGGAGGAAGGCGAGGCCGGACTGCGAGATCTGGACCGCATCGGAACCGCCCTGACCGGCTTGGGCGTTGACGAGGCGCGCGCCTTTTTCGACCCTTCTGTGGTGCGCGGCCTCGAATATTATACCGGTGCCGTCTTTGAGGCGGAGTTGGTCGGCGAGGTGCGCGATGCCCATGGCGATCTTGTCCGCTTTGGCTCTATCGGTGGCGGCGGCCGCTATGATGACTTGGTGGCGCGGTTTACGGGTGAAGTGACCCCCGCCACAGGCTTTTCATTTGGCGTCAGTCGCTTGGCCGCTGCCTTGAAGGCCTCGGGAAGCGCTACCCTTCCTAAGGTGCGGGGCCCGGTTGTGGTGATCGCCTTTTCCGAAGCCGATATGGGCCATTATTTCACTGTCGCAGCCGAACTGCGCCAGGCGGGTATTCCAGCCGAAGTCTATCTTGGCGGCTCAGGAATGAAGGCCCAAATGAAATATGCCGACCGACGCCTGTCCCCCGCCGTGGTGCTGCTTGGCGGCGACGAGATTGCCGCTGGCACGGTCACCATTAAGGATCTCGATCTCGGTCGCGCCTTGTCTGAAGGCGTGGAGAGCAATGAGGCCTGGCGGGCGGCACGCCCCGGTCAAGCCACCGTACCGCGCGCCGAGCTGGTGGCCTTCGTCAAGCGCATCTTGGAGGGCTAGGCGGTGCAGCGCGAACCCGCCCTTGATCCGCAGAAACTTGCCGCCATTCGCGCACCGTTCGACCGCTTGGGCGGCGCCCGGATCGAGGCCTCGGTGCTGCAACCTTTGAGCCTGCTCATCGATCTGGCGGGTGAAAGTCTGCGCGCCCGTTTGTTTGTGGTCCAAGCCGATGGCGCTGAGGAAATGGCGCTTCGCCCGGACTTCACCATCCCCGTTGTCGAAACCCACATCGCCTCCCAGGCGGTGTCGGGCCTCTATCGCTATGAGGGGGCAGCCTTTTTGCTCGCTGAGCTGGGCTCTGATCAGCCCTCGGAGTTTCTACAGATCGGCGCGGAGCGGTTTGGCGTCAGCGATGATCCGCTGGATGATGATGCGGCCTTGGCGGCGCTGGCCTTTGAGGCCGCCTCAGCGGGCGGTCGCCAGGACCTGGAATTGCGCTTGGGCGATCCGGCCCTGTTCGCGGGCTTCGTCGAGGCCCTGGGCGTCGCCCCGCCAACGGCGGCGCGCTTGGTGCGCGCCTTTCGCTCGCAAAGGGCGCTGCAGCACGAACTGACCCCAGACCGCCAGCCTACCACGGCTGGCGAAGGCTCTGATCTTTCGGATATTCTGGCCAAGATGAGCGAGACCGACGCCGCGCGTCTCTTAGGCGAGGTCTGGCGGCTTTCTGGCGTTCAGCCGGTCGGCGGTCGCACGGCGGAAGACATTATTCATCGCTTAGCGCTGCGGGCCGAGGCGGCGCGGGCGCCGAGTTTGACCGCTGACCAGTCTGACCTTCTGCGGCGGTTTTTACAGCTGTCGGATCGGCCAGGACGGGTGTTGGACGCCATTGCCGGGCTTGCCAAGGAGGCGGGGGCGGAGCTCGACCTCCTGCTCGAGACCTGGGCAAAGCGCCTCGCCAAACTTGAGGCGCGCTTGGCGCCGGAATGGGGCGGGGTGCATTTAGCCACCGCCTTCGTGCGGCCGTTTGGCTATTATGACGGCATGGTGTTTGACGTCGAAAGCCGGGCCTTGGGCCCTGACCTGCCCGTCGCCGCAGGGGGGCGTTACGACGCGCTCGTGTCGCGCCTTGGCGGCCAGCCCGGAGCCGTTGGCTGTATGGTTCGGCCCGGCCGCGCTATCCTTGGCCTGCGCCCATGACGAGGACAGAGCCGTGAGCGCCGAACCGATGATCTTCGCCCTGCCGTCCAAGGGGCGGTTGAAAGAGCAATGCGAGGCCTTTTTGGCCAGTTGCGGCTTTCGCCTCGACATGGTCGGCGGCGACCGCGGCTATCGCGCCCGCTTGGATGGCCTACCTGGGGCAGAGGTATGGCTTTTGTCCGCATCCGACATCGCCCAAGTGCTCGATGCCGGCGAAGTCCATTTGGGTGTCACCGGCGAAGACCTGTTGCGCGAGCGTGCCGGTCAGGTGGATGAACGGGTCATGCTGTTGCGCGCCCTTGGCTTCGGTCGCGCCGATCTCGTGGTCGCCGCGCCCAAGAGTTGGATCGACGTGTCGGTCATGGCCGATATCGAGGAGGTCGCGCACCAGTATTTGGCGCGCAACGGTCGGCGGCTGCGCGTGGCAACCAAATATGTCACCCAGACCCGCCGCTTTTTTGACGCGCAAGGCATTGCCGATTACCGCATCGTTGAATCGAGCGGCGCGACGGAAGGCGCGCCTGCCGCTGGCGTCGCAGAACTGGTCGTCGACATCACCACCACAGGCGCAACGCTTGTGGCCAACAATTTGAAAATCCTGCGCGACGGGGTGATTTTGCGCAGCCAGGCCCATCTCGCCGCCAGCCTTCGCGCGGCTTGGTCGGTCGGCCATATGGATACGGTGACCCGGCTGTTGTCGGCCTTGGAAGCCAAGGCGGCAGGGCGAGCCCTGTGCGCCCTAAGCTGGCCCGGAGATCAAGATGCTCAGGCCGTTCACGTCCTGTCGGATTTTATCCCAAACGGTGTGGCGCGCCATACGGACGGGGTGCTGATCGCCGAGAAGGACCTCTTCTCCGCCACCCGAGCCCTTGCTGCGGCAAAGATCGGCCCGGTCAGCGTCACGCGGCCAGACTATGTGTTTCAAGCCTCCTGTCCTGCGGCGGAGGCGTTGCAAGCGAGACTGGGTCTATGAGGTTGGCCGCGCGCGGTTTCCGGGCGCCCTGGCTCTGCGCCCTGTTCGGTTTGGCCATCCTCATTTCAAGCTTCGCCAAGCTGCGGGTCGGTGCAACTGCGCCATTGTGGCTGGATGAAGCCTGGACCGGCGCCATTGCCGGCCAGCCCGATTGGTCGTCAACGCTGCGCCAAATCTGGCTCGACGCCAATGCACCGCTCTACTACCTGCTGGAACATGTGTGGATTGGCTTTGCCGGACTTTCCGACGCGGCCTTGCGCGCGCCGTCCTTAGGCCTTGGCTTGGCGGCGCCGATCTTGGCTGTGCTACTGCCCATGGAAGACTGGCAATTAGAAGATCGCCTGCTGTTTGGCGGGCTGGTCGCCGTGTGGACCGAGGGCGTGGTGTTTTCCGAGCTCGCCCGCTGTTACCCCCTCTTATTCTGTCTTGCCATTGCAGAGACCATCGCATTTGTCCGGCTCTTGTCGCGGCCGAGCCTCGCGCGGGCTGTGATTGTGGCGAGCCTAGCCAATTTGATGATCGTGACCCACTATCAGGCCTTGGCACTGGTCGGTTGTCAGGGCCTTGTGATGCTCGCCTATTTGCGCGGTCGCGTGTGGCGACTTTGGCCAGCGGTCTTGCCTCTGTTGCCCGCGCTTGGCTGTCTGATCTGGCACGCGCCGAGGCTGGCCCAATTCGCCAGACCCGATGTGGCTTGGTACGCCTATACCAACCTGCGCACCTTAGAGGATCTGTTCACCTTCGCCTATGGGGGGCGGGCGCTGCTGATTTTCGCGGTCGTCGCGGGGGTCTGGGGTGGGATGCGCTTGATCGGCGGACGCGCCCGTGAAGAGCCGAAACCAGAGTTTCCAGTGCACTGGCTGGCCGTGAGCGCCAGCCTCGCCGCCGCCCTGCTTTTGATTGGCGCGGGTGCTGTGCGACCTTCCTTCACCGTGCGCTATCTTACGCCCATGGTCCCGGGCCTGTTGATGGCCTTGCCGCTGGCTGTGCGTCTTGCGCCGTCAAACTTCAAATGGGCCAGCTGCCTTATTCTGGGGCTTTATAGCCTCCAGGCGCTGATCTGGATGGCGCCCGCGCTTGGGCGGTCCGGCCGCTTGTTCAACTATGAAATCGCCAGCCGAGATCTGATGCGCACCTCGCCAGACCGGCTGATCTTTACCTGGGACCATCCCGCCCAACAGGTGGAGGACAAGAGCCAGTATGCGGCGGCAGGGGGCTTTTTCTTTTATCGCGCCAAGGCAAAGGCTGAGGTGGTGCCCGTCCTCTTTCGCCCGGGCGACGAGCCTAATCAACGCCTCCTGTCGCTGGCCACAACGCCGGGTTCGGTGATTTTGTGGATTTATGACACCGGCGTCAGGGGCGTTTTCGCCAGTCGGTTCCCGCCGCAAATTCCGAAGTACGATCCAAGCTTTGGCTGTCGCCAATATGGCGCCGGTTCCATTGGCATCTATGCCTGTGCACGGAGGTGGGCGAAGTGACGACACCGCTTGGCCTCAGCGTCGTGGCGCCTTGCTTCAATGAAGAGGCCGGTCTTGCCGTCTTTGTCGCCCGCATGGCCGCCGCGGCGCGCAGCTGTGATGTGGGGGCGTTTGAGATAATCTTGGTCGATGATGGCTCGCGCGACCGAACCTGGTCCCTGATCCAACAGCTTTCAGTATCCTATCCCGAAGTGGTTGGCGTGCGCCTATCGCGTAATCACGGCCATCAGTTGGCGGTGTCGGCAGGTCTGTCCTTAGCCCGTGGCGACCGTGTTTTAGTCATCGACGCCGATTGCCAGGACCCGCCCGAGCTGGTTGGCCAAATGGTGGCGCGGCTCGACCAAGGCTTTGATGTGGTGTTTGGCAGGCGTCGGAGCCGCGCCGGCGAAAGCCCTTTCAAGCTCGCCACAGCCCGTCTATTTTATCGCGGCCTCGCGGCGCTGGCCGAAAGTGATATTCCGGTCGACACGGGCGATTTCCGGCTGATGTCCCGGCGGATTGTTGCGCGTCTCAACGCCATGCCCGAGCGCGACCGGTTCATTCGGGGCATGGTGGCGTGGTTGGGCGGTCGGCAAACCGAAATTCTGTATGATCGCGAAGCGCGCACCTCGGGTGCTACCCATTATACGCTGGCCAAGATGCTGCGCCTCGCCGGAGACGGACTGACCAGTTTTTCCGTCGCGCCCCTGCGGCTTGCCACCTTGCTTGCGGCATTTGGCGTTTGCGTCTCGTTTCTCCTGCTCGTCTACGCCCTGGTGGGGTTTGCCACAGGCCATGCCACTCCCGGCTGGACCAGTCTTGCCTTGATCGTGGTTTTTTTCGCCACGGCGCAGCTGATCTGCATGGCAATTTTTGGCGAGTATCTCGGGCGGGCCTATATGCAGGCCAAGGGGCGCCCCTTGTATCTGATTGATGAGATTCACGTGGCGGTGCCCCCGTCCCCTCCCGGAGGTCCTGACCATGCTGGACGCGGCTGAATTCGATAAGTTCGCCGAGGAATACCTCGCCGCTCACGCGCAAAACCTAAAGGTTTCCGGCGAAGGCCCGGACTATTTCGCGCGCTACAAAATTGACGAACTGGCGCGCCTCTGGGCGAAGCGCAAAACTCCGCCTCCGGCAACCATCCTCGATTTCGGCTGCGGCATCGGCGCAAGCCTGCCACACTTGCGGCGTCAGTTTCCAACCGCCTGCCTCACCGGCGTCGATGTCAGCGCCCGGAGCTTGGAAATCGCCGCCGTACGCTTTCCCGACGTGGCGCAGCTTGTCTTGGCCAAAGAGGGTGCGGCGCCGGTGGCCGAGGCCAGCCAGGATCTGATTTTTACCGCCTGTGTTTTCCATCACATCCCCGAAGACCACCATGTGGCGTTGTTCGCCGACCTGCGCGCGCGGTTGACGGCGAAGGGGGCTCTGGTGGTGTTCGAGCACAACCCGCTAAACCCGGTGACCCGCTATATTGTCGCGACCTGTCCCTTTGATGAAAACGCCGTCCTGATCTCGGCGGCCAGCCTGCGCGCCCGATTGCAGGCCGCTGGCTTTTCGCAGGTGGAAATTCGCTTTACCGGCTTTTTCCCAGGCCCGCTCGCCGCCTTGCGGCCTCTTGAGCCGTTGCTGAACCAAATCCCGATTGGCGCCCAATATTATGCCCTTGCCACAGCCTAGAGGCGCCACGGTCGCGGAGGGGCGGGTGGGCGAGATTTTGCGCTATGGCCTAGTGGGGCTCGCCAACACGGCTCTTGGTCTCACCGTGATCTTGGCAGTGAAATTTCTCCTGCACGCGCCGCCGATCCTTGCCAATGCCTGTGGTTATGGGGTCGGGATCGTGGTGAGTTTCCTGCTCAATCGCGGGTTTGTTTTTCGCTCTCAGGCGAAGGTCGGCGCCGCCGGTTTGCGCTACGGGCTTTCCGTCGCCCTCGCCTACGGGATCAATCTCTTCGTGCTGATCCTTGCCGAAAAGGGCCTTCCCTCAACGCCGCTCTTTCAAGCCTGCGATCAGCTGTTGGCCATGGGGGCCTATACGATCAGCCTCTATGTCTTGTCGCGCAGCTTCGTCTTCAAGGGCGTGACCTGATAGACGACCACGGGGGAATTCGGCTTGGACAGGCGGGTCAACCAGTTCGGGATATCTCCGCGGTCGAGGCGTCGTTGCAGGGCGGTGCTGGCAAGTCCTGTGCGGTCGGCATGGCCAGAATGGCCCGGGCACTCCAGCACATAGGTGACGCCATAGTTGGCGATCAAGGCGTGGGCCCGATCCTCTGGCGCCGTTAAGATGCTCCGCGCCGCCATAATGCCCCAGCCCAGACGATGATAGGGGGCCGACAGGGTCGAAGACGGCGTATAGGCGACCACAAACGGGCCAAGATCAATTTCGGAAACCGTCAACCCCTTGGGCGCCTTGGCCAATTCCGCATAGGGGAAGGCGTTGAAGCAATAGTCTGGCGGCGGAACGGGCTTGCGGGTTGATGAGGGGGCGGCGACTTTGCTCGCCCCCAACTTGCTGGCCCCCGGCTTGCTCTCCAGGGGGGCGGCGGTTTTGACGGCGGGGGCGCGCAAAGCTGTGACCGTGTCCCACACCCAGGCGCCCGCCGCGCTCCACGGCGTGGGCGTCAAGAGAATTGCTGCGGCAATCACGCCGACAAGGCCAAGGTCGGATGGGAAGCGCCGGGCGAGGCGCATGGACGCGACCCCGAGTATCGGCAAAGCAACCCAGATGCAGTAGGCGCTCATGCGAATGGCCGATGCGCCGATGCAGAGGCCGACGAGAAGCAAGCTGCTCGTCAAACGCCAGCCGAAGGCTTCGCGCCTTGGCTTTGATCCCAGGAGGACAGCCATGGCCAAGGCCGCCATCATGCCCGGCGCGATAAGGAACAGCGCGCCGGAGCCCTGGCGCGAGACGTAGAGGCCGATATTGGCGACCTCGCTGACATGATCGAGCCAGAAGCTGCGTATCCGCATATCGACATCGGCGAAGGGGCCGTGAATGCAGCTCGGGTGCAGTGCGAGATAGACAAAGAGCGCCGCCCCGCCGCTGAGCGCCAAGGCGAAAGCCCGGACGCCGAGCGACCGCCGCGCCGTGAGCTTGACGCTCAGCCACAACAGGCTGGCCCCTGTCGCTGTCCCCGCGACAAGATTGGCGCCGATGGCGTCGCAGGCCGACAGCGACAACCGTTCAGGCGGCGTTTGCAGGGCATAAGCGATCAGGACAGAGGCTAACAAGGCCATCGCATATTGGCCGACAAACCGGTCTTCACGGGCGTCAGTCAAAAAGCGCAGGGCGATGAAACCGCCGATCAAGGCTTGGAACACCAAGGCCTCGAGCCCGATGGCGAGGCCTAGGCCTGCAGCGATGCCGCCAAGGATCGGGGCGTACCTGGCCTCGCGCCCTTGCAAGGCCGCCGCGAAGGCAATGACCGTCAGGGCGATCTGGACATTGTGATGGTCCACCCGTCCCGGATGGAATTGCTGATAAAGCGCGCCACCGAACAGGGCGATGATCGATGTCGCCGCAACGGTGCTATTTTCAGCTGCCTCGCCCTCGCCGGCACTGAGCGCACGCGCAGCCCAAAGGCTCGCCCAAATGGCGATAAAGATCCAAATGCCGGGCCAGACTACCCGCGCTGCGAGTTCGGCCCGCTCCGGATCGACGACGGTCCGAAAGGCCAGCACTAATCCGGCAATCCCGCCATCGAGCAGCCGCGACCAGTGAAAATAGGTCCCGACCGGCGGTTGGTAGCGTAGGAAATGCTGATCGAACCAGCCGCGTGCGTGCAACAATTCCCGAACAAAGACAATGCGCGTCGCATCATCGGTATCGCCCAGCGCGCCCTTTAGCCAGCCGCCGCCATCGAACAGGAAATAGGTGGTCAGGATGACCGCCGCCAAGGCGGCCATGAGCGCTGTGCGTCCAGGCGTCGCCAGGACAAGCGCTTTCGGCAGCCAAGAGCGACGAAGCCAGGGACCGAGCGCCTTCATGGCTGTGCCGCAGACGGCCTCGTCGGGCGCAGCGTGCAGCGCGCGGGGATCAAACCTTGAGCCTCTGAACAAGCGCCGTTGTCGAGGGGTCGTGGGCGCCGAGGGACGCGCCGGTTAGTTCGCCCAAGATTTGCACCGCCAAGGTTTTGCCCAATTCGACCCCCCACTGGTCGAAGCTATTGATGTCCCACAACACCCCTTCAACAAAGGTCTTGTGTTCATAGAGCGCGATCAAGGCACCCAGCGCTTCCGGTGACAGTTCCGGCAAAAGGATCATCGCCGTGGGCCGATCCCCGGGGAAGGTGCGCTGTGGGGCAAGGCTGTCGATTTCGGCTTGGGAAACGCCCTTGGCTGCAAGCTCGGCGCGAACCTCGGCTTCGCTCCGCCCGACCATCAGCGCTTCGGCCTGCGCAATCAGATTGGCGAGCAATTTGGTGTGCATGCCATCTGGCCCCTCCTCATCCCGCGCCACGCCGATCAGGTCGACGGGAATGATGTCATAGCCCTGGTGTAACAGTTGGAAGAAGGCATGCTGGCCGTTCGTCCCGGCATCGCCAAAGACATTGGTCGCCGTAGCCCGCGCCACCGGCGCGCCGGTGGCGGTGACGCGCTTACCGTTCGATTCCATTTCGAGCTGTTGCAGAAAAGCTGGCAACAGCCGTAGCCGCTGGGCATAGGGCACAACCGCGCGCGCCGCCCGGTCGAGCCCATTGCGATTATAGATATGGGCGAGCGCCAGCAGCACCGGCGCATTGGCCTCCAGCGGGGCTTCGACAAAGTGGCGATCCAAGGCCGCAGCCCCGGCCAAAAAGCGGGCGAAGACCTCATAGCCGAGCGCCAAGGCGCAGGAGAGCCCGACCGCCGACCAGATGGAATAGCGCCCGCCAACCCAATCCCAAAACGCAAAGACCCGATCGGGTTCGACACCAAAGGCAACGGCCTTATCCGGTGCTGCAGAGACCGCGGCAAAGTGCGATTTCGCGCCCGCCTCGCCCAAGGTCGCCCGCAGCCAATCGCGCGCCGCTTCGGCATTGGCGAGGGTTTCCAGGGTAGTGAAGGTCTTTGATACCGCTACAACCAAGGTCGTCTCGGGGTCGAGGCCCACCAAGGCCTGGGCGATTTCAGCCCCGTCGACATTCGCCACAAAGCGAAGATCGATTTTGCTGTCGAGCGGCTTTAGCGCCTCCCAAACCAGACGGGGTCCAAGATCGGATCCGCCAATTCCAATGTGCAAGATGGCGGTGAACCGCTTGCCGGTCGCGCCAAAGGCTTTGCCTGCGTGGAGGGCGTCAGCGAGCGCCGCCATTTTCTGGCGACCCGCCTCCACCTCCGCCGAAACCGGGACGCCGAGCGCGGAAAAGTGCGCCCCATCGGGAGCGCGCAAAGCCGGATGCAGCACGGCTCTGTGTTCGGAGGTGTTCACCTCACCGCCGGCGAACAGCTTGGCCCGCGCCGCCTCAACGCCTGCCTCCCGCGCCAGGTCCAGCGCAGCCGCTAGGCCGTCCTTGGTCCAGCTCTGTTTCGACAGGTCGACGAAAAGCCCCGCCGCCTCCATGCTCATCCGTGACAGACGGTCAGGGTCGGCGTGAAAGTTCGACAGGATCGAGGTGTCGCGCGCCGATCGGGCTTGCGCCTCAAGTCGACGCCAAGCGGCGAGGCTCATTTTTGTCTATCCGCAGTTAGAGGAAAAGGGCCGAGACCCAATCCTTAGGCCATGACGCCGGATTGATTAAGCCATTCGAGGATCTTTGCCTTGGGCATGGCGCCGACCTTCATCGCGGTCATCTGGCCGTCCTTAAACAGCATCATGGTCGGGATGCCCCGCACGCCATAGCGGCCGGGCGTTGAGGGGCTGTCTTCGATATTGACCTTGGCAATGGTCACCTGGCCCGCCAACTCTTCCGAGATTTGGTCGAGCGCGGGGGCGATCTGCTTGCAAGGCCCACACCATTCCGCCCAAAAATCCACCAGAACCGGCGTGGACGCCTGCAAGACGTCTGCCTCAAAACTGTCGTCGGTGACGGTCACCGTGGCCATGGTCTTCACTCCTTGGGCGGGGAAAGTCCGCCGACGCTGTCATTTAGGCGGGTCAGCCCCCGCTATCAACCATTTCGCCGCGTCTCGCTCAGCTTGGCGACGATCAGATTTTCAGGAATGGGCATCAGTTTCGGTCCATCGGTCCAGACCAAAGCCGCCTCTACCTTTCTAGAGGGGAAGATCGCGCGCAGGACAGCCACATAAAGCGCCATTTGCATCAGATAGGCGGGGTCGGCGGCTTCAATCCGGTCGGGTGCGGGGCGGTTGGTCTTAAAATCGACCACCAGCACCCGGTCAGGACGGATGACCATGCGGTCGACACGCCCTGAAATGACCAAGGATGGCGGCAGGTCCGGCGATCCCCCCGCCACCGCCACCTCGGCGCGCGACCCCTCGCCAAAGACCTCGGCAAAGCGGGCATCGTTTAAGACGCTCAAGGCGGCGGCAGCCATTTCCTTGCGATGCTCAGGCGTGAGATCGGTCTCCTTATTCAAGATCCGTTCGGCCGCCGCCTGCCGCTCGGTGATTGCCAGATCAGGCAGCAATTGAAACAGCCGGTGAATGAGATCGCCGCGCCGGAACCTTCCAAGCCCCCCGGCGCTGGCCGCGAGCGGCGACGGGGTTGGGCCGCGTTTGGTCTGGGCATAGGTCGAGGGCGACGCATAGGCCGCTGATGGCGGATCGGCAGGAGCGCGGTTGCGAAGCCAGCTTGGCGCGGCTGGCGCAGCGACCTCGGATAGGTGGGACTGGGGCGCAGGCCTCGGATCGACACCGAAGCGCTGGAACCGGAACCCGGTTGGCGTTTCCATCTCGCGCCATTGGTCGGCCAAGGGGCCAGACGCCGCAGCCTCTAAGGCCATACGCCAGCCTTTGACCGGGCTCGTAAACGCCTTGCGCCCCCCCAGGATCAGGCGGTCGCGAGCGCGTGTCAGGGCGACATAAAGAAGCCGCGTCGTTTCTTCGGCCTCAGCGTCTGTGCGTTGCTCCCGGATTTTTGCCGCGGCGGGACAGTCCGTCTTCGATCCCTCGAGCAGCAAAACCCCGCCGCCTTCGGCGAAGAAGACATTTTGGTTCGGGGTTTTGGTGAAGACCGTATCGGGAAGGAAGACGATAGGCGCCTCAAGGCCTTTCGCGCCGTGGGCGGTCATGATGCGCACCTCGCCCTTGGGTTCGTCCAACTCGCGCTTTAAGGTCAATCGCAGCCGTTCGAGCTCGGCGCACAGCTGTTCCAGATCGCGCACCCCGCGCGCTTCCGCACTCAGTACCTGTTGGATGAAGGCGTCGAGGGCTTCTTCCGCTTCAGACCCCAATCGCGTCGCATAACGACGTCGCAGACTATAGCCGTCCGGATCGGCACGCCCCAGCAAGCGGGTGAAGAAATCAAACGGGGTCAGGCGTGAGGCCTGCTCCCGCGCCTCTGAGAGAAAATCGAGCGCCCGCTTCCAGCGCTTTCGCTCGGCAGCGCGCGTTGACAGGCTGGCGTAAAGACTTCCTTGCCGGGGATGGGCAAGATCAAAAAGGTCTACCTCATCCAGATCGCACAAAGGGCTGCGCAGCACTTCGGCGAGTGACAGATCATCGCGAGGATAGAGGCAGAACCGCGCTAAACTGCGCAAATCCTCAAACACAAGATGGTCGGAAAGCTTCAACTGGTCGGCGCCCGCCACCGGAACATTTTCGCGTTTCAGGGTGCGAAGCAGCGTATCAAACACCTCGCCCCGTTTGCGCACCAAGATCAAAATGTCGCCATAGCTGGCAGGACGAAGCGCGCCGGAGCGTTCACGAACCGCGTCGCCGCGGTGGACAATGGCCTTGCATTCCTCCGCCACACGATCAGCCAGGCGCTGAACGGCGCTCGTCTCACCCTTGGCGTCCATAGGATTATCCCAAGCCGTCAGCGCAGGCTTTGGACTTTCAATATCGAGCGGCCACAGATCGACTGTTCCGTGGTCGGATTGCCGATAGGCGACATGGGCAGGGACCTGAACCTCGGCGCCCGGCGACAGATGGGCTGCAAGGTCGGTATCGGCAAAAACCGCATCCACAAAGGCGAGCACTTCCGGCGTTGAGCGCCAGGAGACCGTCAATTCAATATCGTCAAATAAACTTCCAGCGTCGCCCGCCCGTTCGATCAACCTTTGGGTCTGCAGGGCCATTTCACGCGGTGCAGCGCCTTGGAAGGAGAAGATGGATTGCTTCTTATCTCCAACCAAAAAAATGCTGCGCAAGGTGTTCGACGCCCGCGCCCCGAGGCCAGCGAAAAACTCAGACGTCAGAGCATTCAAGATGCGCCACTGATCGGGCGCTGTGTCCTGGGCCTCATCGACCAGGATGTGGTCGACCCCGCCGTCGAGCTTGTAGAGCACCCAGGCGGCAGCCGGTTGGTCGTCGAGCAGCGCGCTCGCCTTTGCGATCAAATCGGCGAAATCCAAGGCGCCAAAATCGTCTTTTACCGCCGCATAAATCTGCCCATAGGCCGCGCCGAGATAAAGGAGGTCGCGGGTGCGCTGGCCAATGCGGGCAGCGCGGATGCGGTTGCGCGCCGCTACTAATCGAGCCTGCTCTTCGATTAGCCAATACCTGACCGCCGGGTCGACCGATTTTGTGGAAAGGTGCTTGAACTCGGACCCTTCACCCTCCTCGGTGAAAAAGATCTTCCACACGGCTTCAGGCTCAAACCGGCCGTTTCGCCGGGCCTCAATCACCGCCTGGAGCGCGGCGCCCCTCTTGACCGAACTTATTTCCTTTACCCGGGCGAGGTTGGCTGCGGCCCAAAGATAGCGCGCCTCGTCAAATACCCCATCCGCCAAGGCCTCTTGCTCAAGCTGGCTTGGGTCATGCAGGGCGTCTTGATCCAAAAGTTTGGCGATGGCGGCATCCAGCCCACCTTTCGCTGCGGCATCTTCTAAAAAGGTCGCAATCTGTTGGCGACGTTGAATGAGGGTGTCGAAAAGGTCTTCAAATGCCTTCCAGTCGAGACTGACCGACATTTTGGTATAGGCCTCGCCCAGCGGGGTTTCGGGGTCGCGGGCGGCGGCGGAAAGGTATTGCCGCGCCCGGCGTTGCAACTCACCTGCGGCAACGTCGTCCAGCACAGAAAAGCCAGGAGATACGCCCGCTTCCAGCGGAAACTGGCGCAGGAGGCGTTCGCAAAAGGCGTGGATGGTTTGGATTTTCAGACCGCCTGGCGTTTCTAAGGCCTGGGCAAAGAGACGCCGTGCGCGGGACAGCGCAGTCGGATCCGTAATCGGCCGTTCCGCGCCGGAAAGGTCGGCCAATTCCATCGCCAGCGCGTCGTTATCAGCGACCGCCCACCCGCCGAGGCGCTCAAAAAGGCGCCTTTGCATCTCTGAGGCTGCGGCCTTGGTAAAGGTCAAGCACAGGATGGTTTCCGCCCTTGCGCCGGTGAGCAGCAGTCGCGCGACCCGATCCACCAAGGTCTTGGTCTTGCCGGAGCCAGCATTGGCGCTGACCGCCGCCGACCGATAGGGGTCGGCCCCGCGCCTCTGAGGTTCGGTAGCAAGCCGAGCTATGTCTTGGGGATCGGTCATTCGTCCCCCTCATCGCTGGCCCATTCCTTCAGTCGCGCCAGATGGTCATAGTCGCTCGGCGTCTTGAGAAACTGCATGGCCGTTCGCGACGTATAAGGCGCCTCGCGCTGGTCGAATTCGGCAACCTTTTTTTGCAGGCCCGCCAAGGCTTCCTCAGCAAGGCTTGTGGCGGTGGCGTCATCCTTGTCGCGACGCACCACTTTTCCGGGTGGGTCTCTGCCGGTCAAGCGAACATAGTCGAGGTGGCCTGGGGTTGCGCCCTTGATCCTGTCAAAGCCATCGGCCTGGACGATGGCGGCGGTGAGCGACAACTGGGGTGAAAAACCGGATTTGATCTGCGCAAAGGTGGGCTCCTGACCGGTCTTGAAATCGATGATGTCGGCGCGCCCCTCCTTGACCTCGATCCGGTCGGCCCGTGCTGTGACGGTAAACTTCCCCCCCGGCGCGGCGAAGGTCAGACGGCCTGTGCATTCTACGTCTACCCGAACGCCCATCCCACGGCGCTGGCGCTCGAAGTCGCTTATCCACGCGCCGATCTGACGCCCTAGCGCCGCTTCTCGCACCAAATCGACGTCGGGCGCCCCGGCCGCCTTCAAGGCGTCGAGATAGAGGGTGGTGAAGTGCAGTTCGGCGTCGGCCCCCGGCCAGGGCCAGCCCTTGGCGAAGCTTTCCGTTGCCGCGTGGATGGCGGTGCCGCGCACGCGATTGTCAAACGCCCGGTCGGGTCTGTCGAGGGCGCGTAGCCGCAGAATATAGCGGGCATAAACTGCATAGGGGTCGCGGGTCCAGGTTTCGACAGCCGTGACGGGCAGTTCGCGCGGGCGGACGCCAACCGGCGGCGTTGGCTCAGGCCGCCGCGCTGGTTCCAGGGCGGCAGGAGCCGTCTCCAGCGCACGATCAAGCTCGGCCTGGGCCGCCATCAGATCGGGTCGCGTGGACAGGCCGATTTTGGCACCGCGCGCCAAGGTCTCGAGCCGCCACAGCCATCGCGACTTGACAGCGGGCGCACCGTCACGCCGCTCGCGGGTTATCAGCAGCACGTCTGGCGCGCACGCGGCCTGGGCGAAGTCGTGGGCGGAGAGGCCGATCTTGCGTTCGGGCGTCGGCAGGTCGAGCGCTTTGCGCATGGCCCGCGACAGAAACGGGTCAAGACCACCTGGGCGCGGCCAAACGCCTTCTTCCAGTCCAGCCAGAATAACCAAATCCGCCCGGACCATCCGGCCTTCCATGGCGCCGAGGATACGTAAGCGTGGGTGGGTGGCGCCGCCGACTCGCACGGTCTCTTCGGCAAGCCATTGGTCGAGCAGTCTGGCAAAGGCCTCTGGCCCGCAGGCGGGAAGCACATGGCCATCGCGTAAAATTGTTGCCACGAGGGCCGCCGCCGATTCGCCTTCTGGGCCCGCCCAAAGCTCGCCGGTCACGCCTTTTTCGTTGACAGCTAGGATTTCAACCGCCTCGACCAGTTGGCGTATCGCCTCTGGCGCGGCTGCCTTGCCGGCGGCAAAGGCCGAAGCGGCGTGGGCAATGGCGGTGAGCAAGTTTTCGGCACAGCCAAGCGCGTCTGGGCTACTGGCAAGGCGCGCCCGCAGTTGATCGGCATCGCGGGGGCGAGGGCCCCGCAGGGCCAAGCGCTCGACCTCGCGGGCCTGCCCGGCCAATGTCAGCTCCGCTGCGCCGAGCCGAGTGAAGCGATGCTTGAGCACGGCTAAGAGCAGCACCGGATTGAGCGGGTCGCAGGCGGCGCGGGCGACGAGGCTCAATATCACGCCGACGGGAAATTCAGCCAAGGCCCGACCAGCCGAATCGTCGGGCGTAATCCCCCATCGCGAGAGGGTGGCGCTGACCCTGCGGCTCAAAGCGGCGTCGGGCGTCAAAAGGGCCGCCGTCCGACCGGGGGTTTCAAGCGTCTCCCGCAGGGCAAGCGCGATCAATTCCGCCGCCACGCGATCATCGCGCGCAGCCATCACCTTCAATCCCGCCAATCCTTCGGCCACAGGATCGACGCCTGCCTTCTCACCCTCGGCACGAAGCCCTGCAATGGCGGAGAGCCAATCATCTGTCGCTTCGGCGGGGCGCAAGGCCTCGTTCACCACCTTGCGGCGAGACCGCCCGGCCACGGCTTGCGCCGGGGGCTCATGGCTTGGCCAGACATTGACTTGCGCTCTCGTGACACCGACCCGCTCAAGCAAGCGTTTCAGCGCCAATTGGGGGTGGGCGTCACCGATTTGGTCCCAGACGGTCTCGTCGAGGTCCTGATCGAGGCCCGGAAGCACCACCAAACCTTGCGGGGCCGACGCGACCACCTTGAGGAGGGCCGCCGTCGCCGGAGCCGAGCCCGTTGAACCCGCCGCGATCAGCGGACGCGTCGGCGGGGCAAGCGTCCAGGCCTCGGCCAGAGCGCGCAACAGCCGCGTCCGCCGCTCCATCACATCAATCAGGCCAAGCGTCCGTAAGCGCTTGGGCCAAAGGTCGACCGCCAAGGCCAAGAGGCGTGAGGTTTTGCGCCAGTGTTCGGCCAGATCTGCCTCGACAAGGCGCTCTAACCGACCTTCAACTGAGACCTCTTCAATCTGGACGGAATCGAGAAAGCCTCCCAAGGCGTCCGCGAGTTCGAGTGCATGCCCGGTCGAGATGTCGTGCTGGTCGAGCACATGGGCGTTGTCACAGATCAATCGCGCCAGCTCGAAGCGCCGCCGTAGCGGACTGACGGCGGGGGGGAGATCAAGCGCGAGATCGCCAGGCTCAAATGGCGGCTCTCCGTCTTCTAAATCACCCAGAGCGCGAATTTGTGGCAGCAGGGTCGCCTGCCCGCCTGAGGCGGTGACGAAAGCCTCGGTCAGGGCGCGCATGCCACGACGGGTCGGGGTGAGCACAATAGCGTCCGACAGGGCCTCGGGCCCGATGGGCAACAGCGCGTCGACCAGGCCTTGCGCCAAATCGACGACAAACGGGCGATGGGCAGGAATATTGAACCAGCGGAACGGCGCGCGAAACAGCCTGGGATAGAGGGGCTCCTCCAAAGGCAGGTTGGCCAGTCCAGAGCCGCTCATCGCCTGCGCCCCGCATAGGACAGGAGGGCTTCATCGAAGCTCATCTGGTTCTTCAACACCGCTTCCGCCCAATGATGGGCCTGCGGATCGCCGACATGCATCCAGTCGCCCTCGAGATGGGCGCCGAATAATCGACCCTCTCGGCTCATCTCACCCCAAAGCGGCGCGAGCCCAAAGCGCGAATGCGGCTCTTGGTAGATCGGCTCAAGCCGGGTGGCATGCAGTCCGACATAGGCAAACGGCGCCTCTGCGGCGCCCGCCACCTGGCGGCGCGGGGTCAGCCGTCCGGAGGAATCTTGGAAAAAATCGCCGGGTCCGTCAAAACCGAGCGCGCGCGATGTGGGCGTCAGCAGTAAGAGCGCATCCATGGTTTGCTGGTCAAAATCGGCGATCAGCCGCGCCACTGGATCTTGACCTATTAGGCGCCAGACCGAGTCGATATTGGCGACCAAGATGGGCGCGTCGCCGAGCAAGTCTTTGGCGTGCTTGACGCCGCCGCCAGTCTCAAGCGGGGCGTCGATTTCGCGGCTGAACGCGATATCGGGTCCGCCTTTGCGGGCGCGCAGGTGGTGCTCAAGCTCATCTGCAAAGGCGTGCAGATTGACCACGACCCGCGTGATCCCCCCCGCCACTAGGCGATCAAGCATATGATCGATCAGGCTCTGGCCTGCCACCTGAACCAGGGCCTTGGGACGGTCAAGGGTCAGCGGTCGCAGGCGCGTTCCAAGGCCAGCAGCCAACACCATGGCGGTGGTGATCTTGCCGCTCACGCGCGGTGCTCCTGTGGCACGTGGCGATCAAACCACGACCTCAGTCCCTCAAGGCCCGGCGTGGTGAGATTGCGTTCCAAGGCCCGCCAGGTGCGTGGCATGAAGTCGACATAGCGCGGCTTGCCAAAGCCCGCGACCTGGCGGGCAAAGATAAAGAGGATGCGCGCGGCGTTTAGGGCCGCAAGGCCGTGATAGGCATAGAGAAATTCCGTCCGCTCCAGGCTCGGGCGGCTGGCCAAAAATTCGGTCAGCATGGCCCCTTCAAGCTCCGGCGCCACATCGCGGCGGGCGTCTTGCAGGAGGTGCAAAAGGTCCCAGGCGGGATGGGCCTTCACCGCATCTTGGAAGTCGATCAGCCCGACCCGGCGCAAACCCTCACGGTCGGGCAGCCAGATTAGGTTTTCGGCGTGGTAGTCACGGTGCGAGAAGACACCAGCGCTGCCCATGGCGGCCCGATGACCCAAAGCGCGAACCGGCGTCCAAAGTGCGTCCCACTCGGCGATCGCTGCATCGGTAAAGGCCGGGAGGTTGGCGTATTTCGGCCACCATTCAAGGAAGTGATCGCAACCCGTGCGCAGTGCCAAATCATCATAAGGAAGGAGAGGCCAGCGCCCGCCGGGATAGGCAAGCCAAGCGGGCGGTGGCTCGGCTTGCAGTCTTGCCAGGACCCGCACCGCTTCTGTGTAGAGGGGAAGGGCAGGCTCACCTTGCGCAATCCGGCGGGCGAAAAGCGCGTCACCCAGATCTTCGAGCACGAGGAAGCCCCGCTTGGCATCCATGGCTTCGATACGCGGCGCTGACAGGCCCAAGCTCCGCAGGTGGTCGGCCACGGCGACGAAGGCCTCAACCCGGCAGGCGGACAGCCGTGCTAGGGCATTATAGCCAAGCGCCTGGCGTTCGGTCTCTGTCGCTTCGGGGCCCGCCGGTTCCGCCTCTGCCGACGGTGGCGCGTCCATAAAAATCAAGCTGCCGCCATTGGGCAGGGTGAGCCGTTCGTAGGCGCGGGTTGAGGCGTCACCACTCATCGGGGTCCGGATCGCGGCAGCGAAACCCGCCTGATGAAGAAATTCGCGCCGCTCGTCCTCTCGCGCCACTCCCGTCATTTGGCCGTCCCTTTGTCGATAAAACTCAGCCGGTCCTGCCATGCTCCAAAACCGGTAGCGACTAAGAGGCGCGCCGACGACTCATGGGCGTCATCATCTTTTCGCGTCTCTGAGGCAAATTCTAGCTCCAGCCGTGTCGCAGGGGCCAAATCACCCAAGCGCTCGGGCCATTCAATCAGCGTCACCGCATGGTGGAAGGCGTCTTCAATATCGAGCTCATAGACGTCTTCGGCGTCAGACAGACGATAGAGGTCGAGGTGCCAGAGATCAAATTGCGGGGTCGGGTAGGTTTGAACCAGGGTAAAGGTCGGGCTGGGGGCTTCTTCCTCGGGCGTGGTCAAGGCGCGGATGACCGCCCGGGCAAAGGTGGATTTGCCCGCGCCGAGCGCGCCGCGCAGAAAGACAACGTCGCCAACCTGCAATACCAAAGCGAGGCGGTGTGCCAGACTTTCGGTCTCGGAGCGGTCTTCCAACCGCAGTCGTTGAATTTTGGCCGCGTTCGTCATGGACGAAGCCTTTTTCATGGGCTATCGGCCCTTAGCAAGTGAAACTCGACGCGCATGTCGACTGAGATGCTGCCAGGGGGAAATTCTTGATCCAGACCAGTGGCCGGATCGTCATTGTTGGAGCAGGGCACGCCGGGGGAACGGTGGCGGCCTTGCTGCGCCAATATGGCTGGCAGGGGCCGATCACTCTGCTGGGCGACGAGCCGATAGCCCCCTATCAGAGGCCGCCCTTGTCCAAGGCGTGGCTGAAGGGAGAGGCAGATGCGGAGAGCTTGGCGCTCAAGCCGCTAAGCTTTTACGCCGAGGCGGGAATTGACCTGCGTCTAGACACCCAGGCGACCTCGGCCGATGCCAACCAAAAGGTCGTCGCACTCGCCTCTGGCGAACAGATCGGGTTTGACCATCTCATTCTCGCCACCGGCGCCGCTGCGCGCAAACTGCCGATTGCGGGCGGCGATCTGCGGGGCGTGCTTAGCCTGCGCACAGCCGCCGATGCCGAAGCGCTCAAGGCCGCCCTTGGCCCCGGGAAAACCCTTGCCGTGGTGGGCGGGGGCTATGTGGGTCTCGAAGCGGCGGCGTCAGCCCGTGCTTTGGGGGCTGAGGTGGTGGTGATCGAGCGGGAGGCGCGCATCCTCGCCCGGGTGGCGGGCGCTGTCCTGTCTGACTTTTTTCAATCCTATCACGCGGCGCGCGGCGTGACCTTTATCTGTGCGGCAGGCGTTGAGGCCTTTGAGGGAGTTGGCGACCAGTTTGCTGGCGTCCGATTGGCTGATGGGCGTTTGATCGCCGCTGACGCGGCTCTCGTCGGTGTTGGCGCCTCGCCTAACATCGGCTTGGCCCGTCAAATGGGGTGCGCCTGCGGCCAAGGGGTGATTATCGATTTGAACGCCATGACCAGTGTGGCGGATGTCTATGCGATCGGCGATTGTACCGAAAGGCCCTTGCCGCTCTACGGCGTTCAGGGGCGCTTGGAGAGCGTGCCCAATGCCCTGGAGCAGGCCAAACAGGCCGCAGCCCATCTGTGCGGACGCCCAGCACCGGCGCCCGAAGCCCCGTGGTTTTGGTCAGATCAGTATGACCTGAAGCTCCAAATTGCCGGACTTCCCCTGCACGCGGTGCGGGCGGTGATGCGCGGCGCGCCCCCGGAAAATCCCATGGACCCGGCAAGGTTTGCAATTTTCCATTTGGACGCCGAAAATCACGTCCAAGCGGTCGAGGCCATCAATGCGCCAGCAGAATTTATGATGGGCCGCCAAGTTTTGAGCTCGCGCAAGGCCGTTTCGCCTGAAAAACTCGCCGATATGTCAATCTCTATGAAGGAGGTCGCAGTCTAAAGAAGGCTGTGAAGGAAGAAGGACGCCATGGCTAAGATCACGTTTATTGAACATTCCGGGGCTGCGCACGAGGTGGAGGCGAAGGACGGCCTCTCGGTGATGGAAGCCGCCGTCAAGAATAATGTCCCAGGGATCGACGCCGATTGCGGCGGCGCCTGCGCCTGCGCCACCTGCCACGTCTATGTGGATGAGGCATGGGTGCCTAAGACTGGGGCCAAGGGCGCGATGGAAGAAAGCATGCTCGACTTTGCCGAAGGCGTGCAACCCAATTCCCGGCTGTCATGCCAGATTAAGATTTCCGCCGATTTGGACGGCCTGGTTGTACGGCTTCCAGAAAGTCAGCACTAAACGGGGCGAGGTCCCTCCGGACCTCTCGACTTAATTTTTTTGCATCACCGCTAAGATTCGGGCGGACGACGGTCTGCCCGCAAAGCCCTTGGCGGGGTTCAAGGTGATGACCATGATGGGCCCCCGGGTCCGCGCGTCGGCGTCGCGACCGGTGGTGAACCGGACCCGTTCGATATGAGACGCCGCAAGCCGACCGCTCGGGCCACGATAGCCTAGACGCAAAAAGGCGTCGGCGGTGGTCGCAGCCGCGTCGGCGATCACGGCGCTCGAGTCCGGCTCAAGATCATGGGGCGTTAGGTCTTGCGCCTCGAACACCACCAGATGCTGGGCGGCATGGCTGGCGCGGACGCTTGCCTGGACCAAGGCTTGAAACAGGGCGTTCGGATTGGGAACAGGCGCCAGCCGCAGAGGGGGCGCCTCGCCGATAAAGGCCGCCGCCGAGCCGGTCGGGTGACGCCAAGAGAACAGGGTGAGGCCGCCGATGCGTGTGGCGCGTAGGACCGGTTCGCCCATGTCGTTCTTGTAGATCACATCGCCGCGCGGCGCCGAGACCGGGTGAAGGGTCCAGACCTCAGAACTATCGCCATAGCGCACCAGAAGCGTCTGGGGATCGGCGCGGTCGACAATGAAGCCGTCGCCGGCATCGACGCCGTAACGCCCTGGCGCCAGCCCTGCCTTTGGTCCGTGGCCGAACAGGAAATCGCCAAGCGACGGAGGATCGAAGGCCGCGGCGGCGCCCGCATGGAAAATAAACGCTGCAAAAAAGACCAACCTCGCCGAGGCGAGGAGGCGCCCTGACGCTTTACTCAGACTTGCTATCCTTCGCATGCGCGCTGACTACCAAAAGAGTAGGGCGCCTTTTTGACCAGTTCGCGGGCCCGGAACGCGCGCGCTTAGCTGGCGAAATACTGTCCGCCATTGGCTGTGATGGTCGCACCGGTGATAAAGCTGGCATCGTCCCGGGCGAGGAAGGCGACACAGGCGGCGATTTCTGCCGCGCTCCCCAACCGCCCGACAGGAATACCGGCAATGATTTTTTCCAAAACCGCTTGCGGCACGGCGGAAACCATTTCGGTGTCGATATAGCCAGGCGCCACGCAATTGACCGTCACGCCCTTGGACGCGGTTTCTTGCGCCAGCGCCTTTGTAAAGCCGATGACCCCCGCCTTGGCGGCAGAATAGTTGGTCTGGCCCATCTGGCCCTTTTGGCCATTGATGGAACTGATATTGATGATGCGCCCAAAGCCCGCGGTGCGCATCCCGTCGATCACTTGGCGGCTCATATTGAACAGCGAGGCCAGATTGACGAAGATCACTTCGTTCCACTGCTCTTTGGTCATTTTGTGCAGCATGGCGTCGCGGGTGATGCCCGCATTATTGACCAGGATTTCCACCGGACCGAGCTTGGCCTCGACCTCCTTTACCGCCCGCACGCAGTCGTCAAAATCGCCAACATTGCCCTTGACGATCTCAACGCCAAGCTCTGCCGCGCAGGCCTTGGCGGCCTCGTCATTGCCAGCATAACCGGCGCAGACCCGATAGCCATCCGCCTTGAGGCGCGCGGTGATGGCCTTGCCAATCCCACGTGTTCCGCCCGTTACCAGGGCCACTCTTCCCGTCATCGTCCATCTCCCGCGCAGGTTTTATCGTTGTCGTATTGGATAGAGGTGAGCGATTAGCGTTCCACGCAGAGCGCCACGCCCATGCCGCCGCCGACGCACAAGGTGGCGGCGCCCTTTTTCGCCCCTGACTTAGCCATTTCGTGCAGCAGAGTTGTCAGGATCCGCGCACCGGACGCGCCGATTGGGTGACCAATGGCGATGGCGCCGCCATTGACATTGACCTTGGCCGGGTCAAGCCCAAGCTCGCGCACGACGCAAAGCGATTGGGCGGCAAAGGCCTCGTTCGATTCGATCAAATCCAAGTCCGCAACAGACCAACCGGCCTTAGCAAGCGCCTTGCGCATGGCAGGGATGGGACCGGTGCCCATGATATCAGGTTCGACGCCCGCATTGGCCCAAGAGGCGATCCGGGCCATAGGTGTCAGGCCGCGCCTTTGGGCTTCGGCGGCGGTCATCAGCACCAGCGCCGCCGCGCCGTCATTCAGGCCCGAGGCATTGGCCGCCGTGACCGAACCGTCCTTGGTGAAGGCAGGGCGAAGGCCAGCCACGCTGTCATAGGTGGCGCCGTGGCGGATATATTCATCCTCCGACACCACCACATCGCCCTTGCGGCCCTTGAGGGTTACCGGCGCGATTTCGTCTTTGAAGCGTCCGGCCTTTTGAGCCGCTTCTGCCTTGTTCTGCGAGGCGACAGCAAAATGGTCTTGGTCTTCGCGGGTGATTTGCCAGCGCGCGGCGATATTTTCTGCCGTCTGTCCCATATGATAACCGTGGAAGGCATCCCACAGGCCGTCCTTGATCATGGTGTCGACCAGCCCAAGGTCACCCATCTTCTGGCCATTGCGCAGGTGGGCCGCGTGGGGCGCTTGGCTCATGCTTTCCTGACCGCCCGCCACCACAATTTGAGCGTCGCCTTGGGCGATCTGTTGGTAGCCCAGTGCGACAGCGCGCAATCCTGAGCCGCAGAGTTGATTAAGGCTCCAGGCAGGGGCTTCGATCTTGACACCCGCCTTCACCGCCGCCTGCCGGGCGGGGCCCTGACCGGCGCTGGCTTGCAGCACCTGACCCAGAATCACCTCGTCAACCTCATCGCCCGAAACGCCAGCGCGCGCTAAGGCCGCGACGATGGCGGTTCGACCCAGTTCCGATGCGGCAGCGGCGGCCAACGCCCCGTTGAACGATCCGACCGGAGTCCGGGCGGCGGAGACAATGACGATGTCGGGGGTGGTGCTCATGACGTTTTCTTCCACAACCAGAGCTTGATGGGCTTTGTCCGGAGACGGTCGCTCCGTTTTGCATGAAATTGCACGGTTCCGACCGCCGCGTCACCCAAGAAGCGACACGGCGGTCTAGAATTTTAGTCTTAAAGTTTAGGTCCGCTCGGCCCTAGCCGCCATAACCGATGGTTGCCTTGGTTTCGAGGAATTCGTCAAAGGCGTGGTCGCCCCACTCGCGGCCATTGCCCGATTGCTTATAACCGCCGAAAGGGGCCATCAGATCGGTGGTCGCGCCATTGAGAATGACCTGACCGGCTCGCATCTGCGCGGCGACGTCACGACACTCCTGAATGTCAGCGCCCTGGACATAGGCAGCGAGGCCGTACTCGGTGTCATTGCCGATCCGAATGGCCTCATCTAGGCTGTCATAGGGAAGGATGGCGAGCACCGGGCCAAAGATTTCCTCCTTGGCGATGGTCATGTCGGGGGTGACGTCCGCGAACACGGTTGGCTTGACATAGTAGCCCTTGTCCAAACCCTCCGGACGGCCAAGTCCGCCAGAGACGAGCGTCGCGCCTTCATCAATGCCCTTTTTGATCAGGCCTTGAATCTTATTCCATTGCACTTCGGAAACCACGGGTCCGAGTTGGGCATTGCCGTTCGGATCGCCGACCGTCGTCGCATCCGCGGCTTCCTTGGCATAGGCGATCACCTCGTCGCGCTTGGTACGTGGCGCCAGCATGCGGGTGGGCGCGTTGCAGGATTGGCCAGAATTCATCATCACGCCTTGGACGCCGCGTTTGACGGCGGCGGCCAGATCGACATTTTCGAGAATGATGTTGGGCGACTTGCCGCCCAATTCCTGATGGACCCGCTTGACCGTCGCCGCCGCGTTGCGGGCCACGTCGATGCCGGCCCGGGTCGAGCCCGTGAACGAGACCATGTCGACGTCCGGATGGCTGGAAATAGCCGCTCCCACGGTCGGGCCATCGCCATTGACCATGTTGAACACGCCCGCAGGCACGCCCGCCGCATGCATGATTTCGGTCCAGATATAGCCGGAGAAGGGTGCGACTTCCGACGGCTTTAGCACCATGGTGCAGCCCGTGGCCAAAGCGGGAGCGACCTTGGTGGCGATCTGATTGATCGGCCAGTTCCACGGCGTGATAAAACCGCACACGCCGATGGGCTCCTTCGAGATCAAGGTGCCGCCGCGCTGATGTTCAAATTCGTAAGACTTCAACACTTCGATGGCGGTCTGCATGTGGCCAACGCCCATGGCGGCTTGGGCGCGTTGCGACAGCCAGCCCGGCGCACCCATTTCTTCGGTGATGGCTTCGGCCATTTCAGCGTAGCGCTTTTTATATTCTTCGATGATGCGCTCCATCAGATCGATGCGTTCGGCGCGGCTGGTGCGCGAAAAGCTTGCGAAAGCTGCCTTGGCGGCCGCGACGGCCTTATCCACATCGGCCTTGGCGCCCAGGCTAATGTGGCCAGCCACACCTTCGGTCGCAGGATTGATCACTTCAAGCGTCTTCGGCGTGACCGGATCAACAAAGGCCCCGTTGATGTAGAATTTCAGATAGTCGCGCATGTCATCCTCCCAGATGAACGAATGTTCTCGCCGAGACGGCTTTGAGCCGCATATCGCCCGATCGCGTCGCCTTCGACGCCCCATGGTTCGAAGACTATAGTAACGATTGGAGAGGGCGGGAAAAGGGCGTTCGCGCCAGATTTCTGCGAATTCTCAGGCCAAGCGCCACATTCGTTTCGGCTGTTTCGCTTGACTCTGCATCCCCCTGGCTTTAAGGGAGCGCCTCTTGCGTAGGGGCCTTGTCTTAAGGGTCTCGTCGCTCATCCTATTGTCTTCCATCGCGCTGAAGGTTTTTTCCATGTCGCGTCGCTGCGAGCTTACGGGCGTGGGCCCAATGGTGGGTCACAATGTGAGCCACTCCAATATCAAAACCAAGCGTCGGTTCTTGCCGTCCTTGCAGGCGATCAGCTTGCAGTCGGACTCGCTCGGCCAGACCTTCAAGCTGAAGATCAGCTCGGCAGCTCTGCGGACGGTGGATTTCCGTGGCGGTCTGGATGCGGTTCTGCTGAACAGCCGGGACGAAGTGCTGTCGCCGCGCGCTTTGAAGATCAAGCGCCAGGTTAAGGCGAAGTTGGCGGCCCAAGCGCCGGCGGAAGCGGCCTAATTTAGCCTTTAGTCACGGTTTAAGGTTTTGAAGGCCTCGTCCCTGACGGGGCCTTTTCCTATGTAGGCCTCATCACCGCCTTCAGGAGCCGATCATGCCGATCACGCCTGCCGACCTCCGCGCGTTCAAAGCGCGCCGGGAGCCCATTCCGGTGATCACGGCCTATGATTATCCATCGGCCCGTTTGGCCGAGGCGGCAGGGGTTCCGGTCCTGCTGGTCGGAGACTCGGTTGGCATGACCGTGCTCGGCGCTGCAACCACGCTCGGCGTCACACTCGACATCATGGTCCACCATGCCCGCGCCGTGGCCAAGGGCGCAAACGAGGCCTTGGTAATCGCCGATCTGCCCTTTCTGACCTATGCCGATCCGATGATGGCCGTGGCGTCAGCCGGACGCTTACTGCAGGAGGCCGGTGTGCACGCCGTCAAGCTGGAAGGCGGATTGGCGGTGGTCGAGACAGTGAAAAAGCTGACCGAGCTTGGCGTGCCGGTCATGGGCCATCTCGGCTTTACGCCCCAATCTCAGCACCAGCTGGGCGTCAAGGTCCAGGCTAAGGATGAGGCGGGCGCGCGCCGCCTGCTCGCCGACGCCTTGGCCTTGGAAGCGGCGGGGGCCTTTGCAATAGTGCTCGAGCTGGTGCCCGCCGCGCTCGCCGCCGCCGTCAGCCAGCGCCTCAGCATCCCAACCATTGGGATCGGTGCGGGCGGCGGCTGTGATGGTCAGGTCCAGGTTTGGCACGACCTGTTGGGGCTGGGCGAAGGCCGCCCCCGCCGCCACACCAAGGTGTTCGCCGAGGCGGGCGCGACGATTACCGAGGGCTTGAAGGCCTATGTGGCCGAGGTCAAGTCGGGGGCCTTTCCCACCAAAGCCAATGGCTCGTCGATGGATGCCGATGTGCTCGCGCGGGCCTTGACCTAAGCCATGCAGATTTGTCGAACCGTTGCAGAATTACGCGCCGCCCGGGCGCGGTTTGGCGCACTCGGCTTTGCGCCAACCATGGGCTATCTGCATGAGGGCCATTTGGGCTTGGCGCGACGGGCCAAGGCGGAGTGTGGCGCGAGTCTGGTCAGCATCTTCGTCAACCCGACTCAGTTCAGCGCCGGCGAGGATCTTGAACGCTATCCCCGCGACGAAACGCGGGATTTGGCGCTGTTGGCGGAAGAAAAGACTGACCTCGTTTTTCTGCCCCATGTGTCAGACATCTATCCGGAGGGGTTTTCATCTACCGTCGACCCAGGCCCCTTAGCCCATGTGCTCGAAGGCGCATCGCGCCCCGGCCATTTTGTCGGCGTCGCGACGGTGGTGGCGAAGCTCTTGAACATGGCCCAGCCGACCAAGGCCTATTTTGGTCAGAAGGATGCCCAGCAGTGTCTGGTGATCCGTCGCGTGGCGCGCGATCTCGATTTGCCAGTCGAGATTGTCATTCAGCCAACCGCCCGGGATGGCGACGGCCTCGCTCTGTCCAGCCGCAACGCCTATCTCTCCAAGGCCGAGCGCGCGGCGGCGCCTGTGCTCTTTCGTGCTCTGCAAGCGGTGCAAGCCCGCGTCGTCGAGGGGGAGCGGGACGCAGATCGGCTGCGCCAGATGATGCAGGCCATGATCATGGCCGAGCCCTTGGCCGAGCTTGATTATGTCAGTCTGGCCGATGCCGAAACGCTGAGTGAATTGGCGCGCTTGGATCGCCCCGCCCTCGCCTCGGTGGCAGTGCGGTTTGGCGCAACGCGGCTGATTGACAATCTGGTGCTTCAGCCTTCCGCAGCATAGACGCCACGGGCGATGGCGCGGGCCAAGACGTCCGCCGCCGCCGCGCCCAACCGCGCCACCTGAAAGGCGCGACCTTCAGGTCCAAGCTCGGTCGCCCCACTTGCGGCGCAAATGACCAGATCGCCGTCAAAGGGCGTATGAGCCGGGCGAATGGCGCGGGCGAGGCCGTCCTGCGCCATCATGGCCACCCGCTGACATTCAGGCCCGGACAGATCAGCGCTGACGGCCACGGCGCAGAGCGTGGTTGCCGCGCCGGGCTTGGCTAAAGCGAGGCGGCTCAGCTTGCTATCCAGGGGAAGTGGGTCGTGCAGGGAGGCGGTTCCGCTGCCACGCCCACCAAATTCGGCTCCCCATTCGAACGGAGCGGCAAAAAACCGTCCCGCTGTATCGCCATAGACCGACCCGACCGGATTGACTGCCGCCAGCGCGCCTACCACCAGCCCATCGCCCAGGTCGAGCGAGGCGGACCCGATGCCGCCCTTGGCGGTCCCGGCCATAGCGCCGCAGCCCGCGCCAACCGCGCCTAAGTCAAACATCTCGCCAGCCATTTCGACCGCTTCCATGCCGAGGCTGCGGTAAGGCGGCATCGTTCCCCAGGCCTTGTCGCCGCCATTGGACAGATCGTGCAAACAGGCGCCGACGACAATCGGAATGGCGTGGGGTTCGGCTCCCAGGCGCAGGCCTTCATCCCTGGCTGAAAGCGCCACGGTCACGCCATCGGCGGCGGCAAGTCCAAAGACAGAACCGCCGGAAAATACCACGGCATAGGCCCGGTCGACCAGATTGGCGAGGCCCAAGACCTCGATCTCCCGCGTCGCTGGCCCGCCGCCCCGCACGTCCGCCGCCGCCGTCCAGCCGCCCGGCAGGAGCATGACGCTAACCCCGGTCCGGGCGCTCGCATCGGTGGCATGGCCGACCAACAGCCCTGCGACATCGGTGATCAAATTCTTTCGACCCGGCTTCATCATGTCCCGATTGCCCGCTTCATCCGCCCGTTTGCATCCCCGTCTTTTTGTGAAACCCTAGCCGTGTGAAAAGGGAGCGCATCCGAGCCTGAGCCTAACCTGCTCTTGTCGGAAGAGGAAACAGAGAGAGAGATCCATGGCCAAAGACCAACCTGCCCCCATCGCTGCTTGGCATGCCTATGTCGCGGCCGATGACCCCGCCCTGTTGGACGTCATGTTGCATGATGAGGTGGTGTTCGAATCTCCCGTCGTCCACACGCCCCAACGGGGCAAGGCGATCACCATGGCCTATCTGCGCTCTGCCGCTCAAGTTCTCGGCACGCCGTCTTTCCGCTATCTTAATGAATGGTATGCGGAGCGCTCGGCCATCCTTGAATTTGCCTGCGAGATGGACGGTGTGAAGGTCAATGGCGTCGACATGATCTTTTGGGATGAACACGACAAGGTCACCCACTTTAAGGTCATGGTCCGCCCGTTGAAAGCCGTGAACCACCTGCACCAGAAGATGGGCGAAGCCCTGGCGGCCAAGGCAGCGGGATAGGCTGCAGGGACAATAAGGGGATAGGGCGTATGCGGATCAAATATTTCCTATTGATTTTCAGTCTTCTATCCCTGACCCCTCTGGGGGTGGCCAAGGCAGCATCCCTTCCGACTGGCGATTTGATTATTGAAGGCGGCGGCCCGTCTTCACAGCAGGCCTTGCAGCGGATCAAGGCGATTATGGGTGCCAAGCGCCTGTGCGTCATCACGACCGCCAACCCTGACCCCTCCCAACTGGCCGAAGGCTTCGCCAAGCTGGGCCTGAACGCTCAGCCGATAAAGATCACCGCCGCCAATGCCTCAGCCCCGGCCAGGGTGGCCGAGTTGAGCGCCTGTGAGGGCTTTTACTTTGATGGCGGCTTGCCACGTCTCTTAACCGACGCCTTCATCGTGAAGGGAAGGGATTCTCTCGCGCTCGCCACCATTCGTGCCCGGTTTCAAGAGGGGGCCATGGTGGCGGGATCCAGCGCAGGCGCGATGATCCTCGGCGACCAATCCCTGTGCACTTGTTCACCGGAAACGAGTTTCAAAGTGCTGCACGGCACCCCGCCTGAGATCGTCCAGGGCTTTGGCTTTGTGCACCTGATTATCGACGCCCACGCCTTTATGCGTAACCTCTATGGCCGCGAACTGATGGCCATGCAGTTGCAAGGCTGGCCGAAATTGCTGGCGATTGATGAGAGCACCGCCGTCGAGGTGCCGGGTGATGGATCAAACTGGCGCGTGCTGGGCGATTCCGCTGTTGCCCTGATCAAGCACCCGCCCAAATCCGCCAAGCCGTTGCGGGACTATGAGGTGTCACTGCTTCGGCGCGACGACGGGATTGATCCGGCAAGTATTGAAGCGGCGACCACCAACCGCAAGGCGGATCGCCATGATCATCAAGGGATTTCGGAAATCCTGCATTTGCCCGCTCAAGGCTTGCTGCAAATGGCGGCCCTCATCAGCGCCGAACAGGCCGAATCCTATGGCTGGGATTGGTTTTGGGACCCCGCCGCTCCGGTTCGCTTGCGCCTTGCGCTCACGGATGAAAGCCAAGCGTTCGAGAACCAGACGGAAAAGGGCGCGGCCAATGATTTGCTGACCCATTTGCGGTTTTCGGTGCAGATCCTGACACGGGCAGAGCTTGGGCTTGCCATCGAAGGGCGAGACGACCGGATTGCCAGCGATTGGGCCGTTCCCCCGTCTGACGGTCCACGCACCTCATGCATCTATCTGGCCATGACCCCGATGGCGGGTCCCGGCGTCACAACGGCTGATCGTCATGCCGTCCTGTCGGCGATCCAGTCTGGAGCGCGGTTGATCAACGCCCTGCCCAGCCAACCCGACGGAAAGGCCATGGCAATTCCAGGTTCAGTCCGCTTAGGATCAGCTGGGGCGTGTGACGCCACGCAAGGTGAGATCAGGCGTGAGATTAGGGGCGAAGTCATGGATCGCCTCGCCGTTCACTTGCGCGAAATTACCCACGCCAATTTCGATCAGCCGCTGATCTTCTACTGCGCCAATGAGCTGTGCTGGCATTCCTACAATGCGGCGCAAAGGGCGCGGCTTCTGGGCTATCGCCGGGTCTATTGGTATCGTGGCGGCTTGCGCGATTGGCTTGCGCAAGGTGGCGCGGTCGAAAACATCGCTGACTCTTGGTGAGAGCCTGGGTGGGGGACTTGAGTGAGGGACTTGGGGTGAAGCACTTAGAGGCAAGACTTGGAGGCAAGACCGGGCCGTGAGCGAGATCAACCTAACCCTCATCTATGACGGCCTCGGTCCGGTATTTTGGACCGGCGGACCAGAGCTTTTTGGGGTGCAGGATCGGGACGAGGCGCTACGCCCCGGTCGCGCTGGTGCCGATGGCACGCTCATTTTTGACCTAAGCTTGCGAGTCACAGGCGCGCCGCCAAAGCCGCCGGTTTTGAGCGGCGAGGTTGCCCATGGCCCGCCCGGCGAGCGGTTTCTTTATCTCAGCTGGCGTAATCGTGAGGGCAACTACGCGCAAAGGCTAAAGCTGCCGCTTTCCACCATCGGCTGGGACCTCATCGCCGCCGCCCAGGCCGAAAACCGCCCGCTTGTCGCCACGCTGGAGGACAAGGCCCCCAAAGCGACCAAGACCGGCGCCAATATTGGCGGAACCCGTCCGGTGACGTGGCGACTGGCCGCAAAGTCCTAGCCTCAGGCCGTCAGGCGCAAACCGACGCCGCCGCCAAGGCGTGAACCCGCCCAACCATGTCCTGCCAAGCCCGCTCTATCTCGGGAACGAACAGCGGGCCGAGCACTTCCCGCACCGCCGCCTGTACCGCATCGGCAAACAGCGGAAACACGTCGGGCGCAACGCCCAAGCCATCATGATTGACCGCCAAGGATCGGATCAGGGCCGAGCCGTAATAGTCCCCCCCCGCCATATCCAAAATCGCCTCAAAGAACTGCGCCAACATCTCACCCCGCACCGACCCGTCCGTGTCATTACAAAAAAACGCCTGCAGGTGCGGATGCTGGGCAAACAACACTCCATAGACCGCCCCCGTCAAATCACCCCCCCGCTCGGCGGCGATCTCTAGGCTGGCGGTGATGGGGTTGGGGGTCATGGGGGCGGGGGGGCGCTCAGGGTCCGAGAGTGGGCGACCGTTGCTATAGCGCAAATTGAGGGCTTAGGTCATGCCTCGAGCATGACCTAAGCCGACACCGGATGAATTCAAAACGTAGCTAAGTTTCGAAAATATGTTGTCGCCAGCTTTTATTACATTGAGGAATTATTTGTTGATTAATCAATATAAAATTACATCAGGAGAATATTTATATACGATAAATAAACACAAATAATATTTCCGGTACGTCTGGTATAGATTATTATTTACAAATACGTGTTTCAGATTTGACTGGGAATATCATATACCATCACAGTTATAGTGATTTCCCGATCCATGTCACCTGGATTGCCAAAAATATATTGAAACCGCGTCGAGCCTTGTATAACTGGGCCTCGCTTTTTGTGAGTATGGGTATCCATCACTTCTCGTATTTTTGTTACGACTCCAGAGAGGCCTTTATTTTTATTGAAAATAACTAGAGCGGACTTTGTATCGCGCCACGTCAAATAGCTAAGAAGTTGATCTACTGCATCCAAGAAGCTTGTTTGACCCCGCCATATTTTGCATTCAGCGATAAATATATTGCGGCCTTCGGAGCGAACCAGAATGTCCGTTTTGCCATGAGCATTGAAGGTCTCACCAGTGGCCTGCCCCTCGTATTGACCGTTCAGTTGCACGAGGAAGTGTTCGCGGATGTCCTCTTCGTCCATTTTGGCAAAAGTTTGCGGGCTGCGCTCCATGACCTTCGTCATATTGTCCATGACTGAAAGGATATGCTGGTAGTTCGACTCGTCTAGCGCTGGCTCTGGCACCCAAGCGGCGAGTCGCGAAGCCGACTGCGACGGCGAGATTTTTCGGTTCACATCTTCAGCCTTATAGACTTTTGGTGCGTCGGCTCGAAGCCTCATCGGAAACCCGAGGGTGGCAACAAGGTTCTTGTTGTGCAAAATTTCCGCGCGGCGACGGGGAATGTAAGAGCGTGCAATGGACTCCATCTCAACCTTTGCGGTTGAAAGGTCGCGCTCCAGAGTGGAGAGGTGCTGCCCGATGCTAGTTATCTCGCTTTCCAGCTCTACTTTGAGCTGGTCGCCCGACCTGTCGGAGGTCAGCATTGGCAGCATCAGTTCATGAGCCTCCAGAATAGCTTTCGGTCCCGGTAGCGTTCGACTTGAAGGCCCGATCTGAAAATACTTGTAGTTCCCATCGAAGGGGATATGAAACACAACAACGTGTTTTTTGATAATTTGGCGAGAGTTAGACCCGAAGTTGGAATAAATGTAACGGCCATGTTCGTTGATTACGCACTCGATTTCCGTTTCGTCTGTATATATTTCTTCGATGCGCAGGGTGGGTACTTTAAATGAACACCTTGCTATTGCATCCTCAATCAGAGACTCATCGGACTGATTTAAGATTTCGTCGTCTTTCAATCGCTTGAGCTCGGCGGTCGTTTGCTCAATAATCTCCCTAGCGACTTCGTATGAAAATTTCCCGCTGAATAGAGCAATGATTTTATCGATCATTCGTTAAGGCCTCAGGATTTAAATAAAACTATAGACTAGGCGTCGAGGAATTGCCAATGAAAGATCAACGGGCGGGCGTAATCCGAATTTCCGTTATTAGAGCAACCCTGCCGTTGAAATATCAAGTTGCACCGTTCCTTTGGGGCTGGCCAGAGGTGTTGGGGCTCCCAGACGGTGCGAAGACCATTTTGTCGCCTCGTCCCGCCTAAAACCAGAATGCCATGGCCAAGAATAAGGCTGACGAACCCGCTCAGAGCCCTATAAACCCCTGAAACCCAAGCCTTGAAATTGATATCAAAAGAGCATAATTAATATCAAAGCTATCTTATTTTAAGAATTGATATCAAAATGCCCGCCGTGACCATTCGTAATCTGTCGGAAGAAACCCATCGGGCGTTGAAGGTCCGGGCGGCGCAGCAGGGCCGCAGCACCGAGGCGGAAATTCGCCACATCCTTGAGCAAGCGGTTCGGCCAGCCTCCCGCATTCGGTTGGGGTCGCTACTGGCGGAAATCGGGCGCAGTGCGGGTCTGACGGATTTGGATTGCGCTGTGTTTGACGACCTTCGGGATAAGACCGTCTCCGAACCGGAGGCGATGGAATGATCCTCCTCGACACCAACATCATCTCGGAGACCATGCGGCCGAACGGTGATCCGGCGGTGCTCGCTTGGCTCGACGCCCAAGCGGTTGAAACCCTATATCTTTCAACCATCACCGTGGCTGAGCTGCGATTTGGAGTTGCCGCGCTGCCGATTGGGGCTCGCAGACAAATCCTGCGCCGGGAGTTAGACGAGCGCCTCTTGCCGATCTTTGCGGGGCGCATCCTGTCGTTTTGCCTCGCCGCCGCCGACGCCTATGGGGATCTGCGCGCCAGCGCCCGCGCGGCAGGCAAGGCCATCCCGACAGCGGACGGCTATATCGCCGCAATCGCAGTTGCGCACGGTCTGGCGGTTGCGACCCGCGATCGGAACCCCTTTGCCGCCGCTGGCCTCGCTGTGATTACGCCCTAGCAAACACCCCCCGTCCTCACCCGTCGTCTTCCCCAAACGCCGCGAGCGGGTGCCAGTCTGAGGGGGGGAGGCCGCAGGCTTCGGTGGCGTAGAGCTTTACCCCGTGGGCCGAGGCTTCGAGGAGGCGGCGCGGCGCATGCGTCATGGCGGCGGGGTGGAGGATGGCGCCGAGATCGTCTAGCCAGTGGGCGCCCATCGGGCGGCGCTCGATGGCGACGCCACGCCAAAAATCCTGGCCCTCCAGATCAGGGAAGGTTTTGGCCAAGATGTCGAGGGGGCGTGCAATTCATTCAAAGGGAAACCGGGTCAGGAGCAGATCAAAGATCACATCCTCACGCCAAGGGCGGGGGCGCGGAGATGCGAACTTTCCTGAGGCGTCCATGCGTCATCGTCCGCAGCTAGCAAGGTACGAACACATAAAAGGCCCCCTGCGAGCAAGCTCACAGGAGGCAAGTTTCACTATCTCAGTCTCTGAAAAAAGTAATCGCGATTTACGCCTTCATAGAGGCCTGATTTGAGGCAGCATTTTTTGAAATAACCTCCGTGAGCCACAGGGGCAGAGGTCGTTTCGGCCGAGTTTTTCGATGAGCTCCTTATCCCCGTGCACGACCCTGTCGCCACGTTTGACCCGGGTTTCGGAGGGGAAGCCTTTTCGGCGTTTAGAGGTGACCTCGAAAGCAAGGCGTTTCGGATAGGTCGCGTGGTGTCCGCATGGGAGCCTCCTGTCGTTCGGCCTTGGGCATGCATGCTCCAAGAGCGACGGGTTGCTAGCATTGGAATCCTGAGGCTTCAAATGATATTGCGGGCGCTCGGTGTTGGCATGCTTAGGCGCCGAGCTTACCAGGGCGTCTAAGGTCCGGCACCCCCGCGACCAGCCAGCCAATCGCGCGGATGTGATCGTTTGCAAGCTATGCGATCGATTGAATAGGACGGGCTCAGACATATCTGCTTCCACGGCCGCCTCTTAAGAGGGAGCGATTGTCGCCTACTCGGCGGCCCAATGGGGTTTTCCATGTCATCGTTCGATGCGCTCGGACCGATCCTCGGTTCAGCGCTTGCCGTCGTGATCCTCGCGGCGCTCATTCGTGTGTCTGGGGCTATCCGCTATATTGGCAATACGCGCGTTGCCATTGTCGAAAGGCTATGGAGTCCGAAGGGCTCGCTAAAAGGCGGCCTGATCGCCTTGGGCGGCGAGGCGGGGTTTCAGCCAGACGTGCTGCGCGGCGGTGTGCATCTTTTCTTCCCGTTCCAATACCGGTTGCACATGGCGCCCTTGGTCACCATTCCCCAAGGCAGCATTGGCTATGTCTTTGCCCGCGACGGCGCACCCTTGGCCGCAGACCAAGCGCTCGCCGCCAATCCTGGCGCCACCGATTTTCAGGACGCGCGCAGCTTCTTGGCCGCCAATGGCCAAAAGGGCCCGCAGCGCAAGATTTTGCGTGAAGGCACCTATGCGATCAACTTGGCCCAATTCATCGTCGTCACCCGCGACCAAGTGTTTTCCTTGGCCTTGGATCGCAATGAAGGGGCTTTGCTCGATCAAATGGTCGGGGTGATTGAAAGCCGTGGCGGCTTTGAGCCCTTGGTGATCAAGGATGCCGATGACCAGATCGGCGTGGTCATCGTCCATGATGGCCCAGGATTGCCAGCTGGCGAAATCATCGCCCCCACCGTCGGCACCGACCCGCAGGACAGCGCAACCTTTCACAATAGCTTTCAGGAGCCGGAAAAGTTCCTCGCCGCCGGAGGTCGCAAGGGCCGCCAGTTGCAGGTGCTGGCCGAGGGCACCTATTATATCAACCGGCTGTTCGCTACCGTTGAGCGGATCCCCAAAACCGTCGTCGATGTCGGTCAGGTCGGCGTGGTGGTCTCCTATACCGGGGCCGCGGGCCTTGATACGTCGGGCGATGACTATCGCCACGGCGAGCTTGTCGATCAGGGCGCACGCGGCGTGTGGAATGCACCGCTCTTGCCCGGCAAATACGCCTTCAATACCTATGCCGGGCAGGTCACCATGGTCCCGACCACCAACTTCATTCTGAAGTGGGAGGCCAATGCCATTGGTTCGCATCGGTTTGATGAAAACCTGGCCGAGGTCTCGTTGATCACTCGCGATGCCTTTGAGCCAACCCTGCCGGTCTCGGTCGTCGTCCATATCGACTATCGCAAGGCGCCTTTGGTGATTCAGCGCTTTGGCGACATTAAGCGGCTGGTCGAACAGACCCTCGATCCGATGGTGTCGGCCTATTTCAAGAATATCGGCCAGACCCGGACCCTCATCGAGCTGTTGCAAGATCGCAGCGCCATTCAGCAACAGTCGTCTGAAGAAATGAAAACCAAATTCGCCCTCTATAATCTCGACCTGCAGGAGGTCTTGATTGGCACGCCCAGGCCGTCCGCCGAAGGCGATGATCAGATTGAGCGGATCCTCACCCAACTGCGCCAACGCCAGATCGCGGACGAACAGGTCGGCACCTATGAACGGCAAAAGCTGGCGGCGCAGAAGGAGCGGGAACTTCGCGAAGCCGAAGCGCGCGCCAAGCAACAGGCCGCGATCACGGAATCGGAACTCTCCATCCAGGTCCAGTCCAATGCCGGTAAGGCCAACCTCGCACGCTCGGAACAGGAAGCCGACCAGACCCGAACGCTGGCCCGGGCTGAGGCCGACCGCGCCAGGCTGTTGGGCGAGGGTGAAGCCAAACGCGTCATCGCGCTCGCGGGCGCCGAGGCCGAACGCACCACCAAGGTCGGCCTTGCCCAGGCCGAAGCGATCCGGTCGCAGGTCGAGGCCTCAGGCGGCGCCCGTTATCAGCTGACCCGACAGGTGGCCGAGCGCTTCGCCGAGGCCTTAGAGAAGTCCGGCGTCGATGTGGTGCCGAAGGTCTCGATCAGCGGGGCCAGCGGCGAGGGCGGCGGCGCGTCCGTCGTCCAAGGGCTGTTGACCCTCTTGTTGGCCGATCGCTTCGAACCCGATCAGGTCCGCCCAACAGAGCGCGCTGAAAGCCGTTCCGAATAAAACCCAATGACGACCCCCTCTCGCCACAACGGCGGGAGGGGGCTTTGTGTGGTGGGCTGTGCGGCTGGATGTGGCCGTCAAGGATCGGTTTCCCGTGCGCGCGGCGCGAAGCGGCGGGCCGCTACGGCACCAGCGAGGAGAACGGCTCCGAGGGCGAGGAACGATCCTGCACGAATAATCCCCTCCAGTCGGGCCATGTCGAACAGGAATACTTTCGCCGTCGTGACGAGCAAAATCGCGAGGCCCAAACCCCGCAAGGCGCGGTCCCGCCGTCCAGCGCCGATGCTGAGCGCGAGCAAACCATAGATTGCCCATACCGCAGAGAAGGTCCAGGTCTCGAAACTGGCTTCGGCCAGTGGTGCGCGCATTGCCCCGCCGTGGAAGGCGTAGCGAACGACAAGCGTGATAAGGGCGAAGAGTTCCGCACCTGTGGCAATCAGCGACCCGAGCGCCAAGTGTACCCGTTGGGAGCGTCGGGCGTCGCGAACAGCTTCAAAACTCAGCAAACACCCCAGAACATAGAAGAGGCCTAGCAAGGCAGGTTGCTGCAGCCCGCCTGTCAGTGGCCCCCACCAAGGGCTGGCGCTGTATGCCAATATGACGAGTGTAACGGCTTGCGCGATCCAGGTGAGGAGGTGGGACGCCTCACCAAGGGGGGGCGCGATGTCGAAACGCCGCCGCAACTGCGCGATGGCAAAGGCGAGCCCCGAAAAGGCGACCCCGTAGGCGGCAGTCTCGGCATAGCCAAAGTCGCCAAGGGGTAGAATGGGACCGTGGAATAGCCTGCGGATTTCGCTGATCATCCATATGACGACGAACAGAAAGGCGGTCGCCGCTGCGGCGGTCACCAAACCTCGAACCCGCGCTGCCAGTCGTCGGGTGATTTCGGCGATCAGGGCTGCTGGCGCGAGGAGCCCCAGGGCGAGGGTGTCGAATACGGGCGGTCCCATCACCAACCTGACTTCGCCCCACCAGGGATGCCACGCGATGACTTGAAGTCCAACGCCATGCAGGGCGCCTAAAGCCAAAAAAGCTGGTGCGCGGGCGCGACCAATTGCGGTCACGCCACCGCGAATCGACAGCATCAATGCCGCCGCAAGAATGAGCAACGTGCGCAAGGCCGCGATGCTGAAGGCATCTGTTGACCCACCCATGGCAAGACGCGTCGCGCTCCAACATTGCAGCACCAAAAACGCACCGAGCAGGCCTGACATAACCGCAAGCGTGGATACGGCCTCGGCGCTCGTGGCCACCTCGCCGCGTCGCTTCAGCAATCTCCAGCTTACCACCTGGGTAAGGGTCGCCGCCGTTGCCGCCCCACCGATTACGATCCAGGTCTCCCGGCCGGAAAAAGCTGCGCCTGCGATCTCGGGAGAAAGGAGCGAGCCAAAGCTCGCCAAGGCAGCGACCGCGCCAGATTCGGCCATGCCGCGCCACTTAAGGCGCACGGCTCCCGCCGCGAGCACACAGGCCAAAATTCCGTAGGCGGTTGGCGCAATCCTGGCGTCCAATCCCGCGTGCATGGCCAGTCCGGTCGCCTCCGCTGCGGCCGCCACCCATGCTGCCGTGGCGAGGTCTTGTCTTGCCTCAGGAGCTTTGAGCGCAAAGAGCGTGGCGCCGCCAGCGAGTAAACCCGCGAAGGCGCTGTCGATGATCCAATCCCAACCTGGCGCCAAAATGATCAGAGCCCGCGCGGCTAAGGTGAGAGAGAGCGCCACGCCGCTAGCACCAATGACGCCAGACAGCTTTTGGCGTTCCCCCGTTAGGCCGCCGATCAAGCCACCAAGTCCCACTGCCACTATGCTAAGGCAAAGGCAGATGAGCGTATGGTCGTCGCGGAACCCAAGGTTCGACATCAAGGCCGCCAGCACGACGACTGCGGTCGGCGCTGCCAGGGCGGCGGCGATCAGCACCTTCCGGCGGACGCCGAGGCTAACCAACCCGACCAAGGTAATCGTCGTCAGGGCGCTGTTGATCGAATTTGCCGGCCAAAGCATCAGGCTGAAACAACTCGATACGATAATGGCGGTCAGTGGCAGGCGGGCGACTAGGACCGTGCCTCGGTCTGCGCCGTCGCGGTCTCCGACCCGGGTGCGCCATAAAGCGGTCAACAGGGAGAAGGCGGGCGCTGTGATGGTGAGCAGCGTCATACCATCAAAATCCTGACTAAACCCACGAAGGAACGCCCAAAGCAAAGCCAAGGAGAGCGATCCGACGCCGACACGGCTCCAATTGCGGACCGCCGCCACAGCAAGGCCCGTCGCCAAAATCAAAGTGATGAAAAGATCCAAGCCCAGGTTACGCGATAGGTCCGAACCACTGAAAATCGGCGTTGCATAGGCTGCGACAATCGCCAACACTCCAAGTTCTTCGCTGTGCAACAGGGCAAGCGCCAGCAGGCCGAATGAGACACCGGCCAGCATGAGCGCCGCCACCCCGCCGGGAATGAAGCCGTACAAGCCGTAAGCTGCCCAAATGGCAGCATACAAAATGGCTGAGCCGGCACCCGTGGTTAGGGCTGCAACCAGGAGATTTGGGGAGGCCTTGGCCCACACGCCCCGACGCAGCGCCTCGCCCAAAGCCAGCGTGACCAGCCCAAGTCCGCCCGCTGAAAGGATCCGCAGTTCAGGCGTGAACACCCCGGCTTGCGCCGCGTAGGCGACCAACAAAAGTCCGCCAAGCGCCAGAGCGCCGCCGCCAATCCAGGCGAGGCCGTTCTCCGATAGCCAGTCGGAGAGTGAAGGAAGCGGTTTGTAGGTCCGCGGTTCAATTCTGGGCGTCGCGGCGGGCGCGACCGACGGGCGATCCATATTTTCGAACGCCGCCGCCGCTTCTGCCCAAGCGACGGGCGGCTGCCGCTCCTGGACACGGCTTGCTTCGGGCTGTGGCTCGGTGGCAGGCGTGGCCAAAGGACGGACGTCCGCACGCAAAGGTGTTTCGGACTGGGGAGCCTCCTCCATTTTCTGCGGTTCTGGGGAGCGCGACGCTTGAAAACGTTGGAGTTCCGAGACCTTGGATTCCAGGCGCCGCACCTGGGACGTCAGCTCAGCCAGCTGGCGCGTTTGAAATATGAGATAGGCGGCTAGCCCCAGAACAACCCACCAAACCACTGCAAAGCCCCCCAGGCTCAAAGCCGCCCGCCGAGAGGAAAATCGCTAAACGGAAATTTTGCAAGCGAGAGCGGGGATTTAAGCCAGAACCGGTCAAAATGCGCCGGTCAAAATGCGCTGGGCCTTGACCGGCTACCCCAAGGCGCATTGCCAGCGAAAGCGCCCCCTCACACCCCCTCTATCGCCTCACAAGCTTTCAAGGTGTTCTTCAACAGGAAGGCAATGGTCATGGGGCCGACGCCGCCGGGGACCGGAGTGATGGCGCTGGCGATCTCGAGGGCCTCGCCATAGGCAACGTCGCCGACCAAGCGGGTCTTGCCTTCAGCAGCCTTTTGCGGGTCTTTCGACGGGACGCGGTTAATGCCGACATCAATCACCACGGCGCCGGGCTTGATCCAATCGCCCTTGACCAATTCCGGACGCCCGACTGCGACGACAAGGATTTCCGCCTCGAGACAGACGCCCGCCAAGTCGCGGGTGCGGGAATGGGCAAGCGTCACCGTACAGTCGGCGGCGGTCAAAAGCGCAGCCATGGGTTTGCCCATCAGGTTGGAGCGACCGACCACCACGGCCCGCTTGCCGGTCAAATCGCCCAGCAGGTCTTTCAACAGCGTCAGACAGCCGACCGGCGTGCAGGGAAAAAGCCCCGCGAGCCCGGACGCCAGCCGCCCGGCATTAACAAGCGTCAGGCCGTCGACATCCTTTCGCGGATCAATCTCGGCAATGACCCGGTCGGCGTCGAGCGGCTTGGGTAAGGGCATCTGAACCAAAATGCCGTGAATCGCCGGATCAGCGTTCAACTGGCGGACCAAGGCCAGAAGCTCCGCCTCTGGGGTTTCGGCGGGCAGGCGGTGGGTGACCGAGTGCATGCCGACCTCCAAGGCCTGCACGCCCTTATGGCGCACATAGACCGCGCTGGCCGGATCTTCACCCACCACGACAACTGCAAGGCCGGGTGTTAAGCCATGCTTGGCCTTAAGCTCCGCCACCGCGCGCGCGACCTCTGCGCGCACCTTGTCGGCATAGGCCTTGCCATCGATCACCTGCGCCGTCGCCATCATCGCCTCGTCTTGGGTCTGAAAACTTGAGCGCTCGGTCTAACGGCGCCCGCAACATTGGAAAAGAGAGAAAGGCGACAAAGGGCGTCGGATTGGTTAGAACCGCCCCATGAAATTGACCTCAGACGATAAGGCAGTGCTCTCCGCGCTCGCGGACCGGGCGGGGGCGATGATCGACCAGACCGTGGCCTGGTCCAACCTCAATTCAGGCAGTCGCCATCTGGCGGGGCTGGAGCGACAGGCAGACGTCCTGTTTCCGGTGCTGCAAAGCCTGCCCGGCGTGGCGGAGCGGGTGGGGCTGTTGGACAGCCAGGAGGTGACCGCGACGGGTGAGGTGCGGGCTATGGCCCACGCGGATGGCTTGCGTCTGACGGTGCGGCCCGACGCGCCGGTGCAGATTGCCCTGACCGGCCATTATGACACAGTCTATCCCGCCGATAGTCCGTTCCAGACGGTTGCGCGGCGCGCCGACGGGGCGCTGCACGGTCCAGGCGTTGCCGATATGAAGGGCGGGCTTAGCGTCATGCTGGCCGCCTTGGCAGCCTTCGAGGCCCATCCGTTGGCACCGGGCCTGGGCTATCAGGTATTGATCTCGCCGGACGAGGAAATCGGCTCGGTTGCCTCGGCGCCGCTGTTGGCGGCCTTGGGGGAAAGGGCGCAATTGGGCCTAACCTACGAACCCGCCTTGGCGTCGGGCGCTTTGGCGGCGGGGCGCAAGGGGTCGGGCAACTTCCACATTGTCGTGCGCGGGCGCGCAGCCCATGCCGGGCGCGATTTTGCCGCAGGCCGCAATGCGGTGACGGCGGCGGCCAGGCTCGCCAATGCGCTGGATGGGATCAATGGCGCCTTTCCGGGCCTGACCCTCAATGTCGCCCGCATCGAAGGCGGCGCACCGCTCAACCAGGTGCCCGACCTCGCCATTGTGCGCTTCAATGTCCGCTTGCCAGATGCCCGGGCCCGCGCTTTTGTCGAGGGGGAGATTTCGCGCCTGTTGCGCGCGGCGGAAGCTGATGGGATCAGCTTATCCCTGCACGGCGGCGTCACGCGCCCGCCCAAGCCCTTTAGCCCCGAACAGCAGGCGCTATTTTCCGGCGTGCGACAGGTTGGAGCCTTGATCGGCCAGGACATTGTCTGGGCTGAATCCGGCGGCGTCTGCGAAGGCAATAATCTGTTCGCAGCGGGCGTGCCCAATGTTGATTCGCTCGGCGTGCGCGGCGGCGACATCCATTCCGAGGCCGAACACGCTTTTCCCGAAAGCTTTGTCGAGCGCGCCCAGCTCTCGGCGCTGTTGCTGATCAAGATTGCCGAAGGTGGGATTGATGCGCCCGGCTTGAAAGCGGCGCGGCTGGCGGCCCTAAGGCAGGAAGCCGGTTAGCCCTGACCGGTCCAGCGCTGCCACCGCGCACTTCGCCGGACGGCTTCTGCCAAACCCAATCCTGACAGAGTGACGCTCAGTTGCAGCACAAGGTCGCCTGCGCTCATGCGGCCGCTGAGGTCGGTGATGCGGTCGGGAGAGGAAAACCAGGCGATCATCAGATTATTGGCCGCGTGGACGCCAATGCCAAACTCAAGCCCGCCGGTGCGCAGTGCAATCCAGCCCAGCGAAACGCCCGACGCCAAGAGGGCGATATTGCGCGCCGGGTCCGGCTCAAGGTGGACGAACATGAAGGCTGTGGCGTTCAGCCCAAGCACCAGGACAAGGTTTGTCGTCACCACACTGGTCTGCTGCATCATCCAGCCGCGAAACAACACCTCTTCAGCCGCTGCGACGATCAAAAAAGCGACTAGCGTGACACAGGCATAGATCAGGCGCGCCAAGGGGGCTTCATCGGTCCGCAGCAAGGGTGGGCTCATGGCAAAGCCGTGCATCAGGCCATCAATGCCCATGGCAAGGCCGGTGATGGCGCAAAATCCCACCAGTCCGGCGGCGAGCAGCCGCCAGCGAAAACGCGGCGCGCTGGTAAACCAGGTGCGCCACGACCGGCCCATGACCGCCGCGCCGAAAAGCGGCAGCACCAAAAGAACGCCACATTCCGGCGCGATCTGAGCGAGGATCCGCCGGGATTCGCCAACCAGACCGAGCGCTGGCGCCACATCCTTGATGCGCACCGGGGCCAGGGGCGGGGAGACCAAACCCTTGACCACTTCAGGCGTGAGCGCCGCAATCTCCTCGCTCAGACTATCAAACAGGCCATAGGCGATCAGGCCCGTGAAACCGGCCAAGGGAATACAGACCGCGATCAGCACCAAGACCCGCCATAGCTCTGCATCTCGCTGGCCGACCACAGCGAGGAAGGGGGGCCTAGGGACCAGATTCAACCAACGATCAAGCGCCATACAGACGTGACCTGTCGCCGATCACGCCTGCTATGGTCAAGGCGTCATTAAAGCGGGAGATCTGCAATCTTGGCGTTTGGGTGAAAATTGAAACAGATCTTATCGGATCGGTGCGAAATCTTGATCCTTTCGCGAAGCCCTTTACAGACAAGCCGCAAGAAGGGTGCCACGCAATGCGAATAGGTTCAGGGAAATGGAAGGGTCGTAGCCTCGCCGCCCCTCCGGGCAGGTCGACACGACCGACCTCGGATCGCGCCCGCCAGGCGGTGTTCAACATTTTGGCTCACTCGGACTTTGCCCTTGATCTCGACGGCCGACGGGTCATCGACCTCTTTGCCGGAACGGGCGCCTTAGGGTTTGAAGCCCTGTCGCGAGGCGCGGGCTTTTGCCTGTTTGTCGAAACCGACGAGGCCGCGCGCGGAGCCTTGCGCGAAACCATCGAGGCCTTCGGTCTTTTCGGCGCCACGCGATTGCACCGGCGCGACGCCACCGATTTAGGACAGCGTCCGGCCAGCGCCGGTCCAGCCTTTCACCTCGCCTTTGTCGATCCGCCCTACCATTTGGGCTTGGCCGAAAAGGCGCTAGCCGGATTGCGCGATGGCGGCTGGCTCGAAGCCGGCGCGCTGTGCGTGGTCGAGCGGGCGGCCGACGAAGGCGAGCTTGCGGTGGAGGGTTTTGAAGCGCTCGACGAGCGGACCTATGGCGTCGCACAGGTCAGCTTCTTGCGTTTCGGTTAGGGTCGCAGCCTAGGACAAGGCAGGCTTCCGGCATCAGAATAAGTTCGTCAGACGTGCCTGACAGGCGAAGACGCGCCGCGCGCAAACGACGAATTGACGTCCGTCGGCAGTCCGATCAGGCGGAAGGTTTTCACGGCATCCCGCCTTAGTTTGGAGGGGTCGTTGGGTTTTGAAGCGCGACGAACTCAACGGCGGCCTTCAACATCGCCAAACGCGTCGTGGCGCTCGATAGCCAGTGGTCCTCGCCTTTCAGCGTCACCAGGGTCACGGGTTTGCCGCTCTTGGAAAGCGCGCGCTGCATTTCTTGGCTCTGCGAAATGGGCACGACAGAATCGTCGAGGCCATGAATGAGCAGGATGGGCGCATCGGCATGATCGGCGTTTTGCGCCGGAGACAGGGCAGTGAGGGCGGGGTCTCCCATGCTTTGGATTCCAAAAAACTTCGCCAAGTAGCGGCCCGTGCCAACCCGCTTCAAGTCACCGTCGGGTGTCTTCCAATAGAGAAACACCTTGAGGTCGCTCAGCCCGCCATAGGAAACCGCGCATCGGTAAAGTCCGTGCTGCAAGGTTACGCCCGCGAGTGCGGCATAACCGCCATAGCTCGCACCGACAATAGCGGCCCGTCTGGGGTCGACAATGCCTTGGCGCGCGAGTTCGGCCAAGCCATCGGAAATGTCGGTCTGCATCTTGCGGCCCCACTCGCCAAACCCGGCGTCTCGAAACGCGGGCCCAAACCCGCTCGAGCCGCGAAAATTAGGTTGGAAGACGGCATAGCCCCGCCCGGCAAAGGCCTGGGCGAGCCAATCAAATCGAACAAAGTCGTGCGCTTCTGGCCCCCCATGCGGGATGACAACCACCGGAAGCGCTTTTGGGGCTTTGCCCGGCGGCAGGGTCAATATCCCCGAGAGTTTCAAGCCATCCGCCGCCGTGTAGGAAATCGTGCGGACCGGACCGACGTCCGAATCTGGCAACTTGGGATAATCATATCGCCAAGGCGTGACTTTCGCGCCGTCTGCAAGCCAATAGGTGCCCGCATCGCCGTCACCTTCCGTATGCAGCACAAGGCGCTTTCCATCTGCGCTCCACGACCAGAGCGATGCGCGACCTCCCAAGGCCTTATTAAACGCGGCATGGCGTGCAGCGATGTGGGGATCAAAAAGGATCTGCTTATGGTCATCGCCCGAGGTATAAACGCCTTGCAGCAGGCCCGGAGGGTCGGAATAGGAAAAGGACGATACAAATCCGTCGAAAGGCAATTTGACGCTTGAGCCGTCGGAGACCTTCACCGACTCGTAGGTTTTGCCGCTCACCGTCACGGTGTCGGCGCTCAGCCCCAACCCTACCAATGTATTTTCACCGAGCGGGTCGCGGCGTGTGAGCAGCAAGTGTTCATCTGATGCGCCGGAAAACAGGCTCCACACGCCCTTTTTGTCGTCATATTCCGAATGCGCGACAATCCCGCCCTTGCTGTCGACCACCCATGCCCGATCTTTTTGCAGTGCGGGAGCGAGGATCTTCGCGTCACCCGTGTCGAGGTCGACGGCATAGAGGTCCACCCAGTTTTCAGAATTGAAGGTCGCGTCAAATCCGCGGGTTTTGTTCAGCGTCACCCCGCCGAAATAGCCGATCCAGTGTCCAGAGACCTCTGCTGAGCCATTATAGCCGAACACGGCGTGCATAATCCGGTCTGAAGTTCCGAAAACCCCGAAGGCCTTGCCTGTTTTGAGGTTGAAACTCACCGTTTGAAAATATTCGTTCTGATCATCGAAGGTTTGCAGAAAGACCGTGGTGCTTTCTCCAATGAGTAAATGGTCCTCGCCTGCCCAGTGCAGGTCGCGCACCTTGATTTCGCCCATATCCACCGCGAGGATCGGCGCGCCCGCGAAAGTTTGGATAACCAACCGTCGCGCATTCCCCGTGACCTGCACATAGGCAAGCTTCTCGCCGCTCGGCGATACTGAAACCATGTCGACATTGGGCAGGTCCGCATAGGCCGACAGGTCTGGTTTGCCGGGGGAGGGAACGTCCGCCGCCGAGGCTGCGCAGACGAAAGCGAAACTGGCGAGCAAAAGGGGGAGAAACCACATTCCGAGGCGGCGATCTGACATATTCATCCTCCGATGCACCATCATCATGCCGATTGCGCAAACGCTTTCAACAACTGATGCGCGATGGCGACGGGAGGGGGGCAGAAGGCGCCTGCGAAGGTTCCGGCCATTAGCGACTTGGCCTCGTCTCGGGTGAACCAGCGCACGGCCTCGAGCTCGGTCTGGTCGGGATGGGCTTCGCCGTCCTCGATCTCGGCAATCAGCCCGATCATCAGCGAGTTTGGAAAGGGCCAGGGTTGAGACGAATGGTAACGGACAGCCTTGGTGACGAGGCCTGCCTCTTCTTTCAACTCGCGGGCGCAGGCCTCTTCGATAGACTCGCCGGGCTCTAAAAAGCCTGCCAAGGCTGACCACATGCCCGTTGGCCAAACGGCTTGGCGGCCGACCAAACACTTGTCTCCGACCACGGGCAGCATGATGACGACCGGGTCGGTGCGTGGGAAATGTTCAACCTGACAGGCCGGGCAGACCCGTTTCCAGCCGCCGTCAGCCACCTCGCTCGGTTGACCACAGGCGGCGCAAAACCGGTGGCGGCGACGCCATTCAAACACGCCCTTAGCTGTGGCGGCAATGCCCGCCTCCTGGCCTGAGAGCACGGCGCCCAGCCCGCGCAATTCGCGAAAGACGCCAAAGCCGTTTAACGGGCCCTGGCTGGGATCGGCGGCGCCGTCCAAATCAATGGCGAAGACCGGCGTCTCCTTCCACAACCCAAGAAACAACAGGCGCTCAAGGCCACCCGCCAACTCCTGGCCAAGGCCTGGGGCAATATAGGCCAGCCGGGGCGCTTGGGGCGGGCTCCCGGCAACGGTCTCTTCGACCAATATCTGACCATTCCACAGCGGTAGGGCCAAGGCGTCGGGATGGGCGAGCAGCTTGGCGACAACAGAAGGGTCGCTGCGTAATTCACTGGCGCGGTTCAAGGGATTGCCAGCGAACACATTGATCAGGGACATGGTGAGACGCTCCACAGGCGAGGCGCTCTTCTAGCAAACTCGGCTCCGTCCTAATAGGGCGGCAATTCCTGTCGGACGGCCACCGCGCCCTGGCCCTCAGCCCTTGGGGCGTCGCTTGTGTGGCTCACCCCGTTCGCGCGCTTCGGAGAGCAAAGGCTGATTGTCGAAAGTATAGCGCAGCAAGGTCGCCTGTTCGATATTGACCAGGATTCGACAGGCTGTGGCCGCTTCCTCCGGCGTTGGCGTCGGCCCAAAGGCGGCGGCAAGTTTCGGTGTATAGTTGTCGCATTGAGCACGCCGGTAGCGCACGAAGGCGGGCCCGCTCTGACGGAATTCGCGTTCTGCAATATCGACAAGGTTTTGGGCTTCATCCCAGTCGTCGAGCACCCGCCTTACCCGGCGTTTGGCGCTGGCGAGCCGCGCAAGACTAAGCTGCTCCTGGCGCTGCAAACGAGCTGATCGATCCTCGCTCGTGCCAACCCTCCGCCAGATATCCACCAAACGATAGGGGCCGCGCGGGTCGTCGCGCCCTGACTTCACACGCATGGGAGCCATGCCGACGGTTTCACGCAGCATCGAGCGCCTGCGCAGGTCCATCCAAAATTGACAGGCCCAGACCGATCGCTCGATATGCCATCGGTTTCCGACAGCCGAATAACTCAGCCGGTCACAATTGGCGTTGCGAAGTCTCTCATAGGCTCGGCTGGCCCACATATCGGAACGCGCCAGGGCGTTGCGGGCCGGTAGGCTTGATGGCTGCGATTGGGCCAAGGACAAGATGGCGCGATTGACGCGATCCAAATTTGGCGAAAAGTGCTGCTGAATCTCAAACAGGCATTTATCGATCCCAACCTCTGACAAAATTGGGCAACCCTTGACGTCCTCTAAAATATCATAAGACTCTTTGTATAGAAATGGAGATTCCTTCATCAGATTTAGGCGTAATTCTTGACCATACAGTTTTGAAATTGGGAAAAAGGCGGCAAAAATCGACAATAAAGCAAAGGTAATATTTGATTTATTTCTGATATGAGGCTGTAAAATTCTTGCATTGATCTGATTATATCCGAATATAATTCGTTCGATTGCCAGCTGTGTCGCCTTCATTTTGTTGGCGAGGGGCGTGTCAGACGATCCAGTCGATTGGCGAGCGTTATTGCTCTTGCGGGCAGACTTGCCCTCTATGCTCGCAAGCGCGTCCGGCTGAAACCACCGCCGCCGACGGGGCGACTTTTGCCCCTCTTTCATCGCCTGTCGCCTCGGCTGTGACCCGGACCGCGATGGGATTGCGACATCAAGGTATGGTTGTCGAAAAAGAAGCGTAACAAGGTCGCCTCCTCGACATTGAGGAGGGTGCGGCACGCAATCGCCGCCGCCTCGGGGCTTGGCCCAAAGGCAAGGGCGGCGGCAAGTTTTGGCGTATAGTCCTCGCATTGCGCCTTACGGTAATGAAGAAAGGCTGGGCCACTACGATGAAAATCGCGCGCCGCCTTATCTACAAAATCTTGGTACTCGTCCCAGTCGTCCAGCACGCGTTGAACGCGAAGCTTGGCGCGCTGCAAACGTTGGAGGCTCAAAACTTCTTGGAATCTCAAATTTTCCAATTGGTCCGGACCCGTTCCAACTGTGTACCACAGGTCCGCTAGGCGATAAGGACCGCGCGGCCGGTTGCGCCCAGGCCTGATCGGCAGCGGCGCATCCCCAACCGCTTCACGCAGGAGCGAGCGCCGGCGCAGGTCCAACCAAAATTGACACGCCCAGATGGATCGGGACGCGCGCCAGCGACTTCCGACGGCGGAATAACTCAGACGGTTACACGTGTCGTAACGGAAGTTTCGGTAGGCCTGGCCTGCCTTTTGTGCAGCGGACGATAAGGCGAGCTGGAGGGAAGCATCGCTTTGCTTGCTCAACGCATTGGCGAGGGTCCGTCGTTCGACCTTGTCGCGCATGGGCGAAAAATGCTGCGCAAGTTTGAGCAGGCATTGATCAATGCCAACCTCGGAAAACGCGGGGCATCCCTGTACATCCGCCAGAACATCACCCGGCTCCAGGTACAGAAAGCGAACGTCTTCGCGTGATGATAGATGGAATTTGAATGTAGTCGCGTGACAAATTGGCGAAAAGGAAGAAAATATCCATAAAATTATGAGAGTTATGTACAGGTATTTTTTCATGGATACAATCGAATATAATCAAGTATATATTGAATTTTTTCTGGATAATGTGTTAGTGTTTTTGTATTATATTTTTGTTGTAACAAATATTTATCTATATTTTTCCAGCTCAAAATCACCCGTTCGACCCTCGCCTTTTGCACCTTCACCCTTTGGTGCGGGCGCAGAAGGGATGATCCATTCAGTCGGCGGAGGTGATCGGTGGTGCTGCCATAGATTTTGGCGATTTTATCGAGCGTGTCGCCTTTGGCAGCCTCGACTTCAAATATTGGCGCGCCCGGTGCAATGACGGTGCGCATATCCGACTGCGAGGCTATGGAAAGGACGTATCCTATGCCCGCGCGAATATTGTCCTGCGGATTGGAGGAGGCGCGGGCTGCTAAGCCGTTTTGCCATTGTGGGGGGATGATCACCGTACCAGCGCCCTCGGGTTTGAGGAGGTCGCGCAAGCCCCCGTCGCCCGAATTACCGATATGCATGGGGCGGCTGTTCCACGTGACGTCTCCCGGGTCGTTTTCCGTCCACATCATCGCCTTCATCAGGGCGAAATCTGGCGAGCGATAGCCCGCGACGCCGCGCAGATTTCGGTCGTACTCGCCGATGGCGCTGCGAATGGCGCTCTCGTGATCGTGCCAATGCGGTCCTGGTACAAATGTGTCTGTACCGTCCATCCATCCGGACAGCCCGTCTGAAATATTAGACGGGCGTGCAGGGCGTTGCACTTTTAAGTTGGCGCGATGTTTCAGCGTTGTTTCGACCATGGGAGCTCCAGATTTTACGGAGCGCGCGACGCAAATCTGCAGTCAAGCGCGGGAAACCCTAACCGTTAGCCTGACTTGCGACGGTCTCGCGACGTGACACGTCGTCGCGCATGTAGGTCTACCGGCGGCTGCGCGTGTCGCCGGGCTTGCGGTCTTGCGACATCAAGGGTTGGTCCTGGAAGTCGTAGCGCAGCAAGGTCGCCTCTTCGATATTGACCAAGATACGACAGGCCATGGCGGCCTCGTCCGGCATTGGCGTCGGTCCAAAGGCGGCGGCGAGTTTCGGGGTATAGTCGTCGCATTGAGCATGGCGGTAGCGCATAAAGGCGGGCCCGCTCTGACGGAAGTCGCGTTCTGCAATGTCGACAAGGTGTTGGGCTTCATCCCAGTCGTCCAGCACCCGTCTTACCCGGCGTTTGGCGCTGGCGAGCCGCGCAAGACTAAGCTGCTCCTGGCGCTGCAAACGGGCCAGTCGATCCTCACCCGTCCCGACCCTCCGCCAAATATCTACCAAGCGATAGGGGCCATGTGGTCCGAAACGCTTCGCCTTCACCCGCAGGGGGGCCTCGCCCACAGTTTCTCGAAGCAAGGATCGGCGATGCAGGTCCATCCAGAATTGGCAGGCTAAAATCTCTCGGATCGTATGCATCCGATTTCCGACGGCCGAATGACCCAAGCGATTGCAATTGATAAATCGAAGCCTGTCATAGGTCATCGCGGCACGGTGATCTGAGCGGGAAAGGGCGGCGTGATCGGCCGGACTTAATCCTCGTATTTGCGCCTTTGACAGCACCGCCCTCTCGGTATGCTTGAGGCTGAGAGAAAAGTGCTGCTGAATTTCGGCCAGACATGCATCAATCCCAGTTCCAGAGAAGCTAGGGCAATCACGGACATCGTCAAGCACGTCAAAAGATTCTACATAAAGAAAGGGAGATTCGGTTGCAGATTTTACACTGAAACTGGATGTCATTGCGCGCGACGAAGGGCAATAACAAAGGATAATACATAAAATAATTTGGATTTTTTGGTAAATGTTCACGGACTAAATTTCACAAGCTTGCCAAGGTGTTTCTGGCCCATGTCAAGGTGTTTCTGGCCCATGTGTCGTTTTTCCCTCCATCCATGGGGCAATTCGGTTGAAATAATGTGAGGAGGGAACGAGGGAGTTTGCGAGCAGCAAACATGGTCGAGTTTGGTCTCGCCACGTGACACGTCGTCGCGCAGCTTGGTTTAGCGCCGGTTGCGACTTTCACCGGGCTTGCGGTCTTGCGACATCAGGGGTTGGTGCGCGAAATCGTAGCGCAGCAGGGTCGCCTGTTCGATATTGACCAGGACGCGGCAGGCTGTGGCGGCTTCCTCCGGCGTTGGTGTCGGCCCAAGGGCGGCGGCGAGTTTCGGGGTATAGTCGTCGCATTGGGCGTGGCGGTAGCGCACGAAGGCCGGCCCGCTCTGACGGAAGTCGCGGTCGGCAATATCGACAAAATCTTGCCATTCCTCCCAATCGTCGAGCACGCGGCGGACCCGTCGCCGGGCGCTGGCCAATCGCCTCAGGCTGGCGGCTTCCTGGGATTTCAATTTCGATAATCGACCCGCTCCCGCGCCCGCGAGGCGCCAGATATCGGTCAAGCGATAGGGGCCGTGCGGACCGCCGTGGCCCGGCTTGATCCGCATCGGCGCCTCACCGGCCGTTTCTTGCAGCAGCGACCGCCGATGCAGGTCCATCCAAAATTGGCAGGCATAAACCCGCCTCAGCGTATGCATCGTCGCGCCAGCCGCTGCGTGGCTCAGGCGATCACAATTGCTGTTCCGAAGCGCAAAATAGCTTGAAACGGCTTGCTTCTGAGACAGAAGGAGGGCGTCTTGCCCGCCAGTCCCGGTTGCACTTTGGGTGGCGCGACCCAGCACCTCTGAATCGACACGGATCAACCGTCCCGCAAGCCGTTGTTGGATTTCTTCAAAGCAAGCGTCATAATCGGTTTCAGAATATATTCCGCAACCCGTGACGTCGTTAATGACATCCCATGGTTCCCTATAGATAAATGGTGAATGGTAAAGGGCAGTCATATTTGGATGCCAGAGCTCTACATGCTTAGACAAAGAGATCGAATGGCAACACACTGAAATAATAATTATGGAAAAATATATTAGACTATGGATATATTTTAATGTAATCGAGAATATATTGCAATTTTGCCGCGTAATCAACATCTGGATTCCCATTATAGTTTGATTGGAGGGAATTTTTATCAATTGGTCTCCAGCCGAATATAACTCTCATAACTTTCGCCTTCTGCACTTTCACCTTTTGATGAGGGCGTAGAGCGGACGAGCCATTAAGTCGCCTTAAGTGATCGGTCGTGCTGCCATAGTGTCGGGCGATGGCGTCAAGTGCGTCACCTTTCGCCGCCTCGATCTCACAAATGCGCGTGCAGGGCGTTGCACTTTTAAGTTGGCGCGTCGTTTCAGCGTTGTTTCGACCAAGGGAGCTCCAGATTTTACGGAGCGCGCGACGCAAATCTGTAGTCAAGCGCGGGAAACCCTAACCATTAGCCTAGCTTGCAATAGTCTCGCCACGTGACATTGCGTCGCGCTCCATCGACTACCTCCGGTTGCGACTTTCACCGGGCTTGCGCTCTCGCGACATCAGGGGTTGATCCTCGAAGTCGTAGCGCAGCAAGGTCGCCTGTTCGATATTGACCAGGATGCGACAGGCTGTGGCGGCTTCCTCCGGCGTTGGCGTCGGCCCAAGGGCGGCAGTGAGTTTCGGGGTATAGTCGTCGCATTGAGCGCGCCGGTAACGCACAAAGGCGGGCCCGCTCTGACGGAAGTCGCGGTCGGCAATATCGACAAAATCTTGCCATTCGTCCCAATCGTCGAGCACGCGGCGGACCCGTCGTCGGGCGCTGGCTAATCGCCTCAGGCTGGTGGCTTCCTGGGATTTCAATTTCGATAATCGATCCGCTCCCGCGCCCGCGAGGCGCCAGATGTCGGTCAAGCGATAGGGGCCGTGCGGACCGCCGCGGCCCGGCTTGATCTGCATGGGCGCCTTACCAGCCGTTTCTTGCAGCAGCGACCGCCGATGCAGGTCCATCCAAAATTGGCAGGCGTGAACCTGCCTCAGCCTATGCATGGTTCCGCCAGCCGCTGCGTGGCTCAGCCGATCACAATTGATCAATCTTAGCTGCTTATAGGCGCGGGCCGCCCGCCTTCCAGACAAGATGAGAGCCGTCGTTGCGGAAAGGTCGGTTAGCCGCGTCTGCGCCTTCGACAGTATCGCTTGATCAAGGCGGCCCAATTTCGGTTCAAAACGGTGTTGAATTGCAATGAAGCATCTGTCTATGCCAGCTTCAGAATAGGATGGGCAACCTTCAATATCATTTAATATATCGTAGTATTCTCTGTATAAAAAGGGCGACTCTCGCAAAAAATTGAGACGGAGCTCCGGATTATGGGCGTCAACTGGGGAAAAATGGGAAAATGATATAAATATAAATAGAATAAAAATTGCAAATTTCATGGGTAAAATCCGAGATGTTCAAGTTAATATTTCCATATTCATCTAGATGTGACGCTATGCGCCCTTAAGTGATGTCTGGGGTGGAGCGGGGACGTTCCATTGAATGCCCGGCGAGGGGCGGCGGTGCTGCCATGGGTTTGGCTGATCCCATCCGAGGTATCCCCGAGACCTCCCGCCCCAGTGCCTTTGGGCCTAGTGGTTAAGGGCGCGAGGGGCAATTGGTCGATACTTTTGCCAAGCGAGTCGGGGATCACGGGTAAAGATGCCGCCCCTCTTAGATCGCCAGCCGTGCTGAGGCCTTCCAACAGCTTGGGGGAAGATATCTGAACCTCCATGGACCATCGTTCGTCCAGATGACATGACGTCGCGTCACTCAAATTCCGAAGGTCGTCGAGCGGGCGGAGGTTATCCGTTTTGACGTCGTGAGTGTCCCTCGCCGCGCTTGCGCGCCTCAGAAAGCAGGGGTTGTCCGTCAAACGTGTAGCGCAGCAGGGTCGCCTCTTCGATATTGACCAGGATGCGACACGCCATGGCCGCTTCCCTCGGCGTCGGCCCCCTGCCAAGAGCGGCGGCAAGTTTTGGTGTGTAGTCGTCGCATTGGGCCTGACGGTAGCGCGCCAGGGCGGGCCAGCTTTGCCGGACGTCCTTCTCTGTGAGTTCAAAATATTTTTGCATCTCATCCCAGTCGTCCAGCACCCGCCTCACCCGCCGTTTGGCGCGCGCGAGCCGCGCGAGGCTGAGCCGTTCTTGAGCCTGTAAACGGGTCAATCGGTCGTCGCCCGAACCGGCGCGCCGCCAAATGTCCGCCAAGCGGTAGGGGCCGTGCGGGCCGTTACGCCTGGGCTTTACCCGCATGGGGGGCTCGCCATCCGTTTCTCGCAGCAGAGACCGTCGATGTAGGTCCATCCAAAATTGGCAGGCCCAAACCCCGCGCAGGGTATGCATTCTGCCGCCGTTTGATGAGCGTTGGAGATGATCACAATTTATCTGGCGTAGGTGAAGATAGGCCAGGGAGGCGCTTTGTTTTGCCTTTGACAGGATGTCTAGGGATGCTTTTTCGCCTGCCTCAGAGGCGGCGTTAGCGAAAACCTCTGCATCGACCTGGTTCAACTTGTCGGAAAGATGTTGGACAATCTCCTCAAAACAGGCATCGAGATCGCCTTCAGAATAAATTCCACATCCCGGTACATCATCAATTACGTCGTCCGGCTCTTGATAGAGAAATTTCGATTCATCTAATAATTTAAAATCAGGGTGCCACAAGGCAATATGTTTCGCCCAAGCTGGACTCTGATACATAAATAAAAAACAAAGACAAAACAAAACGCCGATTTTAAGGGTATATTTTAATGTAATCAAGTATATATTGAACTTTTTCTTCATAGTGCGCTCCTGCTTTTCGATTGTATTTATCTTTCAAGAGTTTTTTATCAATTGTGTCCCAGCCGAATATCACTCTCATAACTTTCGCCTTCTGCACTTTCACCTTTTGATGAGGGCGTAGAGCGGACGATCCATTTAGTCGCCTTAAGTGATCTGTCGTGCTGCCATAGTGTCGGGCGATGGCGTCAAGTGTGTCACCTTTCGCGGCCTCGATCTCAAATATGGGTGCACCTGGCTCCACAACCGTCCTGAGGTCCGACTGCGAGGCCACGACAAGGACATAGCCAATCGCTGCGCGAATGTTATCCTGCGGGTTCGAAGTGGCACTCGCGGATAACCGTTCCTGCCACTGAGCTGGGACGATGATCTTTCCCGCTCCGTTTGGCCTGAGAACGTCGCGCAAGCCGGGATCACCGGAATTACCAATTTGCATGGGCCGTCTGTTCCAACTCGGATCGCCGGGGTCGTTTTCCGCCCAAATTATGGCTTTCATCAACGAAAAGTCGGGGGAGCGATATCCCGCGACGCCGCGCAGATTTCGATCATAGTCTTTGATGGTCGTCCGAATCTCACTTTCATAATCCCGCCAGTGCGGTCCGGGAACGTTTCTATCAACGCCGTCCATCCACTTCGCCAAACCCGGCGGAACATTGGCCGAGCGCACGGGTCGTTGCACCTTGGGTTTTGCAGGATGTTTAACCGCTGTTTCGGCCATTGGGGCTCCAGAGCTCATGGAGCGCGCGGCGCAATTTTGCGACCCCGCGCACGAAACCCTAATTTCTAGCCTCCCTCGCATCGCCCTTGCCATGTGACATGGCGTCGCGGCGCGGTGGTGATGGCGCGGGATGCGAGCGCTTACGGCCCTTGCTAAGCGCAGGCTTGCGCGCGATATAGGCGGTGGAGACTGGCGCCGGGCGCAGCCCTCGCCAACCCGGTCAGGTCCGGAAGGAAGCAGCCGTAACGAGTTTCGCGGCGGGTCGGCGTCCAGTCTCCACCCCACACTCGCAAGCCGAAATAGGGCGATGGCCGCAGACGATCCGACGCCCGACATCGACGCCGACGACCCCAAGGCTTTGGACGGTCCAGACGCGCGCGATGACTTGACCTCTGATATGTTCGGCGGCCCGCCACCGAAAGAGGAGCCGCCGGTCGAACTTCAGGCCGAACCGCGCGAACCGCTGACTGACCCATCCGGCGCCGCCTATCAGGTCTTGGCGCGCAAATACCGGCCGCGCACCTTTGAGGACCTGATCGGCCAAGAGGCCATGGTGCGCACCCTTACCAATGCGTTTGCGTCGGGTCGGATTGCCCATGCCTTTATGCTGACCGGGGTGCGCGGCGTCGGCAAGACCACCACGGCGCGCTTGCTGGCGCGGGCCTTGAACTATGAGACCGACCAGATTAACCGCCCCTCAGTGGCCTTGAGCCACGAAGGCCGCCATTGCCGGGCCATTATCGAAGGTCGGCACATGGATGTGCTGGAGCTCGACGCCGCCAGCCGCACCAAGGTTGATGAGATGCGCGAGCTGTTGGACGGCGCGCGGTATTCGCCGGTGGAGGCGCGCTATAAGGTCTATGTCATCGACGAAGTGCACATGCTGTCGACGGCCTCGTTCAATGCCTTGTTGAAGACCCTGGAAGAGCCGCCGCCGCACGTCAAATTCATCTTCGCCACTACCGAAATTCGCAAGGTGCCGGTGACCATTTTGTCGCGCTGTCAAAGATTTGATCTGCGCCGGGTCGAGCCGGACGTGTTGATCCAGCGGCTGAAATCGATTTGCGACGCTGAAGATGTTCGGGTCGCCGAGGAAGGGCTGGCCCTGATTGCCCGGGCTGCGGAAGGCTCGGTGCGCGACGCCCTGTCGCTACTCGATCAAGCCATTGTTCAGACCGATCGCGGCCAGACCACGCCCGCCGCCGTGGTGCGCGACATGTTGGGGCTCGCGGACCGCGCTGCGACCATTGCCCTCTTTGAGCAGGTAATGGCGGGCGCCGCCGACGCAGCGCTGCAGCAGTTTCGCAGCCTCTATGCCTTTGGGGCCGATCCGGTCGTGGTGGTCAATGATCTGATGGATCACGCCCACGGGGCTTCGGTGTGCAAGATGCTCGGGCCTGATGCCTTGGTCTTGCCCAAGGACCAAGCGGCCCGTTTGGCGGCCTTGGGCGCTGAGGCCTCGGCGGGCGCCTTGTCGCGGGTTTGGCAAATGCTGTTGAAAGCTCATGACGAAGCCCGCCGCGCCCCCGATCCAAAGGCTGCGGTCGAGATGGCGCTGATCCGCATCTGTTACGCCGCTGACCTACCCGGCCCGGAAGAGGCGTTGAAACGCCTGCGTGGCGGTGAAGATCCAGCCCGTGTGCTGGCCCAGGAGGGCCCGTCGCCTGCGGGGGGCGCACGGGGGGCGTCAAGTTCTGGGCTGGGCGGAAATGCAGCCCTGGCCCGCAGCACGGTTGCGCCTGCGCCGCGGGCGGAAGCCAAGCGGGTACTAAACGCCTTTCAAGATGTGGTGCGCCTGATTGAAGACAAACGCGACGTCACATTGAAACACGATGTCGAACGGTTTGTTCGCTTGGTCGACTTTAAGCCCGGACTGATCACCTTTGAACCTGCGCCGGGCGCGCCCGCCAACCTCACTCAGCGCCTGACCGGACGGCTGCGCGAGTGGACGGGCGATCGGTGGATGGCCGAGATCAAGGGCGGCGGAACCGAAAGCACCTCCGAACGGGAGCGCCGGGAAGAGCGCGACGCCCGCACGGCGCTCGAGGCCGAGCCCTTTGTCCAGGCGGTGTTTGAGGCTTTTCCGGGGGCCGAGATCATCGCGTTTCGCCAGCGTCCGGCCGTGGCGGCGACGCCTGAGACTGAAACCGGCGATGAGGGTGATGAGGGAGACGCCGAATGAAAGATATTGCACAGCTGATGAAGCAGGCGGGCGCTCTGCAAGCGAAGATGAAGGATGCGCAAGCCCGACTAGCGGCCAGCTCGGTCACCGGACAGGCAGGCTCTGGCCTCGTCGTTGTCACCCTTTCTGGCGCGGGTGCGCTTACCGCACTTTCAATCGACGACAGCCTGATGCAGCCCGGCGACGCTGAGGCCTTGCAGGACTTGATTGTCGCCGCCCATGCTGCGGCGCGCCAAAGGCTTGAGGCGCTTCAGGCCGAGGTGATGCGCGACGCCGCCGGTCCCTTGGCCAATATGCCCGGCTTTCCGGGGTTTTGAGGTCGCATGGCCGCCGCCGCCGGGCCTGAGATTGAGCGCTTGATTCAGCTCTTGTCGAAATTGCCGGGTCTGGGTCCTCGGTCGGGTCGACGGGCAGCGCTGCAATTGTTGAAGCGCAAGGACCAGCTGATGCGGCCCTTGGCTGAGGCCCTGACCTTGGCGGCGGACCGGGTGCGCGCCTGTTCGACCTGCGGCGCGCTGGATACGTCAGACCCTTGCGCCATCTGCGCCGACGGCACCCGCGATGGGACCGTCCTGGTGGTCGTAGAAGATGTCGGCGGCCTCTGGGCGATGGAGCGCAGCGGCGCGCACCGCGGCCGTTATCACGTGCTCGGTGGCCTTTTATCGGCCTTGGACGGGGTCGGGCCCGACGACCTGCGCATTGAAGGGCTGTTGCAGCGCGCGGGCGGCCAGGACGTCGCCGAGGTGGTGCTGGCCCTTCCCGCAACGGTGGACGGTCAAACCACCTCCCACTATCTGGCCGAGCGATTAACGGGTTTAGGCGTCGCGGTGACCAGCCTCGCGCGCGGCGTGCCGGTCGGCGGTGATCTGGATTGGCTCGACGACGGCACCATCAACCAAGCCTTGCGCGCCAGAAGGCCTGCTTAAAAGAGAAGGCCTGCTTGAAGGAGGAGGCCTGCTTAAAAGAGGAGGCCTGCTTAAAAGAGGAGGCCTGCTTAAAAGAGGAGGCCTGCTTAAAAGAGGAGGCCTGCTTAAAAGAGAAGGCCTGCTTGAAGGAGGCGGGCTTGCCTAACTTCGTGGCGCGGGTGCTGGCGTGACAAAACACCCTTGAGCGGAAGCCTCTGCAAGGCCCGGGGCGTGGCGAATATCGTGACAAAATCCCACAGCCGCTTCGCGCGTCGCGAAGGGGCCTGCTCGCAGGCGGTGAAGGATGCGACCACTCACCGTTGCGTCCTCAACATAGATCGAGGCGCCTTCCGGTAGCGCGAGCTTCCTGGCGATCACCTGATCATAATGGGCGGCCGCCTGTTCGGCGCTGTCCGAGGCATAGAGCTGGACAAAGCTTAGCGGGCCCTGGGCGAGGTTCGGCGTTGCGACCCAACTGGGCTCAAGCTTTGCTGGGCGCAGTCGAAGTCCGGTCGTGGGGCTTGGCAGCGCAGGCGGGGGCGGAGTCGCGGGCCTTTGACACAGCCGATCTGCGATCTCGAACAGATAGGTGCCCGCCAATATCGGGCTCCATACGAATTGGGTCGGTCGGCTTACAACCTCGCCGCTCTGTCGTGGCGCTGAAAACACCCTGAAGGACAGGGTGCGTGCTTGGCGCTGGTGGCAGTCCAATTCGGTGAGGATCTGGGAGGAGGGGCCACCTTGCAGCGCCGCTGCCGACTCGCTCAAGGCCTCAAGATTCAAGACAATCCCGGATCGCACGCTCGCAGAGGTCATATGTCCTTGATCGGCAATGCTGACAACCAAATCCTGACCGACCGAAACCACCGAGGTCGCTCGCACTGCGTCGTCGGCAGCTGATCGTCCAATCAAGACGAACATTGCCAATGCAAGGCCCAGCCAAGCCGAGCCGAGGGCCACCTTGCGCCGAAAAGTCTGGCGATTCCCTTTTCCGCCTTCTGCAAAAGGCTCGACCATCGCGCTCTGCGACCCCGTTTTAACCATCCAAAATCAGCCAAGCTCTGAGCGCTTGTAAGTAACAATGTTACAAATTGTCGCACTTGGGTAAATTTAACAGTCGATTATGAATAATAAGTAGGTTGCGATTTTTTGTCGCGACCAAAGTTATAGAGGAAAACGATTAAATGACTTAGAGAGTATGGAGAAGGGTGAGCAGCCATTCGCCTCAGAGGTGAGTGTTTTTATTGGTTCACCCCGATTTTAATTGGTTTGAGGTCGTATCGCGTGATTACAGGTAGGCGTTTTGTCGGGTCTCAAAGCGGGCGCCGATATCGCACTTCGCTCTATGCCAGTGTGGCGCTGAACCTCGTCCTGCTCTCACCAGCACACGCGGCCTTGCGGGCGCAGGCCGCCCAGGTCGATCCCAACGCGCAAAGCGAAGTGATTTCGCCCAGCCTCACGCACGGCGCCTCGTCAACCTTGGCGCCGGATATTTTGAGCTTGCCGACCGGGGCGGTGAATTCGCCACCGCCCAAGTCCGCCCCGACCCTCCCCGCGCCGTCGACGCTTCCGCTGACACCCCCTGCGGTCCAGGACGTCCCCCCGCCGGTCATGGCGACACACGCGCCAGCACCGCCAGAGATAGCGCCGCTTCGAGACCCGCCTTCAGCCGCTCTGGCTGAAACACCGCGCCTCGATCCGGTTGCGTCACCGCCACAGACTGAACTCGCCCATGTTGCGGCGCCTCCTCCGGCGGAGCTTGAAATGTCAAGCGCGCCAGCTCAGGAGGTCACGCCAGCGGGCGGCGATCCGCCGGCCTTGGTGTTCGATATTGGCGGACCGGCCGAGCCGATTTTGCGCGGCGCCTCTGGCGGCTCCGGCGACCCTCCGACCATGGTCTTCTCCGATCAGAACGCTCCGCGCAAAATGGATCTTGCAGCGAAGCGGCCCGCGCCTGCGGACCAGGGGGGCGATCCGGCGCCGAAATCCTTGCGTCTCGCACGCAAGGGGTCTGACGCGATTTTGCCGGTGCTCGGGTCGGCCGATCTCAGTTCGGTAATTGATGTCGTCTTCCCCGCGACTGGGCCAAACGCGGAGCGTGCAGACGGCGGTCGCACGGCGGATCGCAGGCTGGCCATTATTCCGCTCACGCCACCTTCGCCGGATGAGCCCGACGATTCCCGCGAAACCATCGACACCCTGACCCTAGGCGACTATGTGGCCAGATCGGTGCGCCACAGCGAAGATTTAGCCGCTGACGGACAGGCCCTGACCGCCGCCAAGTATCAGGCGATCAACCGCTTGACTCAGCTTGGGCCCCATTTCGAGTTTCACGCCGATCAAGGTCACGAGCACTCCTATTCCTCAGTCGGCACAACGCCCGTCGGCTTTCCGAACCATTTGCGCACCGATGCGCTGGCGACGATGAGCCAACCCCTGTTCGATCCGGTGGTCTTGGCCTCGCTGGACCGCGACCGGGAGGATGTGCGCGCCGCAGAAATGAAACGCCGCATGACCGAAGTGAATGTCGCCTATGAGGCGGTGTCGGCCTATTTTGATCTGTTGGACGCAAGGCTTCAGCTTGAGCTCGCCTCGGGTCATTTGAAGCGGATGACCGATCTGGTCGGCTACATGACGCGCCGTACCGACCTCGGCGGCGCCAGTGATGCTGATCTTGAACGCGTCAAGGTTGTGGCGCTCACCGCCGAACGCAGCGAGATCGATGCAAAAGGGGCATTGGACGCCGCCCTGTCCACCCTACACCGACTGACAGGCATTACCGCCGTTCAACTTGCTGCACCGAGCAGCGTGCAACCGTCCTTGCCTGACGATTCCGACACCGCCTTTGCCCGACTTGTCAAAACCAACCCTGATGTCCGCTGGGCCTATATCCAAATCAAGATTGCCCATGACGACAGCCTTGCGAGTTTTGCCCAGACCCTCCCGAAGGTCACTTTCGACTTGGGGCGTTTTGTCGGCGTCAATGCCAGTGGCGCCAAGGGCTCGACGGTTGATGATCGCGCGCTGATCTCCGCGGTGTGGTCATTCGGTGCAGGCTCAGAGCTTGCGCAAGCCCGCTCCCAAGCCGCCCATCAGAATGAAATGAAGCACCGCTATTACAGCATTTTGCGGACAGCCAACGATCACCTGCATACGGCCTATTTGACCTTAAAGAGCCTTGATGGCCAACGCCTCGTCGCGTGGAAAGAGCTTCGTGCCAATAACAAGGTGACGGCGGCATTTGACGAACAGTTGTTCGCCGCCAATCGATCCCTCCTCGACGTACTCGATACCTACCAAAAATATTACCAGTCTAAAGCTAACCTCGTGCATCTCACGATCACCCAGATCAAGACCGCCTATCAGGTGCGCCAGTTGATCGGCGATCTGAACCAAGACAGTCTTGGCGACGACGCGATCCTTTCTGCCTCCGAGGTGGCGCAAGCGTCTGCCTCGGATGCTCCGGTGCGGAGCGCCCACTAATGGCCGGGGGGTCCGATCCCCAAGGCGGGCAGAACTATTGGCCCGGCTTCGTCGACGCCTTGTCGAACATGGTCATGGCGATGATTTTCCTCGTCCTGATCTTTGCAGCGGTGCTGTTCAACGCCATGCAAAATACCAGTCGCGCTGCCAATATGAAGAACACCGAAGCGCTGGAGCGGAAAACCAAAGAAAACGATGAGTTGCGCAAGCTTGTCGCAACGCTTTCCACGCAATTGCAAAGCCGATCCTGTGCCGTTCCGGCGGTCAGCGCCCAAGGCATCGCCGCGCCCGATAGTTTAATCAAAAGCGCTGAAACCGTCGCCAATGAAGGGCAGTTTCAAGCCGATACCAACGCGAAGGGGCCCTTGCCGCCGACGGTACGGGGGACCGGTGCCTTCTTGACCGTCGACTACCACTCACAATCCGTCACCTTGGACACCGCCGCCAAGGCTGCCCTCGATGCTGCCTTAGCGCGCGACCATATCGGTCGCGGGGTGGGTCGGGTCGAGATTATTGCCGAACAGGTCTCCGCCACCGGAGGCGCGACCGACGCCGAGCGTAATGCCTTCTTCCGCGCGCTGTCACTGCGCAATCAGTTTCTGGCCGAAGGGTGGAAGCCCAGCGACATCGTCGTGAAGCTGCCCTATCGCGAGAACGGGTCCGGTCCGGCGCGCGCCTTCATCCGCATATCGCAAAATTGAGTAAGCCCGGCCGATGAGTACACCCGTGTTAAACCTGTCCAGCAGGACCCGCCGCACGACCGGAGATTGGATTTCGGTTTGGTTCGATCTTGAGCGCGAGCATACGCCCTTACCCGCCCTGTTTGCGGCGGTTTTCGGCCTCGCGGCCTTTGTCACCTATGCCTGCCTCGCCAAGGTCGACCGAGTGGTGCAGGGCCAAGGGCGGGTGGTGCCGAGCGAAAGCACCCAGACGATCCAGCACCTGGAAGGGGGCATGATTTCGCAGATTCTGGTTTCTGAGGGCCAGACGGTGAAAAAGGGCGACCTGCTGGCGCGGGTTCGCGACCTCGATGCCACTGATGCTTTGAATGAAAACCAGGTCAAGGGGCTTGCTCTTCGTGCCCGAGTGGCGCGGTTGGAAGCCGAAGCGAGTGGCGCAGGCGCGGTGCAAATTCCTCCTGGCCTCAGTGCGCAAACGCCAGAAATGGCGTCAGAATTGGCAACTTTTCGTGCCCGCCGTTTGACCCGAGACGAGGCGGCCGCCAGCCAAAGAGCTGCACTCGATCAAAAGCGCGGCGAGTATGGCGAGGCTAATCAAAAACTGACCAATTATCGGGCCGAGCATGAGACCGCGCTGAAACAGCTGTCGGTAATGACCAGTCTGCGCAACGCTCATGCCGCATCGCAGATCGAGCTTCTCGACGCCCAGGCCCGCGAGCAACGGCTTGACAGTCTGATCCGTGAAACCTCAGCGCTGCTGCCGGGTTTGCGCGCCGCCATTGATGAGGCGTCGTCGCGGTTGAGCCAGGGGGAGGCGCAATTCCGATCCGAGGCAGCGGCGGAACTGACCGCTTCCAAGGTTGAGTTGATGCGCTCTGATGTGGACAGGCGCGGCGTCGCGGATCGGCTAAGCCGAACCGATGTGCGGGCCCCGACCGACGGGGTGGTCAACCACATATTGGTGAAAACGGTCGGCGGGGTCATTCGCCCTGGCGAGCCCTTGATGGAATTGACCCCTATGGGCGGGCCGCTGGTGATTGAGGGGCGGGTTCGGCCGGGAGATCGGGGAGAATTGCGACCGGGTCTGGATGCGTCGGTGCGGATCAACGCCTATGACTATGGCGCGCTGGGCGGGCTTCCCGCCCGGCTTGACGATATCAGCGCCGATACCTTGGCCGATGAGCGTGGCGAGCGATATTATCGATTGAAATTAACCGTACGCCGGGAAAAGCTTTCCGGCCTTACGGTCTATCCGGGGATGACCACCACGGTCAATGTGGTGGTGGGGCGTCGCGCCATCATCCAATATTTGCTCTCGCCTGTGTTTCACTTCGCTGACGTGGCGCTGAAAGAGGCCAAGTAGCTGCGCGACCTGACTAGAAGGCGGTCGGGCTTTCCGCTTTCGGGTCATTATAGGTTAGGGCCAGAAAGACGTCTTCCAGGTCCGGCTCTTCGGTGGACAGGTCTTTAATCCCGACGCCCGCCGCCTTCACAGCATTGAGCACATCCTCAACCGACGCCTGGTCGGATTTGAAGGTGATGGCAAGCCGTCCATCTGGGCGCAGCTTCGCCTCAAAGCCCTGGAGGCGCGGCGCGGCGGTGAGGGGGGCCAAGGGTTGGATAATGACCGCGCGGCTGTCCAATCGCTTCAACAGATCCGCGGTCGGTTCACAGGCGACGACCTGCCCCCGGTTAATGATGGCGATTTGATCGCAGAGCTCTTGCGCCTCTTCAAGATAGTGGGTGGTGAGCACAATGGTCACGCCAGCGGCGTTCAACTCGCGAACATAGGCCCAAAGCTGGCGGCGCAGCTCGACATCGACACCGGCGGTCGGCTCGTCAAGGATAAGCACAGGCGGATTGTGCACCAGGGCCTTGGCCACCATCAGCCGGCGTTTCATGCCGCCGGAAAGCTGGCGCACATAGGCTTCCGCCTTATCGCCGAGCCCAAGGGCGTTTAAAATCTCAAGACTGCGGCGTTCTGCCCTGGGCACGCCATAAAGCCCTGCCTGTACCTCAAGACTTTCCCGAGGGGTGAAGAAGAAGTCGGCAGCGATTTCCTGCGGCACGACGCCGATGGCGGCACGGGCGGATCTCGGCTGTTGATCAATATCGAGCCCCCAGACCTTGACCTCTCCGGAGGTCTTGCGAACAAGGCCTGCCAAGATGTTGATAAAGGTCGATTTGCCCGCGCCATTCGGTCCAAGCAGTCCAAAAATCGATCCGCGCGGGATGCTGAGGTCGACACCGCGCAAAGCCTCCTTGGCGGGCGAGGTTTTGCTCGCCGGATAGGTTTTGGTCAGCCCTCGGGCAGTGATGGCGTCGTCGGGCAGGTCGTCAGTCGAAAAGGCCATAAGGGTCCTTGGCTTGAAAGGCGGTGAATACAGGGCGCGATCTGGGGCTTAGCGGGACTTTGAAGCTCAACGAGCGACACGGTTTGAATTGACGCGAAGGCGCCGGTCGATCATTAGGTAACGCCGTCTAACCCCCTTGCCAAGCTGGAGCTGTGACAGCCGTCATGTCCGCCCATTCGTCCTCCAACCCTGTTGCGGTTCCGCAGGCCCAGTCCGTCTCCGAGAAGGCCGAAATTCCGCCGCCGGAAGTGGTCGTGGTCACCAGCCATCGTATTGCCTGCGATGGCGATGGTGGGGCCTTGGGTCACCCGCGCATTTTCTTGGAATTGGGCGACAAGCCGTTTGTCGAATGCCCCTATTGCGACCGCCGTTTCGTGGCGCACGCCTAGATATTTAAAGGATCATGTCGATGACGAAAGCCGGTGCGTCGGTGAAAAAAGTCGTGCTTGCCTATTCCGGCGGGCTGGACACCTCCATCATCCTCAAATGGCTGCAAACCGAATATGGCGCGGAAGTTGTCACCTTCACCGCTGACCTCGGCCAAGGCGAAGAACTGGGCCCGGCCAAGGATAAGGCTTTGCTGCTCGGCGTGAAGCCCGAGAACATCTTTGTCGAGGATTTGCGCGAAGAATTTGTCCGCGACTATGTCTTCCCGATGTTTCGCGCCAATACGGTCTATGAAGGCCAATATCTTTTGGGCACATCCATCGCCCGTCCCCTGATCGCCAAGACCCAAATCGACATTGCCCGAAAGGTCGGCGCCGATGCGGTGTGTCACGGGGCGACGGGCAAGGGCAATGACCAGGTCCGCTTCGAACTCGGCTACTATGCGCTCGAGCCCGATATCCACGTCATCGCCCCTTGGCGTGAATGGGAATTCAAGAGCCGCGAGGCCCTGCTTGCCTTTGCCGAGGCCCACCAGATTCCGATTTCCAAGGATAAGCGCAACGAGGCGCCGTTTAGCGTTGACGCCAATCTCCTGCACTCGTCTTCAGAGGGCAAGGTGCTCGAGGACCCCAGCGTCGAAGCCCCGGAATATGTCCATATGCGCACCATCGCGCCGGAGGACGCCCCAGATCAGCCCACGGTTATCACCCTAGATTTCGTCCATGGCGATCCGGTCGCCATTGATGGCGAGGCCCTGAGCCCGGCCTCCCTGCTGACCAAATTGAATCAGCTTGGCCATGATAATGGCGTTGGCCGCCTTGATCTGGTTGAGAACCGCTTTGTCGGCATGAAGTCGCGCGGGGTCTATGAAACGCCGGGCGGCGCCATTCTCTTAGCGGCACACCGAGGCATGGAATCCATCACCCTCGACCGTGGGGCCGGGCACCTCAAGGACGAGATCATGCCGCGCTATGCGAGTTTGATCTATAACGGCTTTTGGTTCTCTCCCGAGCGCGAAATGCTCCAGGCCCTGATCGACAAGAGCCAAGAGTCTGTCACGGGTCAGGTGCGCGTGAAGCTCTATAAGGGGAATGTCACCATTATCGGCCGCACCTCGCCCTATTCCCTATACGACCAGGACCTCGTCACCTTTGAAGAAGGCAAGGTCGCGTATGACCAACGCGACGCCGCTGGCTTTATCCGCCTAAACGCCCTCCGATTGCGTGTCCTGGCCCAACGCGACCGCCGCTCTGCCGGTTAACTGTTCCGGCGACGCCTTTTGCGTTCGACATGCGCGCGGGAGGTGTTGAAAAAACACAGCTTTCCGCCGCTCATCCCGGCGAAGGCCGGGGTCCAGGGACTGGCCCGCCGAGGTTTGGGGATGATCTCCTGGATACCGGCCTTCGCAGGTCATGAGCGGAAGAGATTGAAATTCCACATAAAAACCGCTCACCCCGGCGCAGGCCGGGGTCCAGGGACTGGCCCGCCGAGGTTTGGGGAGGATCCCCTGGATACCGGCCTTCGCCGGTATGAGCGGATGTAATTGATATCCCACATAAAAACCGCTCACCCCGGCGTAGGCCGGGGTCCCGGGACTGGCCCGCCGAGGTTTGGGGATGATCTCCTGGATACCGGCCTCCGCCGGTATGAGCGGATTTAATTGAAAAAACACAGCTTTCCGCTGCTCCTCTCGGCGCAGGCCGGGAACCAGGGACGGGCCTGCTGAGGTTTGGAGATGATCTCCTGGATACCGGCCTTCGCCGGTATGAGCGGATTTAATTGAAAAAACACAGCTTTCCGCCGCTCACCGCCACCTAGTTTAGGGTGTCTCGTTGGGACACTTCTCTAACTCCGTTGGATAGAAATGCGAGAGCGTCAAAACTCAGGCACCGCAGTGTAGGCCCAAGCCTTTATCAACCATCCTTTTTCGGTCTTGGTCAGAGCGAGCGTGAATGTTCCCGCAGATCTGTATACTTGGCTGGAAGTCTTGACAGTTATAATCGACCCGAGGATGACGTAGCCGTTCTCTCCGTGCATCATCTCGTAACGCGGTGGGTCGAATCTAACCGACACGTTCGAGCCCCCCATATACTTTTGCAGATCAGTCCCCCATGCCAAAAGCGCCGACGGGCCTGTCCAGACAAAGGGAGCAAATTCGTCAATAATTGTTGGGCTAGGGGCGTGGGCGGCCGCAATTTTCGCGGCGTCACGATTTTGAAACCCTTCGATAAAAAGACTGATGGGTGCTCGGAATTCTGCAGGCATTTCAGGATGGGGCTGATTTGAGGCGTTTGCCACAGGCGGAGCTGCTGGGCTGGACTGGGCTTCCGCGCCGCCCGCCAGCAGAGTGACCAAGGCGAGCGTGGCGAGAAATCTTATCGAGCGCATGGTGTCCTCCCGAAATCTGTCCCGCTAGCAAAGCACACGGACATTTTCAGGTAAAGCACTGGAGATTTGGCAAGCCTATCCCTTCACAATCGGGCCCAAAGGGCCTGGAATGTCAGCTGACATTTCAGTTGAAATGCGAATTCAGGAGAAGACTTGCATCTCAAATGCGGGTTATGCGGACCGCCACGCGTCGCACAGGGCGATGCGCTTATGTTTTGGGCGGGTTTCTTGCTTCCGATGCGCTTGTTCCTTTTGACCACGTCATGCCTCGTGCTTGCCGGTGCCGCCATGGCCGAACCTGCGTCGGATGCGCAGACCGTTGAAGCTGTGACCGTCAAGGCGAGGGACGCGGCCGGGCTGTTGCAACAAAAGGTTGATGCGACGGTGTTTGGGCTGGACAAGCCCTTGATCGAGACGGCGCGGTCGGCCAGCTATGCCAGTGCTGAAACCTTGTCCCGCTATGGCGTGAAATCGATAGACGACCTGGTGGCCTTGGCGCCGGGCACCTTCACTGACAGCTATTACGGCGTTGCGGGCGCGCTCAACCTGCGTGGCACCTTGGCCGAAACCTATTTTCGCGGGTTCAAGCGCATCGAAAATCGCGGCACCTATGCCACGCCGCTTGGCGCTGCCGACGACATCGAAATTGTCCGGGGACCGGCGACGGAAAACTTTGGCCCGTCAAAGGTCGGGGGCTTTTTGAACTTTACGCCACAGACTGCGCGGGTGGAGGGCGGCTTTCTGAGAGCGCCAACCGGCGAAATTCAACTGGAGGGCGGTGCCTATGGGGAAAAGCGCGGGGCGGTCTCGCTCGGTCTACCGGTTGAGGTGACCGGTGCGCGCGGCGGTGTGTTTTTCTATGGCGAAGGCGAGGCTGACCACAGCTTCTATCACGGCATCTATCCCAGCCATACGCTGGCCCAGGTCTCCACCGATTTTGACCTCGCCAATGGCTGGTCGACGGCCTTTGGCGGCATGGTTTTCCATGAGACAGGCGATGTGCAAACGCCGGGCTGGAATCGCGTCAGCCAGAATTTGATTTCGAACGGCCTTTATCAAGCCGGTCGCGACAGCTTCGCGCAACTGCCCGCCGGGGCCACCTTCCTCAGCCACAGTGTTGCTGACCAGGGCGCAGGTCCGGGGGCAGGGCTGATCGATTATTATTTCGGCTTTCCGCCTGCGCCCGACCCGAGGTTTGCGCTGACGAAAGGTGTTGGGTCGGTGGCATTAAGTCCGCGCACCGTCTTTGTCTCACCTGCGGATTTTTCCGACACGGTGACCACCACCCTCTACGGCGATCTCGCCAAGGAACTGGGCACGGGTCAAACCCTAAAGCTGCAACTCTTCTATGATGATCTGAATAATCGCCGCTTTGTGTCCTATGGCTACCCGGCCGACTATGTCGCCTATGCGCTAGAGACGCGGCTTTCCTATGATGTGAAGCGCATGTTCGGCGCCGTGAAGAGCGAGACCTTGGCGGGCCTTGCCTATCGCACCTCGGAAAGCACCCAAAAGGAAAGTTATAACGGCGGCTATCTCGCCCCCGACCGCCGCGATCTCAGCTTTGGCGCAACCGCTGGCGATATCCTTTCCAGTCCGTTCAGCGACCCATCTGCGCGATGGGAAACCGACATTGTCAGCCATTGGACCGACGCGGCAGTCTTTGGCCGCACCGATTGGATATGGCACGGTTTCGATCTGACGCTGGGCGCGCGCCTGGATCAATTCCATGACCAAAGCCGGGACAATGGATCGGTCGTCTATGGTGCAACGCCGGGGAAAAGCTACGCCGCCTCGAAAGGGGCTGCGAGTTATTCCACGAGCTTGACCTGGACCTCGCCATTCGGCCTGACGCCCTATGTGACCAGCGCGCGCACCTCCTCTCTCGAACTAGGGCAGGCGGGCGGCATTGCGCCGCAACTGATCGAAGGCCAAACCTGGATCACCACCTCGACGCTTGCCGAGGCGGGTCTAAAACTGCGCGCCTTTCAGGATGCTCTGACGGGGTCCCTATCTGTCTATCGCCAAACCCGAACCCGGCTCGAACAGGTCTCCCATGTGGTTGGCACCAAAGGCGAGGGCACAGAGCTCGAACTGCGATGGATCGCCAGCAAGAATTTGAGCTTTACCTTTGTTGGCGACATGCAGCGCACGACGGTGCTTGGCCCCGACACCAGCCTGGTCTTGGTTCCGCCCCAGCTTCTTGGTTTGACGGGCGTACAGGCCTATGGCGGCGCCTATGCGATCTTCAACGTCGCGCAACTTCGGCCAGGAAACTATGATGACGGTCTGATCCCCCATGCGGTGGCCAGCCTCTATGCCGTCTATACAACCGATCGTTTCCGCTTTGGCCGGGCGGGCGCGACAGTGGGCGTCACCCATGTTTCCGCCATGGCCTCCATTCTTCCCGGCGCCTTTGTCCTGCCAGCCTATGCGACCGAAACGCTGTCTGGATTTGTCGAGCATGGACCTTGGCGCATGACCTTAACGGTCGATAATCTCAGTGATCAGCGCTATTTCACCCCAGACGCCGATGTGCTGGCCAATGTTGCCGTGACGCCGGGGATAGGTCGGACCTGGCGGCTCGCTGCCAAGCGGAAATTCTGATGCAACCTAGCTTGCCGTTAAATGGCGCGACGCCGGTGCGCGCGGCAGTGGCCTTGGCGGCGCTGAGCCTGTTATTCTTCCTGATCACTGCGGGGTCTTTTACTGCCCTGGGCGTGGTCTTGCCCGATATGGTGGCGGCTTTGCACTGGTCTTGGTCGGCAGCCGGTATGGGCTATACCCTGCTGGCGCTCGCCTGCGGTTTGGCAAGCCTCGCACCGGCGCTGCTGGCCCGACGGATCGGCGTTCGGGCAACCCTTGTGGTGGGCGGCGTCCTTTTGGCGCTCGGTTACCTGCTCTTGGCGCGAAGCGGGCAGGTGGAGCGCTTTTGGTTCGGCGCGGCCTTGATCGGCGCCGGTTTCGCCCTGACCGCCATCATCCCGGGAACCTTTGTCCTGGCGCGCCTCTTTAGCCATCGGGCCACCGCGCTTGGCGCCTATTATGCGGCTGGCGCTCTCGGCGGCGTCGCAGGACCAGCGCTTTATCACGTGGCGCAGGCGCTGGGCTTGGATTGGCGCGGCTATTGGCTGACTTTTGGGGGGCTGATCCTAGCCGTGGCCATCGGTGCGGCCCTCAGCCTGCCACGTCAGGCGTCTGGCGCGCTCACCGAGGCCGAAGATCCTTCCGACGACCCCTCCAGCGGCACGGTGCGCGACGCCTTGCTGCAGCCGCAATTCTGGGCCGTGACGGCGGCCTATACGGCCTATCTCTTGTGCGAAACCTCGTTGAACGGCCTTTGCGCGCCGCACATGACCGAACAAGGTCTAGCACCTGCCTTCGCCGCCGGACTGATCAGTCTCCAGGCGCTGGTGAACATGCTGGCGCGCCTGTTCGGCGGCGTCTTAGCAGAGCGGGTTTCAGCCAAGCGCCTTGCTCTGGTGTCGCTGGTGCTGGTCACCTTGGGCATTGCGGCCTTGGGATTTGTTCGGGGACCGCTTTTCTTCACCCTTGCGGTAACAGCGGTCGGCGTCGGGTATGGCCTGAGCTCGCTGGCGACGCCGCTCCTCCTTCTCACCTGGTTCGGACGCAGGCGAAATCTCGACCTCATGTCGATCATGTGCTTGGTCTCCACCCTGGCTGCCGTCGGGCCTTGGCTTGGCGGGCTGGTCAAGGACCAATCGGGCGCCTTCGCCCCCGCCTTCGCCGTCTTCGGCCTTGTCAGCCTGTTGGCGCTGATCGGTTTGGTGGTAACGCCGGAGCCGCAAAACCAGGTCGCGCGGGGCACGCCTTAAGGCGGCAAGTCGGCCCGCGATACTATTCCGCCCTGATCGCCGTCTCGTCGAGAAAGCCCGCCGCCAGGGCAATTTCAGCCCGCAATTCCGGCAGGCCGGTGCCTTTTTCCGACGAGGTCAACAGCACCCGAGGAAAGGCGGCGGGGCGACGCGACACCGCCTTCCGCGCCCGCTCCGCCTCGTCAAGGGCTTGGGATGGTTTGATCTTGTCGGCCTTGGTCAGGACGATCTGATACGAGACCGCGGCCGTGTCGAGCGCATCAAGCGCCTCGGTATCGGCGCTCTTCAGACCGTGGCGCGCATCGATCAATAAATAGACCCGCTTCAGATTCGGCCGTCCGCGCAGATAGGCGCGACCGAGATTTTGAAACTTGCGCGTGTCGGTCTTCGACGCCTTGGCGAAACCATAGCCGGGCAGGTCGGCAAGGCGGCATTTCTCGTCGACCAAGAAGAGATTGACCTCGCGCGTCCGTCCCGGTTCGTTCGAGGCGCGCGCGAGGCCGTGACGACCACAGAGCGCATTGATCAGGCTGGATTTCCCGACATTGGAGCGCCCGGCGAAGGCGACTTCTGGCAAGATGGGCGGCGGCAATTGGTCAACCTGGGCCGCGCCCATCAGGAAGCGTGCCTCGCGGGCAAACAACAGCCGTGCCGTCTCCAGGGCCTCATCGGTGAACAGCGGGGTGGTCATGTGGGTCTCCGATTTGGTGCCTGACCCCGACCCGACGCCAGCCTTTCGAGCGCATGGCGCACATCCTTGAGGAGGAGCTCAAACGGTCGGTCTGGCGCACCCTGCCGCGCAACGAACACATAGTCGCACCCGCCTTGGCCCAAGTCCGTGATCGCGGCCCGAGCGGCTTCGCGAAGCCGACGTTTGGCCCGATTGCGCACCACCGCGCCGCCGATTTTTTTGGTGGCTGTGAAGCCAAGCCGAATCTCGGTCTCGCCATCGTGGCGGGCGCGCATCTGGACGAGGACCGCGCCGACCGCAGTAAAGGGGGCTTTGGCTGCGGCGAGAAACTCTGTCCGCTTGCGCATGTGTTTAACAACCGGCCGGGGCTCAACCATGGGAGGCCCCCAATGACCGGTCATTTAAAATTGCGGCGATGGGAAACGCGAGGCTAGGCGTCGCAGACGCGCCACGCGGAAGCCAACTACGCGCTGAGGCGCTTACGGCCTTGGGCGCGACGGCGTGCAATGATCTTTTGGCCATTCTTGGTGGCCATACGGGCGCGAAATCCGTGACGACGCTTGCGCACGAGGCGGCTTGGCTGGTAGGTGCGCTTCACGGGTGTGCTCCGTAGGACGATCAGACGAGTAGAAATGAGCGGGCGTCTATGAGGCAAGGTCGCCTTTTTGTCAACAGGCGAATGGCGCGATCTGCCGCGCTTGGCCATCTTGCCGCCTTTGGACGGGTTCCATGAGACGTATCGACCCTGAGAGCGACAGAGCGCTATCGCCGCTGAGCGGCCAAGCGACGGCTGGCCGCCTGCAGGTCCGCGCCGCCCATGTCAGCGTCGCGGGCTTGATCTTGGTCGGGCTGATCGTCTTTATCTTTGTTCTGCCCTCCGATCTGTTGAGCCTGTCATCGCTGCAAGCGCGGCGTCATGATCTGCAGCATTTTGTTCGGGAACGCCCGGGGCTGAGCGTGCTGATCTATATGGGCCTCTATGCCATGGTGACCGGCTTTTCGCTGCCCGGCGCACTGGTGATGACCCTTGCAGGTGGGTTTTTGTTCGGCATGGTGGAAGGGGCGTTATCCGCCGTTGCCGGTGCAGGCTTTGGCGCGACCGCCATGTTTTGGGTGGCGCGGTCGGCCTGGGGTGAAACCTTGCGGGAGCGCAGCGAAAAGGCCGGCGGTCTTGCGTCGCGTCTCGCCGCCAGCGCCAGTAAGGACGCGTTCGCCTATATTCTCATGTTGCGGCTCATTCCTGGCGTGCCGATCTGGATCGTCAATGTCACCGCAGGCTTGGTGCGGATGCGCACCGTGCCCTATGTGGTTGCGACGGTGCTGGGCTTCCTTCCTTCGACCTTTGCCTATGCGGCGGTGGGATCTGGTCTTGGCCGCATGTTTGAGCGGGGCGAGACCCCTAATCCCCGTCTGCTGCTCGAGCCCCAGTGGTTGGGCATGATGGCGGGCCTTGCAGCCTTGGCCCTATTGCCGCTCGCCTGGCGTATTCTGAGTTCGCCGGGCCGATTGCAAGGAATTTGGCGCCGGCTTCGTCGCCCAGCCGCGTAATGCAAGCCAGCGCGTGCTAAACTCAAATTTCAAAGCGCCGAAGCTCAGGATAAGATGGTAGGTGTGCGCGGTGGTTCGGCAGTCGCACATCTTGCTCACCCACCCCAGACGCGCGTCGTGTGTACGACCGCCGAGAGAGGACCGATGACCTTCGGCGCCATGCTCCGCCGAATTCCCTGGCCCACGGGCCTGTCCGCGCGCCTGCTTGGGCTCACGGCGCTGTTTGTCATGTTCGCCGAACTGTTAATCCTGGGACCGTCCTTGGCGGGGTTTCACGAAAACTGGCTGATTGTTCGCACGCGCTTAGCGGAAGAAGCCTCGGTCGCCGTCGAATTGGCCCCGCCGGGCGCCATCTCGCAGCGCAAGACGGCGGAACTGCTCGAGGGGGCGGGTGTGGTGACGGTGGCCGTCTCCTCCCACGGAACACGCCGCCTGTTGCTGGCTGCGCCGCGCATGGACAAGACGCCCGATCTGATCGACCTGCGCGACCGCAATGCCTTGGCGAAGTTTGCCGCACCTTGGTGGACCCTCCTGTCGGGCGATGGACGCATGCTGCGCATCGTGGCCCGGCCACAATTTCGCGACGGTGACTTTGTCGAGATCGTCACGCCTGAGGCACCCCTAAGGCGCGACCTTCTGGCCTATCTCTCCACCTTGTTGGCAAGCTCGGTCTTCATCTCGCTGGTGTCGGGCCTCCTCGTCTATGTGTCGCTAAACGCTGTGCTGGTGCGGCCGATGCGTCGCATCACACTGGCCATGGAACGCTTTCGCGCCCGGCCTGAAGACCCAACCGCACGCCTGAAATCCTCTGGCCGTAAGGATGAGATCGGCCGCGCCGAAAGCGAACTCGACCGCATGCAAGAGGACCTGTTGGCCGCCCTGCGCAGCCGCGCCCGGTTGGCGGCGCTTGGCGAGGCGGTGGCCAAGATCAATCACGACCTGCGCAATATGCTGACCAGCGCCCAATTCGTCTCTGAGCGCTTAGCAGGCTCCGGCGATCCCAAGGTGACGCAAGCCTTGCCACGGCTGGAGCGGGCCCTGGATCGGGCTGTGCGCCTCGCCAGCGGTGTGCTCGCCTATGGCAAGAGCGGCGAGGCCGCGCCCGAGCCTGTGCACCAGGACTTGGCGTTGGTGATCCAAGGTGCGGGCGAAGAGGCAGGATTGGAAGCGGGTGGGGTGGCGCTGCACCTGACGCTCGACGAGGGCCTGCAGGTCTATGCCGACGCCGATCAACTGCACCGGATTCTGGTCAATCTGTTTCGCAATGCCCGCCAGGCTATGGAGGCGGCGGCAGTGGCGGACGCAGGGGCGTCAGCGAAGCGCGACATTTATGTGATTGCAGAAGCGGGCGATGGCTTTACCCGAATCGAGGTGGCCGACACCGGCCCTGGCCTGCCCGAACGGGCCAAGGCGCGCCTCTTTCAAGCCTTTTCCGGTTCCCAAAGGCCAGACGGCGCCGGCCTTGGCCTCGCCATTGCCCGTGAGCTTGCCCAAGGCCATGGCGGCGATCTCAGCCTGATCGCCTCAAGCGAGGCTGGCGCACGTTTCGAACTGCGCTTGCCCACAGCCCCCGTGTCTGAGGTTTCCTAATAGGACCTTGCCTCGCCCTCGCGGCGGGGATCCGTGGCCGTCTCAAAGCCCCTGGCGTGCAGGACAATACCGTTCAAGCCCGAGCGCTCGCCTGCATCAGCCGAAACAGGCAGACCCGCTTGGCGCAAATGGGCCACCACCTCTGGAGCTGCACCCGCCTCCACCGACACCCCACCGCCGCGGGCGACAATATTGGGCAGGTTCACCGCCTGTTGCAGCGGCATTTTCCAATCAATCCACCCGACCAGGGCCTTGGCCACATAGGCAATGATAGAATTGCCGCCGGGGGAGCCGATGGCGGCGACGGGCACGCCGTGGGCGTCGAGCACGATCACAGGCGTCATGGAGGAACGGGGCCGCTTGGCCGGGCCCGGCGCATTGGCCGCAGGCGCTCCGGTCTCATCGACGGCCGCTGAAAAGTCAGTCAGCTGATTATTGAGGAAATAGCCATTGGCCATGCGTCCGGAGCCGAAAATCGATTCCACCGTCGTGGTCATCGAGACCATGTTCCCTTCGGCGTCGACAATGACAAAATGGGTGGTGCCGCCGGGCTCGCGGGTGGCATCGAGACTGCGCTCGACCGAGCCCTTGGGCGCGCCATGGGCTGGGGCGGCGGTGGTGAAGCTGTTGATCAGCTTCGCCCGCTCCGCGCCATAGGCGGGCTCGAGCAGACCCGCCACGGGCACGGTGACCTGATCAGGATCGCCTTCATAGAAATCACGGTCGGCATACATGAGCCGACTGGCCTGGGCGAAGATGCGCCAGGCTTCCGGGTCCTTTGGCCCGCGCGTGGCGATGTCAGTATGGGCCAAGATGTTCAACAGCTCTAAGAGACCCACGCCACCTCCGGGTGCTGGCGTCGAACAGACCTGATACTGGCGATAGGGAGTGCAGAGCGCCTCTGACATTTCAGGCTGATAGGCGGCGAAATCGGCCAGTGTCAGCCCACCCGGAACCGGGCCCACCTGGGTCCGGGCAATAATGGCTTCGGCCAAGGGGCCGGAATAGAGGGCGCTGGCACCCTGGTTTGCTAGGACCTCTAAGGTCTTGGCATAGGCGAGATTGGTCATTACCTCGCCCTTGCCATAGAGTGTGCCGTCGGGCTTGTGGAAATAGGCGATGGCATCGGGCGTTTGGGTTTGCGGATAATGGCTGGCCATGGCCGCCGCCATCCGCGCCGGGACGTGGAAGCCGTCCTCGGCCAATCGATGGGCAGGATCGAACAAACGCGACCAGGGAAGGCGCCCATGATCGCTCTGGGCCTTGGCCAACATCGCCACCGCACCTGGCACCCCTGTCGAGCGCCCCGACATGATGGCGTCAATATAGCTCATCGGCTTGCCGTCCGGCCCATAAAACAGGTGGGAGTCGGCGGAAGCCGGAGCTTTTTCCCGTCCATTATAGACGCTGAGCTTGTGGGTCTTGGCATTGTAGAAGACCATAAAGGCACCGCCGCCAAGGCCTGAGCTTTGCGGCTCCTCCAAGCTCAACACCGCTTGCACCGCCACGGCGGCATCCACCGCCGACCCGCCCGCCCGCAAAATCGAAAGCCCCGCGGCCGCCGCATCGGGCTCAGCCGCCACCACGATCGCATGCCGGGCCTTTTGGGCTTGGGCATGCCTGAGGCCATGCTCCCGCGCCTCAGCCGCGCCAAGGCCCAGGCCCGCCACAAGGCCGGCCGAGATCAAGCCTGCCAGGACTGGGCCCGCCAAGACCCGGGAAGAAACCGCCCGCCGCCACACCGACTGCATCGCCATGATAATCTTCCTAAATTCGGGAGCGGACGGGCAAAACCCCAGCCCAATTTCGACCCGCAACTTGGCCGCACCCTCCCGCCCGCGCAAGCCGCTCAACACCCAAAACCCGCCCATTGCAGATTTTCCGCTCAGGCGCCTTGCATCCGCCCCCTCAAATGGCTAGTTTCCGCGCCCTCGCCCCTAGGCGACAGCGCGCCCGTAGCTCAGCTGGATAGAGCATCAGACTACGAATCTGAGGGTCGGACGTTCGAATCGTTCCGGGCGCGCCATTTTTCTTGAGAAACAACAACATATTACTTGTCCTTCGGCTCAGAAATTTGGGTTTTCTGGGGCCCGGTTTGCAACCGGTTTGCAAAACCAGCTGTGGGCGATGCCTCAAAAAGACATATTGCGGTTGATGCGAGGTGTCGGGTGCGCGTCAAGTACTTTTCTAAAATGGCGGTCACAGTCTGCAAGCTATGCTTGGTGATCGCCGCGATTTGCGGGATCGTGCACCCTGCTTCAGCAAGGAGAACAACTGCCGTCCCTCGCAAATCATGAAAATGTAGATCAACATTTCCAAGTCCCGCCTTGCGGTATGCCGCTTGCCACTGTTTGCCAAAGTGCCGTGATGTGAATTTGACACCCGTGGTCGTGCACAATATGTATTCCGACCTGCGGGGCATCTGGTTCAACATTCCCTTGAGTGCAGTGGTGCAGGGAATAATCACAGGCCTGGAAGCCTTCCCTTTTCGGATGTTTTTATTGATTGAAACGCAGAGGTCGCTGCCGTCGAAATTGTCCCACCGCAATGAGATGACGTCCCCCTGGCGAAGCCCACTGTGAAGCCCGATCATCAATGCCTGCTGCATTTCTTCCGATGCTACGCGCATGAATTTTTCAATGTGGTCTGCCATCCAAATAATATCGGATCTGTCGGCGGAGTGATAACGCGCAAAACCTTTGATGTGGTTTTGGGGTAAAATTGCGCGTTGGACAGCCCAACTCAGGCAGGCGGACAAAACGGACAATCTGTAGTCCGCCTCTCGCGGCCCAGACTCAGCGGCGACAATGTCACCATACTCAATAAATATGCGACGGACTTCGGGTTTCTTAAGCGCGGCAATAGGCAGGTCGCCAAATTCGCGATCCAAGTGGGCGATTTTGCGACGATATTCGGTTTTTGTGGTAGGTGCTAACTGATTTTGAAATTGGTATGATTGCGAGTACGCAGTTAAAACACTGGCGAACTGGTCATTCGCGCGGCTTCCTTTGAATTCGCGTAGGGCCTCGTTATATGAATTAATGAATTCATCCGTTCCAGGTATCCCCTTTAAGCTTTTACCCGTCGCTCTATAATAGTAATAAATCACCTTACGCCCGGTTTTCAAGCGCTTAGTAACTTTATTTATGCCCTTTAATACTGCGTGCATGACGCCGCGCCTCCCAATCGGCAAGAGGATCATTGGGCTCGTTTCTATGAATTCCGCTCAAGCGATCCATTGCGAGTTTGAGAAGTATGAAATCAATGCGCCCGCCTGGCAGGGTCGGCTTTGGATATATCCCCCTTTCCCTCGCGACCTTGAACGCACTCTCGCTCAGCCCGACATACTTCGAGGCCTGGGCTATCGTTATCCCGCGTGGCTCGATGTCAACGGCCGACGGGCTGCTATAGCTACTCATGAGTTCGCTCTTCCCTCGAAATTTCCAAAGTCGAACTCGGCAATTTTGCTTCCGAGCGCGACGACGTGGGGTAATCGCGACTTTGTGATCGGTCAGGCCAAAGGTCTGAGGGGGCAACCCCGATCGCTCCAGCAATCGCGAGTTCAATTCGCCTGGATCTCCGGTGACCTTTGGCCACGATCGAGACGGTGCTGGTCGTCACTCCAAGCGCCCGTCCTATTTGTGCCAGCGACGAGCCGTGAATTCGCAACATTCCCTTGATGAGTTCGTGTTTCTTGTCGATCATGTTAGACCAATCCTGGTGACTAAGTGTGATAATAAATGACTAGATTGGCACTGGCAAGTGCGGAGGTTGACGCGTCGATCGGGAGGCGTCTGTCGGCGCTGCGAGGGAGCGTCGGCTTGACTCAGGATGCCATGTCGCAACGCCTCGGATGTTCAAAGAGAGCGTATATTGCGTGGGAGCTCGGGCAACGAGAGCCGCCTGCGCGCTTGTTGGTTGGACTAAAACGTGAATTTGGCGTCGATCCCGCCTGGGTGCTTGAGGGACCGGGAGATATTCCGCGCACTTATCCAGCTAACATCGACCCGAAGGCTCTCTACGATGCCATTGAGCTTGTACGCGATTGTATTCACGAGGCGCATCTTAAGCCCTCAAAAGCTGAAGAGATGGATCTGATTGCTGAGACTTACCGATTGATTATAGAGTCGCCGCAAGCTGCCCCTAGAGTTATTCGCGCAGCGCTTAAAATTGACCGAGGGAAGTGAAAAATGGAGCCAAATTCTCCTCGAATCGAAGAAATTGGTAGGACGAGTAGACGATCCTACGCGAGTGTTATAGTGTTTTCCGCCCTGTTATTGCTCACGGTAGTGGCAGAAATATTTGAGGTATTAAAAGGAAGGGGCTCTATAAATTTTCTTGAAATTTTATATCTACCTATTATTTTAATACTAGTTTATTTAATATTTACAAAGTATAGCGGGAAACGACTGAAATTATTCGCCAGGAAATACATTGTTAAGGATGTGGACTCAAAATAAAATGAGTTTTCTAGGAACATTTAGGACATAGGCGTGTGTTTGAAGCCTTAGGCATCGGTTGACGCCAAGCGCGTTGAAAATGGAATCTGCGGGCTCAGAATAAAACGAAGTCTGTACCTTCGAGAAAAAGTTCGCCCGGAATTTTTGGAAAAGCAATCACGCTCGAGATCGGGAGCTGCCCGCGCTTCACGCCACAGTCAAAGGCAAGTGGTACACGCACAGCTGAGTATGCGAATGGCCTTACGTTTCTGCGGAAGCTCATAGGACGTCGAGCGCCTAGAGTCGGCTTTGTAGACTAAGTTTCGTCGATGTTACCCGGCTGTGCTTACCACGCCACGTCGGCGGTGCGGGGGTGAGAAATCGACCTCGACGTTCGAATCAACCGCTCTGCCGTAGATCTAATTGGCTGAACATTGCTCCTTCTCGCACCCGCCAGAATTGAACGGCGGCCTGGAAAATAGCTTGGCAATATTGTAATGTTAATACCGTTGCTCATCAGTTTACGATGGCAAAATTGTATAAATTGTCTACCTTTAGGATGTTTAATACCTTTGTTTATCTGGAATTGTTTCTATAATAAGGCGTATTTTTACTGAAATTAGATAAATAATCAAAAATACAAAACCATTATATTGATAATTTCCGCTCGTCATTGACTTTTCGACAACAATTGAAAATATAATGATTATTAATACATGAAACCAATATGCAATTCAGCTAGTGGACTGGCCCAGTATGTCAGAGACGCCTAACCCAATCTCACTGATCAATGCTTGGCTTGCGGTAGAGGCGCTCCAGCCCCAAACATTTCCGGCACAGGAACGATTGTTTCCCGAGGACGCGCCTCGAAAAAAGCGAGGGGAGAAGGTGCGGCCAGCCGCGCGATTCCTGTGTCCGTTTGACATCTCTAAAGGTGAAATGCCCTGGGATGGAGCTGAGGGTGACCGCGAACGTCTTGGTGTGGAAAAGGATGAGGCTATTCGCTGGTTCATCCCCTTGGCCTTCGTCAATATGAAGCCAGCGGTCGAGATGCTTGTGAAGGATGTCGAACCCGAGGGGCCGGAGAGAGAGCGCGCGGAGGGTGTTTCGATCCTCGCCCTAGCGCCTTTCAATGAAAAAGGCTTTCCAGCGCCATCCAAGCTGCTCCTGTCGAGTTTCGGCTGGGCGTGCGGCGAAATTTTAGCCGGCCGTATTGGCGAGTTACATCAGTTTTTCGACGTGCATGACGATCTATGTCGAGAAATCGGGGGCGCGTTGGTCGAGCTCGACCCCGATGGGACCCAAATCCCAACGTCCAAAAAGGGTCTAGTCAACGCCATGACCATGCTCATGCGCGTTTTAAAATTGCCTCATAATATCCTTGAGCGACCACGCTTTGCTATCAGAACCATTGGTGATGCCGAAAAAGATCCGATCGAAATAATCAACAGCTTCTACATTCGTGATTTATACCGTGTAAAGAAGTCCGTAAAAGCTGATCAGGGTGAAGTGGCCTTGAATGCTTACTTAGCAATAACCCAACCGAAAAATCGTGAAAACCTGCTTGAAGATAAGGCTTCTCTTGAGGAATTGATCGCACCAATCAAATTCCCGCTCGCGCGTTGGCCAGCCCAAAGTCCTGCCAAACTGGTCACGCTCCAGCAAGCTGCAGTCATTGCGGCAATCGGCAAACTCAAGAAGGGCGGGATACTTTCAGTCAACGGACCGCCAGGGACAGGAAAGACAACCTTGCTCCGGGATGTTGTGGCTGCCGTCATTTCTGAACGCGCCGACGTGATGGTCGGGTTCGACGACCCAGAGCAAGCGTTTGTGCGTGTAGACATGGTCGGCGAGGGGGGGCGCCAGCAAAACGTCTATCGCCTTGCGCCGGGACTACGGCGGCATGGAATGGTCGTAGCATCGTCAAATAACTCGGCTGTGCGTAATGTTAGCGAAGAGTTGCCACGAATAGGTGCGATCGCCAGGGAGTCTAATCTGCGCTATTTTTCAGCGGTCGCTGATCAGGTCCAGGGAAAAGAGGGTGGCTGCTGGGGCCTGATCGCGGCTGTACTTGGCAATAAATCAAACCGATCTGAATTTGTCGAGGCAGCGTGGTGGAACAACGAATGGGGAATCGAAAAATACCTGGCCGCCGTCACCGGTCGCGCCGGTAAAGATAGTGCAGAAGAACCTCCGCCAATTGTTGTCGCCGAGAACCCCCCAATTAATCGGAAGGAGGCCAAAGAGCGATGGGTGAGGGCGCGTCTCGACTACAGAGAGAAGCGCTCTGTCGTCGAGCATTTGCGCGCAGCCCGGGAGAAAATTCGGGTAGCGCTCCTGAACGCCGCCGAAATCCAGCAAGCCGCTGAGCGTGCCGATGTCCAATATGCAGAAGCCTTAAAGCGGGTCGGTGAAGCCGAGATCACGCTCCAGGCATCAGTAACGGCGCTAGAGAAAGCCGAATGTTCAATTCTCGACGCAAGGCGCCTTGTCGATGGGAACAGGGACCTTAAACCGGGAATTTTGGGGCAAATTCTTGGCCACATGGCCAAGTGGCGGGCTCAACAGGAAGTCGCGCTCGATATCCTTCGTCATGCCATGCAGAATCGGGATCTTTCAGAGCAGGAGTGTCGCGCTGCGGAAGCACGAATACTCGCCGCGAAAGCGGAAGCCGAAGCATCAAAGGCATCGCTAATGGCGGCACGCCGGGAACTGAAGAGGCTGGCGAAGCTGGAGCAGCTTGCAAAGGAAATTTACCAAGAGGGTTCAGTCGGACCGAGTTTTTGGAGCGCAAGTCATGCGCAAATTCATACGGCTAGCCCATGGGCGGACGACGCTTTCAACGACGCTCGGGACGCACTATTTGCCTCGGCAATGCGACTTCACAAGGCGTTCATAGACGCGGCGGCTTACAGGCTGAAATCCAATCTTGGACTCTTCATGAATCATTTGAAGGGGAAAAGGATCCCGTCGGGTGCGAATGTGTACCTGGAAGATCTTTGGGATACCTTCTTCTTGTTTATTCCTCTGGTTTCGACGACCTTCGCCTCTTTTGATCGTCTTATGGACGGCATGGGCCCGAGGTCAATCGGTTGGTTGATCGTCGATGAATCGGGTCAGGCGCCGCCTCAAGACGCGGTCGGCGCGATCTGGAGAGCGGAACGCGCCCTCGTCATCGGAGATCCGCTTCAGCTTGAACCGGTCACGACGGTGCCAGAGGGATTGGTGAGGGCAATTTTCTCGGCTCACGAAGCCCATCCCGATGTCTGGGCCGCTCCAAGGGCGTCGGTTCAGACTTTAGCGGATTCGGCGAGCTCTTTAATGGCGACAGTCGGAAATGGCCCGGACAAGAGGGAAATTGGCATCCCCTTGTTGGTGCATAGGCGCTGTCAAAACCCTATGTTTTCGATTTCAAATGAGATTGCCTACGATAATCTCATGGTGCACGCTGTTGGGGCGGCGACGTCGACCATCGGTGACGCTCTATCGAAGTGGCTGCCGGGAAGCTGCTGGATAGATGTCCAGTCGAATAGCCCGAAGTGGAGTCCTCAAGAGGGTGAGGCGGTGATCGCCCTATTGAACACACTCGCTCAGCAAGGCGTGGTCACTCCAAATATCTACGTCATAAGTCCCTTTCGTGAAGTCGCGGATAAAGTCCGGTCGTTGGTCGTAAAAAGCGGCGTGCTGAAGTCATTAAAAATTCCACCTCAAGAGCAGTTTGGATGGGGAAAAGTGCATATTGGAACGGTGCACACCTTCCAAGGAAAAGAGGCCGAGGCCGTAATCATTGTTCTCGGCGCGCCTGGCGATGGAAGTCAGGGGTCAAGAAATTGGGCGGGACAATCCCCTAATATTTTAAATGTTGCTGCCTCTCGTGCGAAGCAGGCGCTTTATATTATTGGTCGGCACGATGCATGGAAGGACGCAGGTGTATTTGGAGCCGCCTCTGTCCGAAAGCTGCCGGTCGTCAACTGGCCTTGCTTTGAGGGTGTTCCAAAAGGTGAAGCCGATCTCGAAAATGACTTTGAACTTGATTTGACTGACCTGGATTGAGCCGCGCCAAAATTGAGCTCGGCGTCACCACTCCACTCCGCGTCAATCTGTCTCAGTCTTGCGCATGGCCCCAGAAGCGTAGCACGATGGGGTGAAATGGTGTTGAGGTTCTGACGCTTCGCATGACGCAGCAATTCTTTGAAGATCCGATCCTTAACTCACCCTATGAGCGGCCCTCGCGTCATTGGCAGCTGGGGGCGTCGGGCCAGCCGACCAACATCATCATCGACCAACGTCGCCGCAGTGATCTTGTGTCACCGATCCCGCCGTCGAAGAAGAAAGGCAAATCGGCGCAGGCTGATCTGTTGGCGGCGGTTGACGATGGGGCCGAATATAACCCAATCGAGTCGATAAATGGCATCCGGTCCGCTATCGAAAGCTGGCGCAATTTGCCTGAGAGCCAATGGCAGGTAACCCCGACTACGGCGCGGCTCCTCCGACATTGGCGCGCCCATGATTTTCAAAACCAACGGCCGTTCTTTTGCCAGATCGAGGCGGTGGAGACGGCCATCTGGTTGACAGAGGTCGCCCCCAAGTCTTCCAGCCAAGGGCGTCGTTTCTGGGCCCACCTGGAGGCGGCCAATGGTGAAGCTAATCCCGAGCTGATGCGCATGGCGCTGAAGCTTGCCACGGGCGCCGGCAAGACAACGGTCATGGCGATGCTGATCGCGTGGCAAACCTTAAACGCGGCGCGCCACAAGGGCTCCAAGACGTTCACAGACGGCTTTTTGATCATCGCGCCGGGCATCACCATCCGCGACCGGCTGCGCGTGCTTTTGCCCAATGATCCAGATAGCTATTACAAGAGCCGCGAGATTGTCCCCGACGACCTTTTGGGGGAGCTCGGGCGGGCCAAGATCGTCATCACCAACTATCACGCCTTCAAGCGCAAGGCCGATGTCCCCCTGAATAAGGTGCAACAAGCTGCACTACGCACCAAGGAGCGGCCGGAATCTGACGGCGCGCTGTTGCAACGGGTCGCCAACGAACTGACCGGTCTAAAAAACATCTGCGTTATCAATGATGAGGCCCACCATTGTTATCGCGAACGTCAGCGCAGCCAGGACGAGAAGCTAACCGGCGACGACCTCGCCGAAGCGAACAAGAATAATGAGGCTGCTCGACTGTGGATTTCAGGCATTGAGACCGTCAAGCGCAAGCTCGGCGTGAAGATGGTCTATGACCTGTCGGCGACGCCGTTTTTCCTGAAAGGCTCCGGCTACCGGGAAGGCGCTCTTTTCGGCTGGACAGTGAGCGACTTCAACCTGATGGACGCCATCGAGTCGGGCATCGTGAAGTTGCCGCGTGTGCCGATCATCGACAATGTGCCTCAGGGCGACATGCCGATGTTCCGCAATCTATGGGACCATATCGGCAAGAAACTGCCCAAGAAGGGGCGCACCAAGGCCGACACCCTTGATCCGCAAAAGCTGCCGCCCGAGCTCCTTACCGCCATTGATGCGCTTTACGGCCATTATGAAAAGACGGTGGAGCTGTGGCGCGAGGCAAAGATCGGCGTTGATCCGGTTTTCATCGTGGTCTGCAACAATACGACCACCTCGAAGCTGATCCACGACTACATATCCGGCTACGAAATCACGGGCGCCAATGGATCGGTTCAGCAAATCGCCGGGCGCTGCAAGCTATTCCGCAATTTCGACCCTGACGGCGTCGCCAAGCCACAAATGCGAACCCTTCTGATTGATAGCGAACAGCTGGAAAGCGGCGACGCCATCAGCAAGGAATTCAAGGATGCGGCGGCAGAAGAGATCGAGCGGTTCCGCGATGAGCTGATCCAACGGACCGGAAATATCGAGGCGGCGCGCAACATCAGCGAGGACAAGCTGCTGCGCGAAGTGATGAACACGGTTGGCAAGCGTGGCCGGTTAGGGGAGGGTGTGCGCTGCGTCGTCTCGGTCTCCATGCTGACGGAAGGCTGGGACGCCAATACGGTCACCCATGTCTTAGGCGTACGGGCCTTTGGCACCCAACTCCTGTGCGAGCAGGTAATCGGCCGCGCGCTGCGCCGTCAAAGCTACGCCCTCCAAACCGACGGGCGGTTCGATCCTGAATATGCCGATATTTTTGGCATACCGTTTGACTTTACCGCCCAGGCGGTGCCCGCCAAGCCGAAGCGGCCGGTGGAGACGGTGCAGGTGCGCGCCATCAGTCCGGACCGCGACGCCCTGGAAATCCGCTTTCCCCGCGTCGAAGGCTATCGCACCGAGCTGCCGCAGGACATTTTGCAGGCGGAATTCACCGAGAACAGCCGTCTGCAGCTTGATCCCGGCCTTGTCGGCGCCTCGCAAACCCGCAATGCAGGCATTGTCGGGGAAAGTGTCGACATGACAGTCGATCACCTGGGCGACCAGCGACCGTCCACCATCCTTTACCGCCTGACCAACCACATTCTGTTCCGCTATTTTACCGAACCGGGCGATGCTCCCCAAAGCCAACTGTTTTTCCAGTTGCGACGTATCGTGCGCCAATGGCTGGATCAGTATCTCACCTGTGTTGGCGAAACCCACCCGGCTCAAGTGCTCTACCATGTGATCGCCGACATGGCGGCGGAGCGGATCATGGCGGCAGTCGTCCGCGCCACGGCGGACAGCGGAAAGGTGGTCGCCATCCTCGACGCCTATAATCGCGAGGGAACCACCCGCCACGTCAACTTTATGACCTCTCGCCCGCGCTACGAGACCGACGCAAACCGTTGTCACGTCAATTGGTGCGTGCTCGACAGTGATTGGGAGGCCGAATTCTGCCGCGTCATCGAACAGCACCCCAAGGTGCGCGCCTATGTGAAGAACCACAATCTAGGTTTCGAGGTCCCCTATACGCTGAAGGGAGATGTGCGGCGGTATCGCCCCGACTTCATCCTTAAAATCGACGATGGTCGTGGCCCCGACGATCCGCTGAATCTGGTGGCGGAGGTCAAGGGCTATCGCGGCGAAGACGCGAGGGAAAAGGCCTCGACCATGGAGATCTACTGGGTCCCGGGCGTCAATCAGCTCAAGCGCCACGGCCGCTGGGCCTTTGCCGAATTCACCAATGTCTGGACCCTGCAAACCGAACTGGGCGGCGTGGTCCAGCGCTGGCTGGATCAGGTGATTGAGGCGCGCCAAGGGGAGGTGGGGGAATGAGGTTATTAGAGATTTCCGCGCTCCGACCGGCGAAAGTCACGATCCAGCCCCGCCCCCCTTTTCGCCGGATACATTCTTCACGCTCAGACGGAGACTGCTGATGACCACGCCCGCTGAATACGCTTTCATTTTGGCTTACAAGTGTTGGTTGGAGACGGATGCGCATTATCTAGATTTGCTGCGCGGTAAGGCGTTAACGAAGCCTAAATTCGACGAAGTCGGACTTAAATATGGTATAACTCGAAACATAAAAATTGTAAATGTGTCGAATTACATAGCAATGGTTAACGGAATAGGTCCAAAAATTAGTTACGGTGTTGGAATAAATCTGACTCAAAGAGCCTATCTACTGGCCGTGGACATTCAAAATTTCACCGCGTGCCCTCCCGGAAATAATCTCACGACCTCGGCTACATCTAAATTCAGCTGGTTCATTTGGCCTGACAACTGGACCATGTTCGATAAATTTGTCGCAGGTGCGGTTCTAGGTGCAAGCAATAGCAACTCAATTTCACGGTTTTTAAAATTTTACCTAACTCTCGAACAGCGAGGCTGGACATCGATTTTAACATGTGTCCGCAATAAAATATCGCAAAGAAATCCGCTTTATAAATTTGATATTCTTCTCGCCGAGCGCACGATAGATAAATACTTGTGGTTGTCATATTGCCATAGCAAGGGAAATTTTACGCAAATACAGAAATCACTCGATAATTTTATCTTCGCGCTTCCCAATTGTCTTGGCGAGGAGGTTCGCGCCACGAGCTTGGCGATTGCTCCCTGTTTGAATTCCGGGAAATTGCTGCATCCGGTTACTGAGGATGAAAAGAAAGAACGCGCCGGCGAAGCCCTGTTAATCGAGAAGCGGCTGGAGGGCCTGATGAACGGGTCTGTAGATGAATAAATTGCATGCGCCCCTCCAAAACATGACCCCGCCTCACCGTCTGGCCCTTGACCTGCGCCAGTGCGAGCGGTGGGGCGGATTGAGTTTATCAGGGGTTTCCCCGCTCATACCGGCGAAGGCCGGTATCCAGCCTTGGGCCCACGACCCGATCCGGATGGGCTCGTTCCGTCTCGAGTCCGCATCAGGCCCTGGCCGCTCGCCCAACTCTGTCGCCCACAGCCGTCAAATGCGCGGCGGCCTGGGTTTTCCAGACCTCAACTCCAGGACCCTCTAATGGCCAAACCGCCGCTTTCCATTGAGACCCTGACCCATGACGAGGCGAGCCGGCTGAACGCGCCGACGGCGGAGTTGGAGGCTTTTGTGCCGCCGGACATGAAGCGGCCGATTCTGGCGGCCTATGCGCGGCGCAATCCTGATCTCGACCCGCAGCTGGTCTGGCGGGGCAAGGATGTGGCGGATTGGTCGGATTTGGTGGTGGAGGCGCCGCCGCTCTACATCCAAGAAAAAATCCATCCCAAGGCGATTATCGAGGACCTGAAAAAGAGCCAGGCGCGCAAGGACGCAGGCGCGACGCTGGACCTGTTCGCCGATTTCAACGGCATTGATCAGGAAGCAAAGACCGAGTTTTACCAGCATGACCAACACTGGTCGAACCGGATGATCTTGGGCGATGCATTGAAAGTGATGGCCAGCCTCGCCGAGCGGGAGGGGCTGAAAGGCAAGGTGCAGTGCATCTATATCGATCCGCCCTATGGCATCAAATTCAATTCCAACTTCCAGTGGTCGACGACCAGCCGAGACGTGAAAGACGGCAATGCGGACCATTTCAGCCGCGAGCCCGAACAGGTGAAGGCCTTCCGGGATACCTGGCGGGACGGAATCCACTCCTATCTGACCTATCTGCGGGATCGACTTACGGTGGCGCGGGATCTGCTGACCGAGAGTGGGTCGGTGTTCGTGCAGATCGGGGACGAGAATGTACATCGCGTACGCGCGCTGATGGACGAAGTATTTGGGGGCGATAATTTTTGCACTCAAATTATGTTCAGAAAAACAACAGGAAAAGGAGCCGGTGTACTAGACAATACAGTTGACTTCATAATTTGGTACGCCAAGGATCGTGAAATCGTCAAATATAGACCGATCTATGAAGTGCGTTCGCCATCCGAAGAGGTGAATCTTCGATACGTTTTGTTGCCAGATGGAACTCGTCGGCGACTTACAAACGAGGAATTCTCTGGTCTATCGGCGTTGCCGAGTGGCTCACGAATATATCGACCTAATCCGTTGACCAGTGCGAGAACGGCTGGCGGTGGAGATTTGCGAGAGTTTTATTTTCAAGGCCGGCGTTTTACTCCGGGAAATGGCACATTTAAGACTAATAAGCGCGGACTCGATCAACTGAGGAAGTCTGACCGCTTAATGGGCATTGGCTCATCTTTGAGCTTTATAAGGTATTTTGAGGATTTTCCTGTAAAAGCTCGAAACGATGTTTGGGATGATACGAGAACTGGGGGCTTTGGTGAAGATAAAATCTATGTTGTTCAAACTGTAAGCAAGGCTGCAGAGCGTTGCCTTCTCATGACTACAGACCCCGGCGATCTCGTCCTCGATCCGACTTGTGGCTCCGGCACAACGGCTTATGTCGCCGAACAGTGGGGTCGGCGCTGGATCACCATTGACACGAGCCGGGTCGCCCTGGCCCTCGCGCGCTCGCGCATCATGGGCGCCCGTTATCCCTGGTATCTTTTGGCTGACAGCAAGGACGGGCAAATGAAGGAGGCGGAGATCACCCGCTCCCTCCCCCGCGACGCGCCGACCTTTGGCCGCATCCGGCAAGGCTTTGTCTACAAGCGTGTGCCGCACATTATGCTGCGCGACATCGCCAATAACGCCGAGATCGACACGATCTGGGAGGATTACCAGACCCGGCTGGAGCCGTTGCGCGTGGCCCTGAATGCGGCGCTGGGCAAGACCTGGGAGGAATGGGAAATCCCCCGCGACGCGACAGGGTCGTGGCCCGACGCGGCGAAGCAGGCTCATGCCGATTGGTGGGCCCAGCGCATCGCCCGCCAGAAGGACATCGACGCCTCCATCGCCGCCAAGGCCGAAACCGAATATCTCTACGACCAGCCTTATGAGGATAAGGCCAAGGTGCGTGTCGCTGGGCCCTTTACGGTGGAGAGCTTGTCGCCGCACCGGGTGCCTGCGGTCGACGTCGATGACAGCCTGTTTGACGAGTTGGAGGCGGCGGAGGGTCGCCGCGTTAAGCTGGGCGAGGAAGGCGAAAGCGCCGACTTCACCACCTTGGTGCTCGACACGCTGAAAAAGTCTGGCGTGCAACAGGCCCATAAGGAGGACCGGCTGGTCTTTGTCTCCTTAAAGGGCTGGCCGGGTCAATTCGTCTGTGCTGAGGGCCTGGTGCGCCAAGCCTCCGCTGACGCCGCCGCCGACGACGCGACCGCAACCTTGAAACGCGCCGCGATCTTGGTCGGCCCGGAATATGGCACCGTCTCCCGCCCCGACCTGACCGCCGCCGCGCGCGAGGCGGCAGAGGCGGGCTTTGATCTTCTGATCGCCGCGGCGTTCAATTTTGACGCCCATGCGGGAGAGTTTGAGCGTATGGGCGCGCTGTCGGTTCTTAAGGCCCGAATGAACCCCGACCTGCACATGCCCGACCTCGCCAATACCGGCGCAGGCAACCTGTTCACCGTGTTTGGCGAGCCGGACGTGCGTGTGCACGACGAAGGTGAGGATAGGATCTCCATCGAAGTCGCGGGGGTCGATATGTATAAGGCGGGCCAGATCGAAAGCGCTGGCGCCGACGACATCGCCGTCTGGTTCATCGACACCGACTACGACTATGAGAGCTTCTTCGTCCGCCACGCCTATTTCCCCGGCGCGAACGACCCCTACAAGGCGCTGAAAACCACCCTGAAGGCCGAGATCGACGAGGAGGCCTGGGAAAGCCTAAAACGCACCCGTTCCCGCCCCTTCCCCAAGCCGACCAGCGGACGCGTCGCCGTCAAGGTCATCAACCATTTGGGGGATGAAGTGATGAAGGTGTTGGCGGTTTAGGATGAGGCGGGTTTCACTTTCCGCCTCAATCGGAGGGGGTCGATCTCTCAGATCAGGTCCGTCGAGCGTTTCCGTTCATCGCGTTGGGCGCCGCCGACGCGGGAGCCGCCCTGAATGACACTTCTCTACGCCTCCACCTTCACCGACGCCCTGAACCGGCTTGCGGCGGCGGAGCAGAAGCAGGTCAAGTTATCGGCGTTTGACCTGCAGATGAACCCGCGCGGCAACGGGTTGCAAATGCACCGAATTGATAAGGCGCCGGGTTTTTGGTCGGTGCGGGTGAGTTCCGATATCCGCATCATCCTGTTCAAGGATGGTGAGACGACCTTGCTGGCCTATGTCGATCATCACGACGCCGCCTATGCCTGGGCGGAGCGCAAGCGCGTCCTGCCGCACGAGCGCACAGGCGCCATGCAGTTTGTCGAAATTCCCATCCTGCGCGCGCGAGAGGAGGAGGTTGGGCTCGATAGGTCAAAGGCTCCCGCCTCCGCATCGGCTGTCGTACGGCCGGATCCTCGGCCGTTCGCGGCATTGACCGACGATCAGCTCTTGGATGTCGGGGTTCCGCGAGATTGGTTGGAGCCCGTTCGGGAGGCGCCAGAGTCCCAGCTGTTCGATCTCCTGACCCAATTGCCCGCCGAGGCCGCCGAAGCGCTCCTCGATTTCGCCAGTGGCGGACGCCTCGAAGATCACATCGCAGCGCCAGTGTCGCTGGCAAATCCTTTCCTGCACCCGGATGCGCAACGTCGCTTCCGCATGGTGGAAAATCTGGAGGAGTTGAGGGCGGCCCTGGATCAGCCATTCGAGAAATGGGCGGTCTTTTTGCATCCCGCCCAACGGGCCTTGGTCGAGCGGGTTTGGTCGGGGCCTGCAAGGATCAGTGGCAGCGCCGGAACGGGGAAGACCATTGTGGCTCTGCATCGCGCCGCCCATTTGGCCCGCGCCCGACGGGGGATTGCGCCGGGGAGGGTGTTGCTCACCACCTTTTCAGAGCCGCTGGCTGCTGCGCTCGCCGCCAAGCGCGACATTCTGGCTGAGGCCGAGCCGGAGTTGCGCGAGCGGGTTCACGTTGCGGCGCTCGATCGGGCGGCGCTCGATATCTATACGGGCCAGTTTGGGGCGCCGCGGATCGCGACGACCCGGGAGGTTAAGGCCGCTATCGCTGTTGCCCGAGCAGACAAGCTGGGCGAGGGCTTTACGCCGGAATTTCTGTTCGAAGAGTGGGAAGAGTTGGTCGACGCCTGGAATGTCGCCGATGGCGAAGCCTATGCCAAGATTCCCCGTCTGGGGCGTCGCACGCGGCTGGGCGCTTCGCAACGGGACTCGGCCTGGCAGGTCTTTCAATCGGTTCGGCGTCAATTGAGCGCCGAAGGTCTGGTCACCTGGCCGCAAATCTATGCGCGCCTGAGCGACTGGATTTTGGAGGATGGACAGCATTTTCCCTATCGCTATGTGGTCGTCGATGAAGCGCAAGACCTTTCGGTCGCGCAAGCCCGCTTCTTGGCCGCCGTCGGCGCTGACGGCGGCGAGGCGATCTTTTTCACCGGGGACCAAGGTCAACGCATTTTCCACCTACCGTTCAGCTGGCGCAGTCTGCGCATCGATATTCGCGGGCGAAGCCATAGCTTGAAGGTCAACTATCGCACGTCGCACCAGATTCGGAGCGCTGCGGATCGGCTATTGCCGTCAAGTCTGACCGACGTGGACGGCGTAGAAGAGAGCCGAAAAGGTACGGTTTCGGTGTTCGATGGCCCGGAACCGATTTTGGTGCTTTCGAAAACCGAACAGGAAGAAGCAAGACGCGTCGCGGCTTTTATCGAGGAATGCGTGAGAGAGGGTGTTTCCCCAGCCGATATCGCAATCCTGGTCCGATCCGAGGCGCAGCGGGTGCGGGCGGAATTTGCGCGTCATGGCGCTGAGCTGTCGGAGGCGGAGACTCAGTCCATCCCTATCGTCCTCATGCACGACGCCAAGGGGTTGGAGTTTCGCTGCGTTGCCGTGATCGCCTGCGACGACGACGTCATCCCCGACTCAAGCCGGATCGCCGCTGTGGGCGACATGGGCGAGATGGAATCCGTCTATGAGTCCGAACGCCATCTTCTCTATGTCGCCTGCACCCGCGCCCGCGACCGACTGTTCATCAGCGCCGTCGCGCCCGGATCGGAGTTTTTGGAGGATTTTCGCGGGTAAGGGCGGCTCAAGTTCATTCTGAACTGGTCAGATCAGTCGTGCTTACAACGCCATGGGATTGAGCGTTTTCGACGTCGAACCGGTGTCAAATTTTGCTCTAGAGTTTGTCAGGGAAAAGTGGAATCCGGTTTTCCCGAAAAGACAAACGACCACCTAGGAATCTAGCGTCTGTCTGGTTCAGTTTGAACCTGACAGACGCTAGGCGGCCACCGACGAGCGCTGAGGTCTGACTTCGACGAACGCAAAGGCCCTTGGCGCGTCTGGTCGCCCGTTCAGCCGCGATATCCAACCATTTACGGACCGTATCTCTAACCACTTCCTGACAGACGGCGCTTGCAACCGGTTGACATATCCGACCTTGGCGCCCCCGATGCTCATCGCGACGGCGTGCGGGTCGTGGGTGTTGAATGTCTCGGCCGACAACGTCACTTGCGCGCCTAACGCAATTGGCGACGCATGGGGCGCGTGGTGTCGAAATCCCGCAATCTCCAGGACCACATCGACAGTCGAAATCATGGGGTCGAGAGGGTCGATGAAGGAGAAGCCGTCTCCCGGTAACCGCGCCTCGGTCGCCGCAAGCAAACCTAATGGCGACAGCTTGGTGTCGGAGGGAATGCGGAAATAGGCCAGGAAGTCGCCAAAATCAGATCGCGTGGACGGGGGAAGTCTGCGTAGCAAGGCCTCGATGACGCGGTCGCGAAACCCGTCCGCTGAGCGCTTTTTTACGTCAAAAGCAGGGTATCCCGCATAACCCGCCGCCTGTAGCTCCTGAGGATTGCGTCCTTCGTTCAGCGCTCGGAATTCTTCTTCTTCCAGATAGTCGAACACGAAGCCGGACGGCGCCGCTTTCACACGACCAACGGCCCAGCGCAGGCGATCTTCCACCGAAGAGGGCGCCTGCCAGACAAGGATCAACTCCTTTGGCTCTGACGGGTGGCGAATCCAGTGGTCCACGCTCATGCTCCTAACGCGACCGCCAAGGCGTCTCTGCGCGCCTTCAGTTGGGCTTCGATAAATTCTCCGCGTCGTTGAGTGAAGGGCACGGGGAAATTAAAGCCGCGACACCACTCCACGATTTCGCGAATTCGAGCATCAGGCAATTCGACCGCGTCGTCCATAGCTGATCGTGCGCCCATACGATCAACAAAGACCCGGCAAAGGCGCGCGTGTTGTGCATTGGCCGTATCGCCAGCGACCCAGCCGAAATGGTGGTTTCCCTTTGCGATGAGACGCGCCATTTCAGCGGGCTGCATGAACTTGCCAAGGTCTTCGTCTCTGACGACGAAGCCGAGGCTGGTGCCATTATCGAAGGCTGGCGCTAAGCTGTGCTGGACCCCATCGCCGCTCGAGAGAGCAAGAAAGCCCCAATTCTCGGTGTGTCGGTCGACGTTCCCAATAAGGGCGTCGAAGGCCAAGGTGCGCGCCCACCAAGCACGATGCCCTTCAACCTTGTGCAACCGACATAGCATGAGATTGTCCTTCAGACTGCCGCGCCTGTAATCCACATTAAACTGCAGACCCTGAAGTCGCTCGATGGCATGGACGAAGCGATATTCGGGATCTGTCTGAAACCCATGGAAAAACTCAATGAGGACGCCTGGGCTTCCATTGCCGGGTGCGACAGCGAGGAAGGCGGGGGGAACGGCGATGCCCAAATCTCGCGACAACTCGTAGGCGATAACCTCGCTCCAAATCTGCTGAGATCGAGAACCCGTCGGTTCTTTAAACAGGTAACGATGCCCACCGATCAGGAACGGATGCGGGGGAGGGTTAGGGCAAATCAAGATTCGCTTCGGCTTGGCGCCTTGGGGACCATACGGAAATTCGTCGTCTAGTCGCCAGCCTTCAAGGGAGACGATGCTGTGGGCATTTTGAAGAATTCGAGGCGCAGTAGGCATGGAGCTTACATTCGATCATGTCGAACGCCCGACACGGGAGTTGCGGGCCCGGAACTGGAATGCGGCGGGCGTTGAGAGCGTCGCTCAACGCGTCAAGTCATCCCACAACCTGTCCCGTTCGGCTAGTCCCGGTGATCCTGGCAAGAGTGACGATCAAGTCGCAACCATGAACGGCCCGAAACGATGAATCAGCGGGGCCAAAACGGCAGGACTTGTTCATTCCGAGTTTGTGAAACACTCATACGCCAAGGGTGCGGTCTTTGAGAATTTGGCTGAAAAGGCTCAGATCGCACCCTCATAACCTATTGTAAACATTAGGTTATGCAAAATGCATGAAATTATGCACTTTGCACTGAATTTGCCGCCCGCTAACCCATTGATTTTCCTCAATTAGACCTGCCGCAGGTGTGCATTCGGTATGTTGTCTTGGAGGACGACCCGACCAGGGGCGGGCCCCAACTCGTTCTTGCTCATTTCTTTCTTAAGACGGGACACCCCAGTACGCGTTCCCAGCTATAGAGCACTTAGGCAATGTTAAGTAGCGCCCCCTATCGAGTGTTGATTTGCGACGCGCCCATCACCTATCCAGTCGGGACTGATCCAGTGATCTGGCAATGTCGCCAATGGGGCGGAAGAGGATCAATGGATCGTCTTTTGAGGGCAAGAATCCCCTGCGGTGCCAGAATGCGGCGGCGTTCTCATCCACGGCGTTGACCATCAAAGCGCGGCCGCCAATCAAGGCCGCTGCGGCAACGGATCGCTCTAGCGCGTGCTTAACCAAGCTCGTCCCGATCCCCGTTCCCGACCAGCCAAGGTCCGTCGCCAATTGACCGAGTAAAAGACAGGGTACCGGGTCAGGTGGTTGACCTGTTCGGATGGTCCGGGGCATCGTAGTTGGGATGACCGCAGTTGGGGCTAAACCATAGTATCCTACGACGCGTCCTGCGTCGTGGACGACCAAAACGACCGTGAAGCCTTTTTGCTGGTTTGAGAGAGCACGCGTTTTGAGCCAGTTATCAAGCGCGGGTTTGCCGCAGGAAAACTGTGAAACGTCATGTTCGGCGGAAAGCGGCTCGGGGAACGAAAGCTTCAAGGATCAGCTCTGGTCCTTGGCGCTGTCTTTCTCCCAAGGGGCGGTTCGTTGAGCTAACGCGATTATCTCTGGGACAACCACAGGCGGAGCGGTGAGCGCCAACACAAACGCCTCGAAGCCATCGGGGTTCATACGGATCAAAGCATTTTCCATCAGCACATCCTCTGCGGCCCGAACAGCGGCGTCGCGGACGAAATCCGTGCGTGAGCGTCCACGAAGGCTGGCTGCGCGGTCAATCATGGCGATATCGGCCTCCGGCAATCGCATCGACAGCGGATGGACTTTTTGGGTCGCTGCACCAGCCATGGACTAACTCCTCTCAGGGTTTAATAGCGGGTCGTAGCGCGTTTTGCAATACAATATTTTTGCGGGCAAAGGCGCACCACTTTAGCTTCGGCGCGTGGCGGATATATAAATTGCGCACCACCTCGCCCCCCACCTCGCTCACGCTGGCGGCGGGTCTTCGGCGTAGATGCGGGTAACGGTTGGTCGGACATAGAGGGTCTGGCCGGGCTGATACTGGCCTTCTTCGGTCAGCGGGCGGTCGATTTCGACCGTTTGGCCGCGCGCGTCTCGCCCTTCGAGCCGCACGTTTCCACCCTTTCGGTGCACGGCAAACAGCCTAACCGCCAGGCCTTGGTCGGGGCCGACAATCTCGGTTTCGTGAAAGCGGAAAAATAGTGCAACGGGGCCATCGGCCAGGGTCGTGGCGGGGGACAGCCAGGGCTCGCCCGCGATCAAAACCCGCCCAGCGCGGGCGAGGCCGTGCAGGCGGTTGGTCTCGCCCAAAAAGGCGTGGACAAAGGCCGATTGCGGCGCGTCGAGCAGGGTGCGCGGCGCGCCGACCTGCAGCAAGCGCCCCTCGCGCAGCACCGCCACCCGGTCAGCAAGGTCAAGCGCTTCTTCCTGATCATGGGTGACGAAGAGGGTGGTCAGGCCGGTCTCATCATGGATGCGGCGCAAATGGTGGCGAAGCTCCTTGCGCACGGTGGCGTCGAGGGCGCCAAAGGGTTCGTCGAGCAGCAAAAGGCGCGGTTCAATCGCCAGCGCCCGGGCCAAGGCCACGCGCTGCCTTTGGCCTCCCGACAGCTGGGCCGGATAGCGGGTACCCAGGCCCTCCAACTGGACCAGTGCTAAGAGGCGGGCGACGCGCTCGGCGATCTCGGCCTTGGACGGGCGGTCGCGGCGCGGGCGAACCTCGAGGCCAAAGGCAATATTGCTGGCCACCGTCATATGACGAAAGAGCGCATAGTGCTGGAAAACCATCCCCACCCGGCGGGCGCGGGGCGAGAGCGCCAAAAAGTCCTGGCCCCCCAGGCGCACCTCTCCGGAATCAGGCGTCTCAAGCCCAGCCAGGGTGCGCAACAGCGTCGTTTTGCCCGAGCCGGAGGGACCGAGCAGGGCGACAAACTCGCCCGGTTGGACGTCGAGCGACACGCCGCGCAGGGCCGGATAGCGACCATATTGTTTGACAATAGTGTCGATGCGAAGTCCGGCGTCTGACCCACTTTCGACCGGCTCAGCCATGGGGGGTGTGCTCCATGGCGAAGCGCCTTTCGAGAAGCGATTTGGCGGCCAAGGTGACAAGGGCGAGCCCGGCAAGAAGCGAGGCCACGGCGAAGGCCGCAGCGAAATTATAGTCATTGTAAAGCACTTCCACATGAAGGGGGACTGTATTGGTCAATCCGCGCACATGGCCGGAAATGACCGACACCGCCCCAAATTCCCCCATGGCGCGGGCGTTGCACAAGAGGACGCCATAGAGGAGGGCCCAGGCGATCTTTGGCAGCGAAACGCGAAAAAAGACGTCGAACCCGCCCGCGCCTAGGGTGACGGCGGCAGCCTCCTCCTCCGCGCCCTGTTGCTGCATCAGCGGGATTAATTCTCTTGCAACAAAGGGGAAGGTGACCAACAGGGTCGCCAGGACAATGCCGGAAACATTGAAAACAAGGCTTATCCCAAATCGGTCGAGCTGCGGCCCGAACCAGCCATTGGCGCCAAACACCAAGACCCACACAAGACCCGATATGACCGGCGACATGGAAAAGGGCAGGTCGATGAGCGAAAGGATCAAGGTCTTGCCGACAAACTCAAATCTGGTCACGCACCAGGCGGCAGCGAGACCGAAGCAAGCGTTGAGCGGCACGGCGATCAGGGCGACCTGACAGGTTAAAGCGATGGCGGCCTGGCAATCGGGATCGGCGAGCGCCTCTGGATAGGTGGCAAGACCTTTGCGCAGCGCTTCGACAAAGACGAGCGCCAGCGGCGCCAGGATCACCACGCCGATCCAGCTGACGGCCAAGAGGATGAGGGCGAGCGCGCCGAAACTTGGCTTGCGTCTCACGGGCGGGGTCGCTGCCATGTCACACGCCTCTGCGGCTCAGCGCCAATTGCAGGCGATTGAGGACAAGTAAGGAGCCGAACGACAGGACCAGCATGACAAGGCCGATGGCCGCCGCACCGGCATAATCGAACTGCTCCAGCTTGGTGATGATCAGCAAGGGCGCAATTTCGGACCGCATTGGCATATTGCCAGCAATGAAGATGACCGAGCCATATTCGCCAACGGCGCGGGCGAAAGCCAGGGAAAAGCCGGACAGGAGCGCGGGTGCCAGCGCAGGCAAAATCACCCGATTAGCAATTTGACCGGGATGGGCGCCCAGGGTCAGGGCGGCTTCCTCGGCCTCGGCTTCAAAATCGGCCAAGACCGGCTGGACAGAACGGACAACGAAGGGAAGGCCGACAATCAGCAGGGCCACGAACACACCTGCGGGCGCATAAGCAATTTTCAGCCCCAAGGGTTCGATTCTGCCGCCGATCCAGCCATGGGCGCCATAGAGGGTGGCAAGCGCAATGCCGGCCACGGCGGTGGGTAGGGCAAACGGCAGATCGATGGCGGCATCCAACAGGCTGCGTAAGGGAAAGTCGTAACGGGTCAGGACCCAGGCCGTCACCAATCCCATAAGGGCGCTGACCAGGGCGGCGAGAAGGGCGGAGGTAAAGCTAAGCTGCAAGGCGGCCACGACTCTCGCATCGGTCACCGTGCGCAGAAATCCGCCAATTCCGCGCTCCCAAGGCCGGGCGACCAGCGCCGCCAGCGGAATGAGCACAATCAGGCTGAGATAGACGACGACGAAGCCAAAGGACGGAATAAAGCCCGGCAGGACGCTTGGCTCCCGCCAGCGAAGGGCGCGCCGCGAGGGGGGGGAGTCGGTCTTCACCTTGGCTTATAAATCTGATCGAACAGGGCGCCATCGGCGAAAAACGCCGCTTGGGCCTTCCGCCAGCCGCCAAAAACCGCGTCCACCGTGTAAAGCGTCAGCTTGGGAAACTTGGCCGCAAATTGCGCCGCCACCGCTGGATCGCGCGGGCGGTAATGGTTTTGACCAATAATCACCTGCGCCTCGTGGGTGTAGAGATAGCGCAAATAGGCTTCCGCCACATTTCGGTCAGCCTTTTTGGCTGTCACCTTGTCGACGACCGCCACTGGGGGTTCGGCCAGCATGGAGAGGCTTGGCGTCACCACCTCAAATTGACCGGGGAACTCATCGAGCGACAGAAAGGCCTCATTCTCCCAGGCGAGGAGAACGTCGCCGACGCCCCTTTGGGTGAAGGTATTGGTCGACCCACGCGCTCCGGTATCGAGAACGGGAACCTGGGCATAGAGTTTGGTGACAAAATCCTTTGCCTTCGCGGGTGAGCCGCCCGCAAGTTTTAGTCCATAAAGATAGGCGGACAGAAAATTCCACCGCGCGCCGCCAGAGGTTTTGGGGTTCGGGGTAATGACCGAGACGCCGGGACGAATGAGGTCGCCCCAATCATGAATGGCCTTTGGATTACCTTTGCGTACCAAAAAGACGATGGTCGAGGTATAGGGACTGGCATTATTGGGCAGGCGAGACTGCCAATTGGGCGCGAGCAAGCCTCGGTCTGCCAGGGCGTCAATGTCATAGGCCAGCGCCAAGGTGACGACGTCAGCCTGTAAGCCGTCAATCACCGCGCGGGCCTGGGCGCTGGAGCCGCCATGGCTTTGATTGATCCGCACCTCCTGGCCGGTCTTGGCCCTCCACGCCGCGGCGAAGCTGACATTGATCGCCTTATAAAGTTCGCGGGTTGGGTCATAGCTGACATTGAGGAGTGTGATGGGCTGAGGCGCGGCCATTGCCGAACCCAGACCGGCGAGCCCTGCGGCAGCGCTGAAGCCGCCAAGCGCGAGGGCGAGAAGGTGACGACGCGAAGACATGACCAATAAGCCCCTATCGCAGCTTGGGTGTTGGCCCGAGACGGGGCCAAAGACGGGCCCAGAGACGGGTGAAGATGCACATATCAGGCCCCTGTCTTGCCAGTCGACCCGACTTAGGAGAAGCGAGAAGGCGTCAGAGTTGGATTAGGATTTCTAATCTAGTGCGACTTGTGGCGATTGCAGCCCGGATGTGACTTTTCTTTGCCCAGGCTGGCCACAGGATTTGTTCCCAAAGGCGCCAATCTCAGCGATAGAAGGGGCGGTTTGAATGAGAGGAAAGCGTGGTGCCACAGCCTAAAGTGATCGTCTATCGTGCGCGCGGGCGGCTTCTTCAGGCCACGGGTCTCGGCGTGGCCATCGCGGCCGCTATGTCGATCTGGGGGCACGGCCTTTCGGCCTCAACCATCGCCATCGCCAGCTGGGATCTCGGCTCGCTCTATTTTCTGGTCCGCATGGTCCTCTCGATCCGCAGTAGCGCCGATGCGATTCTGACCGCCAGGCGCGAGGACGAAGGCGCGGGGTTGATTTTGGCCTTGGTGCTGTTCGCCGCACTCGCCAGCATCGGCGCGGTCGCGATCGAGCTTTCAGAGGCAAAAACGGCCCTAGGCGTGTGGAAAGGGATGCGCGTAGCGTTTGCCTTCAGCACGGTGATGATCTCTTGGCTCCTGGTGCACTTCATTTTCGCCCTGCACTATGTGCACCGGTATTTTCGCCCCACACCGGACGGAGCGCCCAGCGACCATGTTGGCGGCTTGGCCTTCCCAGGCGGCGAGCTCCCCGACTTTTGGGACTTTCTGCATTTTTCCATCGTTATCGGCGTCGCCTCCCAAACCGCCGATATCGGCTTTACCCGCAAGGATCTCAGACGTCTGGGCACGGTGCACGGGCTGGTCGCCTTCGTGTTCAACACCGCCGTCTTAGCGCTCGGCATTAATCTGGTGGCGGGGTTGTTTTAGGGCGCGATGCGCTCCATGCGCTCGCCCGAAAAGCTGATATTTTGCGGCCGTCCATTCACCGGGTTAGAAAACCAGATGCGCTCGATTGCGGGAGAGTCGAGACTGGGTGAGGTTTTGACTGTCCAATAACCGTGCGGCGACTTTTCCAACAGAGTCCCATCCGTCATGGCGAGCCCCCCCTTAACTGCCACCAAGGTGACAGTGCCAAAGCTCAAGCCGCGCGCGGCGTATCTGCCCGCCAAGGCAGCGAATTCAGGCTCGGCGTCGGTCGTGTCGAGCTTGACCTTGGGCGGAGCCGTCCAGCTAACCGGGGCAGGTTTCGGGTTTAATGCCGCCTCGGGTTCAGCAAGCGCCCGCAACATGGCGCAGGCGAAGGCGGTGACAAGTCTGGGCCGATAGTCGCCCGCGCCCGAATTGACCGAAGCAAACGCGCCGACCCCAGCCTTTGGATCGACATGGATCGACGAGTGAAAGGCGAGCATGCCACCGGTATGCTGCATCACCATGCGCCCGTCCAACGGCACATAGGCAAGACCGGAGCCGTAAGCGGCATTCTTGAACGCCCACCCCGGTGCAGCAATCTGCGGCTTGGCAAAACTGACGGCTTGGGCGTCTGGCATCAAGGGGCCGCCTAATCCGCGTCCGGCGCCGATCAGCCAACCGATCCACTTGGCCATGTCGTCAGCATTGGCCCCGACACACCCCGCCCCGCTGGTGAACACCTCGAACGGGGCCGGGCTTAACGGAATTCCTGGGGCGTAGTCGGCGTCAGGGTCGGACTGAGCGTAGCCGATCGCATACTGCGCCCGATCACTTGGAAACAGAGCGCCCTTGGCCGAGGTCATCTGCAAGGGCGCGAAGATGCGCCGTTTCAGACAGGCGGCCAGGGGGGCGCCGTCCTTCGCCTCAACCACCCGACCCAAGAGCTCAAAGCCGAGGTTTGAGTAGGACCAGGCTGAGCCGGGCGGAAAGCCAACCCACAGTTTTCCGTCAGGCGTGTCAGGAAAGATTGGCGGATCCTCCGCCAAGCCGGACGCATGGGCCAATAAATGGTTCAAGCTAATCGTGGCGCCATCCGGCAAGGGCACGCCTTGCAGATGCTGGTTGACTGGGTCGTCGAGGTGAAGTCGCCCTTCGGCCGCCAACTGATGGATCATCACCGCGGTGAATGACTTGGAAATGGAGCCGATATGAAACAGCTGCTCGCTCCGCACCGGGATGCGACGGTCTAGATCACTCAGGCCAAAGGTTAGGCGCACATCAAGTCCGTTTGGGCCAACCAAGGCAAGCGTCATGCCGGGCAGCTGATGGACGGCCATGTGCTGAGCCGCATAGTCACCGATGCGCTTCAGCGCCGCCGCATGGCTTGGGACGTAATGTCCCGTGATCTGGTAGGGCGCGGATGTCTCCGACGCGAAGGCTGTGCCTTCGCCAGTCAAGGCGCTCAGTGCGCCAAGGCCTGCGCTCGAGCCTAGAAATACACGTCTGTCCATCCCAGCCCCCAAAGCCATTGTTATTGGGTCAGGCTGGCATGGGGCATGAGCCAGAGCAAGCTATCATCGCTTGGTCTTGGAGGGCGTGGACGCCTTCGACCGGCTTGCGCACCGGTGCAAACCCCGGCGACAGCCAAAGCTTGGGAGCGTAAGCGTTTCCCGAGGACCCTCGCGACGATCTCGGTCCCCTAAATCCCCGCGTACCACTCATAGCCGCGGTCCGGCCAGTAGCCGCCCTTGCCGCCGCCAAGCCCCTCAAGGCTGGCCACTGCTTCGATACGCTCCAAATATTTGGCCTGTTTATAGCCAAGATGGCGCTCGACCCGCAGCCGAACGGGCGCCCCATGGGCGACGCTTAAGGGCTGGTCGCTCATGGCATAGGCGAGCAGGGACTGGGGATGGAAGACATCGTCCAGCGCAATGCTTTCATAATAGGGATCGCCACCGCCCATGGTGTCCATGCAGTGGAAAACCACATACTTGGCCTCTGGCTTCAGCTTGGCTTCGCGCATCAGCGGGGCCAAGGGCGCGCCGGTCCATTTGCCGATGCAACTCCAGCCTTCAACGCAGTCGTGGCGCGTGATTTGCGTTCTAGCTTGGCGCGCCTTCAGATCGGCAAGGCTGAGGCTCATGGGGTGTTCCACCAAGCCATCAATGCGCAATCGCCAATCGGCAAACCCATTGGCGAGGTGGGCCAGATAGGCGGCGTCCTGCGGATTGGTTGAGCCGTTGGCTTTGAAGTCTGGGGAGATGTCGGCTTCGCTAAATTCCGGAGCCAACTGACCGGGCTTCAGCAACAGGCGCTGTGCGCTGCGGGTCAGGCCCTCGGCTGAACTGAGAACCGCCTTGGCGGTTTTCGAGCGGGTCACCATGTCGCAGCCGCTGAGGGCGACGGCGCCAAGGCTGGCCAAGGCGGCGCGTAGCCAAAACCTGCGGGTATCCATCGGGTTCACGTCACTCACGCGGCGTCTCCTTTTGCGGGGGCGTGCGGCTTGGGCACGCGGTACCAACCGGTGATGATCGAGGTGATTTCATTGATCGGGCCTGCGAGGACCATTTCGATCATATGGATGGCGAAAAACCCGACCAAGGACCACGCAAAGACAAAATGCAGCAACCGCGCCGTCTGCCGACCGCCGAGCACAAAGGTCAAAGGCGGAAAGGCGGCGTCCATGCCGGGGCTCATCGCGAGCCCTGTAATCACCATGCCCGGGACCAGCACCAGGATCACCGCCAGATAGGCGAGCTTTTGCAGCACATTATAAGGAATGGCCTCGGCGCCAACCGCATGACGCAGGAGGGCGTGGTCGATAATGGATTGGGGAATGGCGCGCAGGTCCTTAAGGCTTGGCCACAGGTCTTTTTGAATGTGGCGGGCGCGCAGATTGCCAAGCAAATAGGTCGCACCATTGAGCACCAGCACCCAAGCGAAAAAGAAATGCCAGTGGCGTGCCGTGGCGAGGTCGCGGGTGCTGGGAAGGGTTAGCCAGGTTGGAAAGGCTCTTGGGATCGGCACGCCATGATCATTGGCAGAGACGCCAAGGACCCCTGTCGTATCAACGGAAAATGGACCTAGCTGGGTGACGCCCATCAAATGTCCGCCGGGCCCGTGAAAAGCGCCAATGGAGAAGGTCGGATTGGCGAAATGGGCCGCTTGGCCGAGATAGAGCGCAGGTTCAGCCATAAATATATTCAGACCGCTGAGCAATAAAATCGCCAGGGCAAGTGCATTGAACACATGGGTGATGCGCGTCAGGAGCGAATGGCGATAGATTCGCTCTGGAATGTCTGCTGACACATGTGAAATCGGCTCGTCCACAAGGTCCGACATATTTAGTCTCCAACCGCCAGCATAACCGCTACTGTGGCCCATATCTTAAGTTTCGCCAAGTGGATTGATCTTGTCTGCGGTTCCGTTCAGCCTCGGTTCAGACCTTTCTCGTTAGCATCGCGCCATGATCCAAAACCCCGCCCGCTCGAAACCGATGACGCCGACAGTCTTTGTACTGGCGACCGTTTTGGTCGTCGGCCTCGCCGCTGTCGCCAGCCGGGCGCAGTCTGTTTCTGAACCTGATAGCCTTGGGGCAAACTGGCGCCCACAACAGGACGAGGCTCGCAAAGCCGTTCGGGAGGGAAAGCACATTCCCTTGGACCGCGTTCTCAACGCGATCCGGCGCCAAACGCCCGGTCGACAACTGGACGCAGGCATAGAGCAAACCCGCGATGGGCGGACAGTCTACCGCGTGCGCTGGGCCGCCGCCGACGGGCGCAGGCTGGATTACATTGTCGACGCCGAAACCGGCGCCATATTGACCGTGGTCGGTCGCTAGGATTTCGTCATGCGTATCTTATTGGTTGAAGATGAACCGGATCTGGCCCGCCAACTAAAGGGCGCGCTCGCCGATGCAGGCTATGTGGTCGACCATGCGCCGGACGGCGAAGAGGCGGAATTTTTGGGCGAGACCGAGCCCTATGACGCTGTCGTGCTCGATCTTGGCCTGCCCAAGATTGACGGGGTGACCGTCCTCGAGCGCTGGCGCAAGGCTGGACTTGCGACGCCCGTGCTGATCCTGACGGCGCGCGGGGGATGGTCGGACAAGGTCTCGGGCTTTGACGCCGGGGCGGATGACTATCTGACCAAGCCGTTTCATACCGAAGAACTTTTAGCGCGGCTTCGCGCCCTCTTGCGCCGCGCTGCTGGCCATTCTCAGCCGCAATTGACCTGTGGCGATCTTAGGCTCGATCCTCGGGCGGCAAAGGCGTCCGTCGATGGCGAGCCCTTGAGGCTAACCTCACTCGAATACCGACTTTTGCACTATTTGATGATGCATCAGGACCGCGTCATCAGCCGCACCGAGTTGGTTGAGCACCTGTACGATCAGGATTTTGACCGGGACTCAAACACCATTGAAGTCTTTGTTGGTCGGGTGCGGAAAAAGATCGGCTCTGACCGGATCGAGACGGTTCGCGGCCTCGGTTACCGTTTGATCGCGGTCGGGACCGCCGCTTGACGCCCAAGGCGCCGCCATCGCTGGTCCGCAGGCTGATTGCGCTTGCCGCCGGGTGGTGCCTGCTGCTGCTGATTGCCACAGGCTTGGTATTAACGGCGTCCTTCCATAGCGCCGCGATTGACCGATTTGACCATGCTCTGTCAGACGACATGGACGATCTCTATGCTGGCGCCTCGGTGGGACCGGATGGAGATGTTTTCGCGCCCCCCATTACCGACGTCCGAGCGACGCGCGTCTATTCGGGAAAGTATTGGGAAATTGCCGAGCTGAAGTCCGACGGGAAGCTGCACAGCATCCAAGGCGGGCGCTCGCGATCCTTATGGGACGCTGACGACCTGCCGGCCAGCCCCTCGGTCATCAAGGACCTGATCGCCAAGCCCAATGGCCGCGTCTTTTATGACGGGGCCGGTCCCCATGATCAGCTTTTGCGGATCGCGGCCATGCGCCGGGTGCTGGCGGGACCAAAGGGTGCGACAGGCGTGCCGGTCATCTTCATGGCGGCTGAAGACCGCAAGCCAATTGAGGACGATTCGCGCCGCTTCAGCGTCACCACGACGGTTGCCTTGCTCATCGTCGGAATCGGATTGATCGCGGGCGTTGTGCTGCAAGTTCGGGTTGGCTTGTCGCCGCTCTTTTCCATGGGGCGAGAACTGGCGAGCGTGCGGACAGGAAGGCTAGACCGGCTCGAAGGTGTTTATCCGAGCGAACTTCAGCCCTTGGCCGACGAGTTGAACGCGCTCGTCGAACACAATCGCGAGGTGGTGGAGCGGCAGCGCACCCATGTGGGCAATCTGGCCCACGCCCTAAAAACCCCACTTTCCGCCATGTTGATGGAGGCCTCAGCCCATCCGGGTCAGCTGGCGGACGTGGTTGAACGCCAGGCGGAAATCATGCGTGGCCATGTCGACCACCACTTGCGCCGGGCCCGTGCGGCAGCGCGCAGCCAATCGCTCGGTGAGCGCACGCTCATTGCCCCTGTGCTTGAGGAATTGGCGCGTATGTTGGAGAAGGTTTACCGGGCCAAGGACCTCGATATCGATCCCGGCGTCGATGGCTTGGCCTTTGCCGGAGAGCGCCAGGACCTTCTCGAAATGGCCGGCAACCTGCTTGAAAACGCCTGCAAATGGTCGCGCGCCGAGGTGAGGGCGAGCCTTGAAGTTGAAAGTGAAACCTTCACTTTAGTCGTCGAGGATGATGGTCCGGGCCTGCCTGCCGACAAGCGGGCTGAGGTGCTTCGTCGCGGTGCACGGCTCGATGAGTCGGCGCCTGGATCGGGGCTCGGGCTGGCAATTGTGGATGATCTGTCGCGCGCCTATGGCGGTGCCTTGACCCTTGAAGACAGTCCGCTCGGCGGCCTAAAGGCGTCTTTGGTATTGCCGAGGAGCAAGGCCTAAGGCGGCTGTTGATCCATCGCTGCTCGCGGCCAAGCTATTCGCGAAGAATTAACCTCGCTGGTGCACATTTCAACCTCGTAAGATTTTGTGCAGCGATGTCGGTGGCTTTGAGCAATGGCGGCTATGTCTGAAGCCAAGCTGAACGTAGTTCGAGAATTGATTGAGCGGGCCTCGGATTCTGTCGTCCGGGGGCTTGAGCAATCCTTGCTCGGCGGCGGCGATTACGATGAGACCACCCAGGCGCTCTATGCCATGGTCAGCCGCGAGCGCGTTTTGCGTCGCACCCAGTCTTTGGTCTTTGCCCCCATTCTTGGACCCTTCACCCGGCGGGAGCGGGTGCTTCCGACCTTGCAGTACCCGCCCGATACCTTGAAACTCTTGTGGCGCGATCTGTCGGAGACCGATTCCGAATTGATCCAGCGCGCCATGCAAGACGTCTCGAATCGCGCCGATGTGGAAGTGCCGTCCTCCTTTGATAAGGTGTGTAAGGCGGCAGCAGAGCGGGTGGCTGCGGGCGAAACGCCGTCTGTGGCCGAGCGGATCGGCAAGTCGCCAAAAGATATGGAGCAGTTGGCGCAACTTCTGCGCCTCGCGCCGATTTTGCGCGCTGTGATTCCGAAGCTCGAAATTTGGCTACGCAACCTGAACGGAGACAATGTCGCTGCGGTGCGCCTGGCCTTTAAGGATGCGGTCAATGTCGCTGACGACGGCGGCCTTTTGTTGCTGGAGATATTTTGCGCCCAGATGAATGAGCCGTGGCAGGTGTTGCGGCTGATTTCGGCGGTCATGGATCGCCCCAGTGACCGGTTCCTGGCCCAGTCCGAACTGGCGATTTTTGGCGAGCGCATCATCGAGGATATTGATCGGCGGATCGACCTCCTGAAGCGCTTCGACCCGTCTTTGGGAACCGACGCGGCGGTTGAAATGGCGGCTAATGTCGGGGTGATCGTCAATGAGATCGCTGAATTCGAAGGCTGGATCACTCTGGGTCGCGACCAAGGTTGGGGCCAAAAGATCTACAATCAAAAGCGGGCCTTGGCGCTTGCCGTCGAGGCGCGCTTGAAGGACGGCGAAGGTGCGGTCAATAAGGCCCTGCCGCTCGCCGCGAAGCCTTTCGGCGTCAAGGTGTTGCGCGCACCCGCCAAACTGACCGAGGATCCCGATCCCGCCGCCGTCAACAAGGCTGAAGCCTTGCTAATCTTCTCTGACGGCGTGCGGTCTTCTGCAGCCCTTGGCGGCTTTGGCTCTTTCAGGGCCAAGATGATCGAAATCCTCGACGAGCGGCTGGACCACTATGCCGAGGACCTGATCGACCGCTTGGCCACCGATGGCGGGCGTTCGGGTCCACCCAGGGCCCGCGTGCAGGCCTTCTTGGATATTGCCGCGCGGTTTGTAGGATTGGTCAGGGACACCCAGGCCGCCGATATTATCCGGCGCCGTTCGGCCTCTGCCTCGGCTGCTTGAGGCTGCGGCCCCTTTCGCCAATAATCGTCTCGACGATCCGAAGCGACGTCTTCGCAAACGCGGCTAAACAGGCTAACCAGCCATGATGATCTGGTTTTGGCTCTTGATCGCAACGGCGGCTGCGGCGGCGGTTTTTCTTGTGACGACACGTGCGGCGCGCGCGGCGCGTCAAGCCCAAGCGCCGACAGAAGACCCGGCGCTCAGCGTCTATCGCCGCCACCTGGCAGAATTGGACGACGCGGCCGAGCGCGGCCTGTTCGGTGAGCCAGAATTAGAAGCCGCAAAGATCGAAGCGTCCAGGCGCCTGCTCTCAGCGGCGGAAGACCCCAATCATCTCGAGCAGTCAGGTGGGCCGCGCAGCGGTCTTTGGATCACTTTGGCGGCAGTGGCGTGTGGCGGCTTGGCGCTCATCGTCTATCTTTTTGTCGGACGTCCGGGCGTCGCCGATCAACCCTATGCGGCCCGTTTGGCAAGTTGGCGCGCTGTCGAGCCAACCAGCTTGGTGCCGTCGCAATTGGCGGAAGTGATGAAGGCCGTCTCGCGGGAAAGGCCAACCGACCCGCAAGCATTTGGCTATCTTGGCCGCGCCGAAATGGCGTCGGGTCAGGCCGGTGAGGCCAGCCGGGCCTTCGCCCACGCCCTTGCCCTCGCGCCAAAAAATCTTGACCTTCAGGTCGCCTATGGCGAGTCGCTGATCGCACTGGCCGACGGGAAGGTTTCACCCGACGCCCAACGTGCGTTTCAAGCGGCGCGCGCCCTTGATCCTTTGGCGGGCGCACCACGCTACTATCTGGCCCGCGCTCGGATTGAGAACGGCGATGTGGCGGGCGGCGTGACAGATTTACAAGCACTCGCCGCCTCCTTGCCCGCTGGCGATGGCCATCGTCGATTGATCGAAAGCCAAATCGCCGAGGTTCAGCGTTCAGGCGGCCTATCGGTGGGTGAGGGGGGGGACCCTGCGACTGCCAGCTTGCGCCGCGATGGATTTATTCGCGGCATGGTCGACCGATTGGCAAAACGCCTAGAGACAAGCCCCGACGACCCACAAGGCTGGGCGAGATTGGTGCGGGCTGAAACCGTGCTAAAGGACTATGCTGCCCGAGACCGCGCCTTGGCACGGGCACAAACCCTCTTCGCATCGCGTCCGCAGGATTTGGCGGCGATCCGAGCCGCAGCCAATCCAACCACGCCCCAGCCAAGCGCCCCTTAAAAAAATTGACCCATCCGCTTCTTTGTCCCGCACCAGAGGCCTATTTTCCAAAGCGATGAGCATACTGCCAAAATCTCGGAAGGTGCGCCGTCGCTTGATGGCGGTGGCGGTCGCCGCGCCCATTCTCGCTGCGGGTGTTGGCTTGACGCTCTACGCTATGGGCGATGCAGCGGTGTTCTTCTATACCCCTGCCCAAGCCAAACTAAAGGCCGTGCCTGCGGGCCGCACTATACGGATCGGCGGCTTGGTGGAAAAAGGCTCGGTCCAGAAGCGCGCCAATGGCTCTGTCGCGTTTCGCGTCACCGATCTGCAGGCTTCAGACGCCGTCGAATTTCAAGGCGATCTGCCTGATCTCTTTCGAGAGGGGCAGGGCGTGGTGGCGCAAGGCGCGTTTCGCCCCGATGGCGTTTTTGCAGCCCATGAGGTCTTGGCCAAGCATGATGAGCGCTACATGCCAAAGGATGTGACCGAGGCGTTGAAAAAGTCCGGCAAGTGGCGGGGCGGAGAGACGAGTTCATCGCGATGATTGTCGAGTTTGGCGCGTTCTCTCTGATCTTGGCTTTCGTGCTCAGCGGCGCTCAGGCAGGGTTTGGCTTTGCCGGTTATCGCCTGCGGTCGGCGCCCCTGCGCGGTGCCGCGGAGGGGAGCGCCTTTGGCGCGCTTATCGCTACCCTGGCCGCCTTTCTCGTCTTGATGTTTGCTTTTGTGACCAGCGATTTTTCGGTTCAAAACGTCGCTGACAATTCTCACACCGATAAGCCGCTGATCTACAAGATCGCCGCAGTGTGGGGCAGTCACGAAGGGTCGATGTTGTTGTGGAACCTCGCGCTCACCGGCTTCGGCGCCGCAGTGGCGGGGTTTGGGGGGCGGTTGCCGAAGGGCCTAAAGGGCTTGACCCTGGCGGTGCAAGGCCTGCTCGGCTTTGTCTTTCTTGGCTATACGGTCTTCGCGTCCAGCCCCTTCGTCCGCCTGCTCGATCCGCCGGTTCAGGGCGCATCGCTTAATCCTGTTTTGCAGGACCCGTTTCTCGCCATCCATCCACCGTTTCTCTATTCCGGCTATGTCGGCTTTTCCGTGGTTTTCAGCTTCTGTGTCGCGGCGCTGATCGAGGGCCGCGTTGACGCAGCCTTTGCCCGCTGGGTGCGTCCTTGGGCCTTGGCGGCGTTTTCGCTGCTCAGCGTCGGCATCGTGCTCGGCTCGTTCTGGGCCTATTACGAATTGGGCTGGGGCGGATGGTGGTTTTGGGATCCGGTTGAGAACGCCAGCTTCATGCCCTGGCTGGTTGGCGCAGCCCTGCTCCATTCCGCCGTTGTGACGGAAAAGCGCGGCGCACTGACCGGCTGGACGGTGTTTCTTGGCCTGTCCGCCTTTAGCTTTTCGATGCTCGGCGCTTTTCTGGTCCGTTCCGGCGTCTTGGGCTCAGTCCACGCCTTCGCGGTTGATCCGAAGCGCGGCTCCATCCTTTTGGTGATCTTGGCGCTCAGCGTCGGCGCGGCCTTGTCGCTGTTCGTCTGGCGCGCGCCTTCGCTTAAATCCGGCGGATTGTTTGCGCTGGTCAGCCGTGAAGGCGCCTTGGTGTTGAATAATCTCTTCCTGGCCACGGCGGCCCTGACCGTCGCGGCGGGCACCCTCTTCCCCTTGATCTATCAGGCCGCGACCGGTCATGGCCTGAGCGTCGGTGCGCCATTTTTCAATCTTACCTTCGGGCCTTTGATGGGCGTCTGTTTGCTCATCCTGCCACTCGGAACCTTTTTGTCGTGGAAGCGGGCAAGCCTTGGGCCCGTGGCGCGGAAACTGGCAATCGCGGCCCTGTTCGCCCTCGTCGCGGGTGGGGTCGCCTTGGCGATTTTCAAAACCAACGCTCTTTTCACCGCCCTTGGCGTCTTTATTGCGGTTTGGTTGATCCTCGGTGCCTTGAGCGAGCTTCTCAGCCGCGCAGGCCTAGGGCGCCTGGGCCTTGGTCAGGTTGGCAGGCGTCTCGTCTCCCTGCCCCGGGGCTCATGGGGCATGACGCTCGCCCATATCGGGGTCGGGGTTTTTCTGTTGGGCGCGGTGGTTGAGACCGCAGGTCGGATCGAGCAGGCCCAGGTCCTGCACCTTGGAGAGGCGATGCGGGTTGGTAATGTGACCTTGACCCTGCAATCGGCGGAGTTTCACGACGGGCCAAACTATACTGCCGAGCGCGCTGTGGTGCGGGTTGACCGACAAGGGCAAGGTGCCGCGTCTTCGAGCCGCATGACGCCTGAGCGGCGATTCTATCCGGCCCGACGTCAGACGGTCAGCCAGGTGGCGATTGAAACCCACGGCGGCAGCGATCTCTATGTTGTCTTTGGCGAGCGGCGCGAGGGCGCGCGGCCGTCTTGGTTGGTTCGCGCCTATTTCAACCCCTTTGCCCGACTGATCTTCTTAGGCCCCCTCCTGATTGCGGCGGGAGGGCTTTTGTCCTTGTCCGACCGCAGATTACGTCTCGCGCCAGGGGCCAAGGCAAGGGTGAAGCCCGCAGGTCCGGTCGGAGTATCGGCATGAGCGCGCGCACGCTGGTCGTGGCGCTTTTGGGGATCTTCATGCTGGCGGGCGCTGCTGGCGATCCGGCGGAACGCCTCACCGATCCCAAGGCGGAAGGGCGCGCGCGCGCCCTCTTTCGCGAGGTCAGATGCCTCGTGTGCCAAAATGAATCCATTGATGACAGTGAAGCCGATCTGGCGGCAGACCTGCGACGCGTTATCCGCCGGGAGGTCGCCTCTGGCGTCAGCGACAGCGAGGTTCGCGCCTTTCTGGTGGCCCGCTACGGGAAGTTCGTACTGCTGAAGCCGCCGCTTGATCTCTCGACGCTGGCACTTTGGGTGCTGCCCTTTGCCGCTCTTGGGGGCGGCGCTTGGCTTGCCCTGAGCCGCAAGCCGTCGCCCCCGCCTGCACCGCTCAGCCCGGAAGAATGCGAGCGCCTCAAAGGTTTGGCGGCTTCGCCAGGAGATGGTGCAAATGCAGCGTGAAAGCGGGCGCGATCTGGACTTGTGTCATGGTCCTGCCAAAGTTAAGCCCCAGGAAAGCGCCGAAGTTGCAGTTTTAGTCCATTCTGGATGTGTGGCGACGGGACCCCAACGCCCTAACGCCTCCAGCTTTAGTTTTGCTCACCAACCTTAAGGATCACGGCATGGCGATGAAGAAGGGCTTGCTCTCTGGAGCGGTGGCGGGAGTTGGCGTAACGCTCGCAGCGTTTGCAGGCGCGGGCCTCCATTGGCCGCAAGCCATGGCCGACGAACGCGGACCGGTAAATCAATCGAGCATGGCACCAAATTTTGCCCCTCCGCCGGGCGCGCCCATGTCGTTTGCCGATATTTATGAGCGCGTGGCGCCTGCCGTCGTGTCGATTGATGTGACGTCCAAGGCCAAGCAGAATGAGGCCATAGCCGAACTCGCCAAACGGTTTGGCATGCCCGTTCCGGCGCCGTCGCCGAAGTCCAAACGTGCACAGCCCAAGGCCGCGCCTCCTAAGGGCGATGACCCAAACGGTGACGACGATCAAGGCGGCGACGAGGACACGCCGCAGGCCACGGCGTCAGGATCAGGGTTCTTTATTTCGTCGGATGGCTACATCGTCACCAATAATCACGTCATCGCCGACGCCGATACGATTACCGTGCGTCTGAATGACAAGCGTGAGTTCAAGGCCAAATTGATCGGTCGGGACGAAGCCACCGATTTGGCGGTAATCAAGGTCGAGGGGAAGGACTTTCCCTTCGTCACCTTTGAAAACAAGGCGCGGCCTCGGGTTGGCGACTGGGTAATTGCGGTCGGCAATCCCTTCCTGCTTGGCGGCACGGCTACGGCCGGGATTGTCTCGGCCTATGGGCGCAATATTGGCGAGAAGTTCGTCGACTTTTTGCAAATCGACGCGCCGATCAACCGAGGTAATTCCGGCGGTCCGACCTTTGACGTCTATGGTCGCGTGATTGGCGTCAATTCAGCAATTTTCTCGCCCACCGGCGGATCGGTCGGCATTGGTTTTGCCATCCCAGCTGACCTGGCTGAAAAGATCACCGACAGGCTGAAAACCGGACAGCCCATTGTCCGCGGCTATTTGGGCGCAGGCGTCTTGCCTGTCACCAAGGAGGTGGCGGAAAGCCTGGGGATCAAGCCCGACAGCGGCGTGCTTGTGAGCGAAGTGACCGCAGGCGGCCCAGCTGAAAAGGCCGGTGTTCAGAACGGCGACATTATTCAATCGCTTAATGGCAAGGCCCTGGCGGGCGGCGATGAGTTGGTGCGGGCCGTGTCCTTGACATCACCGGGCGATGCTCTGGTCTTGCAAATTCTTCGCAATGGCAAGGTCATTACCTTGACCGCGAAGGCGGGCGTGCGGCCGACCGAGACCGCGCTGTTGAACCGGCGGCCGGGAGAAAGCCCAGACGCGCCGACCCCCGGCGTAGCGCCGAACCAATCCACCGTGCTTGGGCTAGCGGTTGCGCCCATGTCGGAAGAGGCGCGGCGTCAATTCGACTTGAAGCCGGGTGCCCATGGCCTTGTCATTACCGGGGTTGATGAAGACAGCGATGCGGGTCGAAAGGGCGTCAAGGCCGGCGACCTTGTCGTCAGCGCCAATCAAAGGGCGCTGACCAGCCCGACCGAGTTTGCCGAAGTGGTGGCCGAGGCCAAAAAGGCTGGCCGTCCGACAATTCTCTTGTTGATTGGTCGGGGCGGACAGGTGCTGCTCTTGGTGTTGAAGCTGGAAAAATAGCAAGCTTCACCCCGCCCGCGGCGCAGACTAAGCTGTGATGCAATGGGAGTGGGAGGGCGGCCTTGCGCCAAGGTCGCTCTCGTGTGTGGGCCTGGGGGGTGTCGATGCATATTTTGATTATGGAAGACGATGTGGCGGCAGCGGAGGCCATGATGAAGGGCCTGCGCGACTCCGGCTATGAGGTCTCACATGCGGCGGATGGCGAGGCGGGTTTGGCGCTTGCCCGCCAAGGCGGCTTTGACGTTCTGGTCGTCGACCGGATGATGCCCAAACAAGATGGGCTGACGGTGGTCTCGACGCTTCGACGCGAAGATGATCGCACACCGGTGCTGTTTCTGTCCGCCCTGGGCGAGATTGATGACCGGGTGACAGGCTTGAAAGCGGGGGGGGATGACTATCTGGTCAAGCCTTACGCCTTTGCTGAGCTGATTGCGCGGGTCGAGGCCCTGTCACGCCGTCGCGAGACTGGCGGCGTTTCCACCACCTTGAAGCTTGGCGAGCTTGAGATGGATTTGATCGCTCGAACCGTGCATCGGGCTGGCAAGGAGATCGATCTTCAGCCGCGCGAGTTTCAATTGCTCGAATTCCTGATCCGCCATGCCGGGCAATCGGTGACGCGCACCATGCTGCTGGAAAAGGTCTGGGAGTATCATTTCGATCCTCAGACCAATGTCATCGACGTGCATATCTCAAGACTGCGCGGCAAGATTGACAAGGGCTTCGATCACCCGATGCTGCAAACGGTGCGCGGTGCGGGCTACCGCCTCGACGCCTAGGAGCTAGACAACGTGCGCCTGCCCGCCCTGGTTCGCACGACGCCGTTTCGTTTGACCTTGTTGTTCATGGCGCTTTTCGCCACGGCAGCGGCGGCATTGCTGGCCTATATCTATTTGGCGACGGCGGGCGAGGTAACCCGCCGCGCGGATCAGGATGTGGGGCGCGAAATCAGCTCGCTACAGGCCATCTATGCTCGGGCGGGCGTGACGGGCCTCAACCAGGGCCTCGTCGAGCGCACCTCCGACGAGCGCCGCTTCCTCTATCTCCTCATGTCGCCAGAGGCCAAGCCGATCACCGGCAATATCGCCATGACACCGGTCGATCCGCCCGGGTCAGAGGCCAAGGCGATTTTTCGCATCAGCGCCACCGACCCGGACGGCGGCGTCACCCACCATCGTGCCTATGGACGGCAGGTGCGTCTGGGGGGCGGTGAGTTGCTGTTTGTCGGGGCCGATATCGCAGAGGGCGATGGCTATGTGGTGCGCACCGTGAGGGCGCTCTGGGGAGCGGGCGTGCTGATCATCCTGCTCGGCATGGCGGGCGGCTTTATGGTCAGCCGAAATGTTTCGCGCAGTCTGGCCGGGTTGAAGGCGGTGGTGGCGTCGGTCGAGGCGGGCGACTTGAAAGCGCGGGCGCCGGTGCGGGGTGTCAATGACGAATATGACGATTTGGCGCGCGGTCTCAACGCCATGCTCGACCGCGTTGAGCGCTTGATGGGCGGCTTGCGCCACGCGGGCGATGCCATTGCCCATGATCTGCGCTCCCCCCTGACGCGCCTGCGCTCGCGACTTGAGGCCGCCTTGATCGAGGTGGAAGGCGGGCGCGCCGATGCGACAGAAAGCTTGAGCCAAGCCCTGGCCGACACTGACGGTGTGCTGACAACCTTCAACGCCGTTCTCGCCATTTCAAGACTGCAGGCGGCGGGCCAGATTCCTAATCCCCAGACCTTCGACCCTTCTGAACTTTGTGCCGGGCTGGCTGAGCTTTATGGCGCGCTGTGTGAAGACCGCGATCTTGAGTTTTCCGCCGAGCTTTCCAAAGGATTGCGGGTTCGCGGCGACCGGGACTTTGTCGGTCAGGCCATGGCTAATCTGTTAGACAATGCGGTGAAATATACCCCCCCCGGCGGCGCGGTTATGTTGCGGGTGCGCAAGCGATCTTCAGGTGATGTGGAGTTTTCCGTCACCGATACGGGGCCCGGCGTGCCGGACGAGGACCGCGAGCGCATTGTCGAGCGCTTTGTGCGGCTGGAAAACAGTCGCAGTCTTCCCGGCTCGGGCCTTGGGCTTTCCTTGGTCCGCGCCGTGGCCGAGGCCCATGGCGGGCGGCTCGACATTGATGAGGGGCCAGGCGTGGTCAAGGCGGGCTTTGGCCCTGGCCTTCGAACCGCCCTGATCCTGCCTGCCGTGTGACCCGCCACGCTCCTTAAAGCTTTAGGTCGCGCAGCCGCTCTTCCAAATAGGCCTGGGCGGTGATCGGCTCTGGATAGCGGTTCGGTCGGTCGGCAGAAATGCAGCCGGGCAGGGTCTCGATGCGATAGTCAGGCCGAAAGTGCAAAAAGAAGGGCAGGGAATAGCGCGAATGGCCCGCCCGCGCCGATGTTGGATTGACCACGCGGTGCGAGGTCGAGGGCAAGACATGATTGGTCAGGCGCTGCAGCATATCGCCTATATTGCAGACCAAGGCTCCCGGTGGCGGTTGAATGTCGATCCAGTCGCCAGACCTATGCCGCACCTGTAGGCCAGCCTCTTCGGCCCCAAGCAACAAGGTGATGACATTGATGTCTTCGTGCGCGGCGGCACGCACCCCGTGAGCATCTTGGCTCAAGGGGGGATAGTGCAACAGGCGTAAGATGGAATTGCCGTTGCGGGTCGGATCGTCAAAGAAATTCAACGACAAATTCAGGTGACGGGCCACCGCGCGCAAGAGCTTTGCACCAAGCTGATCCATGGCGTCGAACAACCCATAGACTGCCGGGCGAAATTCAGGCGGCGCCTTAGGCCACAGGTTTTGCTGCATCGGCCCGACCGGCTCGGCGCCGATTTCCCGACCCACATGCCAAAACTCTTTCAGGTCTGATTGGTGCGCACCCTTGGCAGTTTCGATGCCAAAGGGCGTGTAGCCCCGCTGACCCGCACCGCCGACCTGATGATATGTCCGCTTTTCCGCTCCCGCGAGCGCGAAGAAGGCCTTGGTCGCGTCATAGGCGCGCGCGATCATGGCCGGGTCAAGATCGAGGTCGGAAATGACCGCAAAGCCGATCTCTTCAAAGTCGGCCCCCAACCGGGCGGAGAAGCCGTCGAAGTCGGTTTCGAAGCGCTTTAAGGACAGGGGTTCAATCATGGCCGCCGCTCACACCCAATCAGGCGGTGACCTAATGCCCGCCCATCTGCATGTTTGGCGTAGCCGGGGGACGGGGTGCAAGCCAAACTGTGAAGGCGGCGACTGCGGCGAAGGCGCCAAGGGCCATAAAGGTCTGGTCGGTGGCGAGCATGACTGATTGCTGTTGCGTCAACTGATCGACGGTCGACACGGCCTGGGCGGCTGTCTGTCCGCCGCTCTGCATTTGCGCCATCACACCGCTAGCATCGATCCGGCCCGCAATATCGGTGCGCGCGATGGTCGAGGCATTGGACCATTGGGTGGTCACCATCGATACCGCCACCGCGCCTGAGGAGGTGCGCAGAAAATTGAGCAGTCCAGTTCCTGAGGCAACGTCTTGTGGCGGCAGGTTGGAAATCCCGATCATGTTGATCGGCATGAAGAAGCAAGACATGCCAAGGCCAAGCAAAAATTGCGGCGCGGCGATATTGAGGAATGTGGCATCCGTCGAGAAGGACGAGCGCATCAGCATAACCAAGGCAATCACCATAACGCCGAAAAAGGCGATGGCTCTCGGGTCAACCCGCCGCGCGACCTGGGCGACAATCGGAGACATGATGACCGCGAGGATGCCTTGCAGGGCCATGATCCGCCCCGACCATTTTGCATCATAACCCATCGAGCTTTGCAGCCATAAGGGGACCAACACCACCGAGGCGAAGAAGGAGCCATAGGTCAGGCTCATCACCGCCGCCGCGATGGCGAAGGATCGACGTTGAAAAAGCTTCAAATTGACGATCGGATGGGCCTGGGTGATTTCCCAAAAGACGAAGGCGCAAAAGCCGATGATCGCGGTTATGGCGAGGATGACGATCATGGGGGAATTGAACCAATCGGCCTCTTCACCCTTGTCGAGCATGATCTGCAGCGCGCCCACCCAGACGATCAACAGGCCAAGTCCGGTATAGTCGACCGGCTGACGCACAATTTCGCCTTCATAGCGCCGCAAGAGACGTGGCGCGGCAAACATCAGGCCAATGGCTACCGGCACATTGATGTAGAAGATCCATGGCCAGCTTAGGTCATCGAGGATGGCGCCACCCAGCAATGGGCCTGCAATCGGTCCGACCACGGCCGTCATCGCCCACAATCCCATGGCCTGACCCCGCAGGTGCGGCGGAAAAATCCGCATCATCAGCGTCTGAGACAGAGGCATCATTGGCCCGCCAGACAGGCCTTGCAAGATCCGGCACACGACCAAGATCGGCAAAGAGGGCGCAAGGCCGCAAAGGGCCGAAAAGAGGCCGAACATGGCGATGGCGGTGGTGAAGACCCGCACAGGGCCAAACCGCATGGCGAGCCAGCCGGTCAGGGGCACGGTGATGGCCTCGGCCACCGAATAGGAGGTGATGACCCAGGTGCCCTCATTGGGCGAGACGGCGAGCCCGCCTGCAATCGTGGTGACCGAGACATTGGCGATCGTCGTGTCCAAAATCGCCATGAAGTTCGCCATCGCCAGGACAAAGGCGGCGAACATCAAGATCGGGCCTTTGAGTGGCGCGAGGTCTTTCTCGATCAGGGGCGTGCTCATCGGCTCGACCTAATGCTTGTCGCTAATATCGATATCCGCAGACATGGACAGACCGACGCGCAAGGGATGCGTTTTCAACTCAGCCGGGTCGAGGGTGATGCGCACGGGCAAGCGTTGCACAACCTTGATCCAGTTGCCGGTGGCGTTTTGAGCTGGAATAACGGCAAAGGCCGCGCCCGTGCCGCCGCCAATACCCGAGGCCACACCGTGGAACTTAAAGCCGCCGCCATAGAGGTCGCTTTTCAGCTCGACGGGCGCGCCTATTCTCACCTTGCGCAGTTGAACTTCCTTAAAGTTGGCATCGACATAGACCTTGTCGAGCGGCACGACGGTCATCAACTGCACGCCTGTGGCAATGCGCTGGCCGATCTGGACGTTCTTCTTCGCCACCACACCATCAAAAGGCGCGCGCAAGGTGGTGCGCTCCAGATTCAGCCGGGCTTGGTCAAGCGCTGCCTTGGCGGCTAAAACTGACGGATTGTCCTCGACCCCCGCGCCTTGGGTCAGAGCGGCTTGCGCCTTTTCCTGGTCCTTGGCAGCGGCGAGATCGGCGCGGGCTTGCGCCTCGACGGCCTTGGCGGCTTTTAGGGCATTGTCGGCAGTGGTGAGGCTGGTGGTGGCGTTAGAGACTTCTTCGCCCGACACCGCGCCGGAGGCGGCAAGGCTAGCGCGGCGATCATAGTCGAGCTTCGCCTTGGCATATTGTGCTTGGGCGCTGGCGGTTTCAGCCGCGCGGCGGGCGAGGTCGGCAGTGCGCGAGTCGGTTTGGGCGGACGCGGCGTCGGTGGAGGCGAGGCTTTGCCGCACCTGGCGTAGGGCGCGCTGATAATCGGCCTCCGCCCCGGCCAGGGCGATTTTCGCGTCGGTCGGATCAATGACGGCCAAGACCTGCCCGGCCTTCACGGTCTCAGTATCACCGACCGGCGCCGCCGAGACTGTCCCCGACACTTGCGGCGTAATCGAAGCAATGTCGGCGCCGACATAGGCGTCTTCCGTCGTCACATGGTGGGCGCCGACCGCGAACCACCAGATGCCAAAGGCGACCGCAGCCAGCGCTACCCCGCCGCCCAGGCCAGTGAACAGTCTTTGTCGAAGCGAAGATTGCGGCTTGGCGCGATCGAGAGTGGCGTCGGAAGTGACCATGTTCAGCGCTTTCAACAAGGGTGTGAGGAGACGGGGAAGCGGGGGCTACTCAGCAATTTCAGTGCGGTGATCCGTAGCCACCGCCGAGGGCGCGAACCAACGCCACATCATAGGTAAGCGCCAGGCCATCGAGATCGGCCAGTTGTCGCTCTTGACCGATCAGGGCGGCCTGAGCGCCCAACACAGCGATTTCTGAGGCGAGGCCTGCCTTGGCCCGCGCCTCCGTCAAAACAAAAGCCTCGCGGGCTTGAGCGACGCCGCGCTGGGCTGCCTGCCGCTGTTCGGCCAAGGCCTTCTGATTGACCAGAGCATCGGACACATCTTTCAAGGCGAGTGTCAGGGTCTCATTATAGGTCGCGACCGCAAGGTCGGTATTTGCGGCCGCGACGCGGTAACCGCCATTGGCAGCACCACCGGAAAATATCGGCAAGGTGAGGGCAGGTCCCATATTTCCGGTGCGGCTGGCTTGGTCAAACAGGGTCGACAAGCCTAGGGACTGATACCCCACGGCCGCTGCCAAATTGATATTGGGATAGTAGTCTGCCTTCGCCGCTGTAATGCGCTTACGGGCGGCCTGAACCCGGTATTTCGCGGCCACAATATCGGCGCGTCGCCCAAGGAGGGCAGCTGGCAGTTCGGCAGGTAGGCTGTGTAAGGTCACCGCGTGGTCCGGCGAGGCACTCGGAATCTGCAGGCCGGCATCCGGCCCTGCCCCGATCAAGGCCGCGATTTGGTCTCGGGCGAGGCCGATTTGCTGATCGAGCCGCGCCACCTCTTGTTCTGCAGCTGGGATATTGATGGATTGGGTTTTTAGTTCAGTCCGCGTGTCTAGACCCTCGTGCGCCCGCTCCGCGACCAGGGCCACGGTCTTGCGGCGAACCTCTAAGAGCACTTGGGCTGAGGCGCGGTCAGCCTCAAGTCGGCGAAGGTCGGCATAGGCGGCGACGATGCTCGAGGCCACTGCAAGCCTTGCTTGAGCATAATCGGCCTTGGACGCTTCCGCCTCTGAGGTCGCCGCAGCGATGAGAGCGTGCTGCTTGCCGAACAGGTCAAGATTATAGGCAAAATCGAGATTGACCGAGCCCAGCGGGTGCAAGCTGCCGGGCAGCAGCGGTTGGATAAAGGGCGGAAAGCCCAGATTCTTGCTTTGCAGATATTCGCCGACGCCGGCTTGGCTATAGACCAGGGCGGATCCGGCAGCCCGCGCTTGCCCCGTAACACCGGCGGCCAGACGCATGCGGGCAGCGGCTTGTTGCAAGGTTGGCGCATCCTTGAGCCCGCGCTCGACCAGCGCGTTCAGGACGGGGTCGCCATAGCCGGTCCACCACGCATCTGACGGCCAGGTGCGCGCCGCCGTATCCGCAGGCGCGTTTAGGCTCTGCGAGGCGGCGAGGAGGGCGTCGGTTGCAGGGCTTGGACGGGGGCCCAGATTGGGGGCGCAGGCCGAAACACTCAGGCCAAGCATTACCAGGGCGGTGAGGGCGGGGGCCGCGCCGAACTTTTCGCCGACCGCGCTTGGCTTCGACCGTGATTTTGCCAACTTCGCCATGAACTTCCGCCCAACCCATCGACAAAAATCGCAAAAAACCGTACTGTACGGTACGAATATCTGCCATGTGTGCGCGGCACCCCGTCTTGTCAACCCAAGGTGTGCTTAAAAAGGGAGTTCTAAGGGCCATGTCCGCCGTCCCCGTTGAGACGTCGCGCGACCGAAGGCGTCAAGCCATCATCGAAGTGGCGCGGCGTATCTTTTTGGAAAACGGCTACGGCGCGACATCCATGTCGAGCATCGCCGCCGCCGTCGGGGGGTCGAAGGGCACACTCTACGCCTATTTCCGGTCCAAGACTGAGCTATTTTCGGCGGTCGTCCAAGACATTAGTGGCCAATTCGGCGAGACCGAGTTCTCGCTCGCCGTTCAAGGCTCGGATTTGAAGCGCGACCTGATCGCCATCGGTTCGCGGCTGATGACCTTTATTCGCCGTCCCGAAGCCATGGCCATGCAGCGCTTGGTGATTGGCGAGGCGGAGCGATTTCCAGAGCTTGGTCAGGCCTTTTATGACGCCGGGCCGCGTCGCAAGCTCGCCGCCTTGGCCACCGCCTTTGAAACCTTGATGGAACAAGGGCGCTTGCGTCGCGGCGACCCCACCCTGGCGGCAGAGCATTTTTTCGCTCTGTGTCAGGCGCGCGGCCATCATCGCGTGCTGTGGAATGTCGGCCCGGCGCCGGACGCCAAACACTTGCGGGCCGAAATTGAAATCTCCGTCCAGGCCTTTTGTGATGCCTATGCCCCCAGCCTTGCGCCGCTGCCGGTGGCAGAACGCCAAGGTTGCGAACCCCGGTCGAAGCCGCACAGCCTAGCGTCAGTCTGACGCTTCGCGCGGCGATGGGCAAAATCCGAAGTTTGTATCGCCGTCGCAACAAAATCGCCGTCTTGGCGGTTTAGACAGCGGCTGAGCTCAATCCCTCGGCAGATTGCTAATTTTGCAGCGGGACCTTAAAGCCAAGGCAAGACCATCCATGTCGCGGGTCAGTAGATACGTAGCTTGCGACACGAATGCCGCCCAAGGAGACCTGGCCGCGTGACTGACCCGACCCCTGCCTCCTCTTCAACGCGGACGGTTCCGCAGTCAAATTCTGACATTCCCAAGTGGCTCGGACAAAGACGGTCCAGCGGCGTGGTCGGGTGGATCGTGCTCGGCGTTGCGCTCATCCTCTTAGGGCTAGGTGTTTGGTGGGTGGTCGCCCAGAGCGGGTCCTCGGCTTCCAGCCCCGGCGCAGGCAAGGGCGGGTTTGGCGGCAAGGGTGGCCCGCCTTCCGTCGTCAATGCCACCAAGGTTGAGCAAGGCGACATGCCCGTGGTGATTTCGGCATTGGGCACGGTCACGCCGGTCGCAACCGTCACGGTCAAGAGCCAGCTTGCAGGCCTCTTAATGTCGGTCGCCTTCAAAGAGGGCCAGTTGGTCAAGAAGGGCCAAGTCCTCGCCCAGGTCGATCCACGCCCCTATGAACAGGCGCTGGCCCAGGCCGAAGGCGCCTTGGCCAAGGATCAAGCCGCCCTGCAAAATGCGCAAGCCGACCTTCGGCGTTACAAGATGCTGGCGAACGAAGATTCGGTCGCCCGTCAAACCCTTGACACGCAAGGCGCAACCGTCCGCCAGCTTGAGGCCCAGATCAAGTCAGATCAGGCCGCCGTCGGGGCGCAAAAGCTCAACCTCACCTATGCACGCATCACCGCGCCGGTGGGCGGTCGGGCTGGCTTACGTCAGGTGGATGCGGGCAATTATGTCTCGCCGGGCGATGCAAACGGTATTGTCTCGATCGCTGAGACCACCCCCATCGATGTGGCCTTCTCGCTGCCGGAAGACGCAGTCGGGCAGGTCGCCAAGGCGATGGCAGGTTCAAAGATCAAGGTTGAGGCTTATGATCGCTCTGGGGCAACCTTGTTGGCGACGGGTGAACTTTCCGCCCTCGATAACCTGATCGATACGACGACGGGGACCATCCGGGCCAAGGCGCGCTTTAGCAATGCCGACAGCGCCCTGTTTCCCAATCAATTTGTCAATGTGAAGGTCACGGTTCAAACCCTGAAAGGGACATTGATCGCGCCGACCTCGGCACTGCTGCGCGGCCAACAGGGCATGTTTGTCTATGTGGTTGACGCCGCCCGCAAGGCCCACATCCGCCCAGTGCAGGTCGGACCTGCCCAAGGCGAGCGTAGCGCCATCCTTTCAGGCCTCGCACTCGGCGAAACCGTGGTCACCGATGGCTCGGACCGGCTGCGCGAAGGGGCAACGGTGGTCCTGCCCGGCGCCTGTCCTCCGACGGGCGGCAAACCCGGTGCTGGCGGCTGGACAGGCCAAGGTCGCGCCGGTGGCGGTGCGAGCGGAACTGCGCCTTGTAAGCCTGGGGCGAGCGGCGGGGGCGGCAGCTCTGCTGCGGGCCCGCCTTCAGCCAGCGGCGGACAGGCGGCGCGGGGTTGGCCAGCGAGCGGACAAGCCGCACCGGCGGGTGTGCCTGCCGTAAGCGCTGATCACACAGCGGACACTCCACCCCAAACGGCTGCGACCCCCGGCGGCGGCGGCGGGGCGATGCGGGAGCGCATGGAAGCGCTCTTCACCTCCCTTGATCTGGACGCACAACAGAGGCCAAAGGCCGAAGCCATTTTCTCGGACGCCTTTGGGCGGGCCATGGCCTCAGTTGATCCAAGCGACCAAGACGCGCGCCGCACTGCCATGCGCGCCGCTCGACAAGAGGCGTTTGCGAAATTAGCGCCGCTGCTTCGACCGGACCAGAAAGCAAAACTTGCAGCGATCCAAGCCCAAGCGGCGTCGGGCGGGCCCCCGCAATGAGCATCGGCTCCGGCGAGGACGCCCCTGATACGCCTGAAGCGTCGCCGACCGCGACGCGGTTTTCGCCGTCGCGGCTCTTCATCCTGCGCCCGATTGCGACGGCCTTGCTCATGGTCGCGATCTTTCTGACCGGCGTGCTTGGCTTCCAATTTCTGCCGCTTTCGGCCCTGCCAGAGGTCGATTATCCGACCATCCAGGTTCAAACCTTCTATCCTGGCGCATCGCCAGAAGTGATGACCTCGATGGTGACGGCGCCGCTCGAGCGGCAGTTTGGCCAAATGCCAAGCCTGTCGCGCATGTCCTCGGTCAGTGCGTCTGGCGCCTCGGTCATCACGCTGCAATTTGGTCTTGATCTGACCTTGGACGTGGCCGAGCAGGAGGTTCAGGCCGCGATCAATGCGGCAGGCAACCTTTTGCCGTCCGACCTGCCCGCGCCACCGGTCTATGCCAAGGTCAATCCCGCCGATGCGCCGGTGATGACAATCGCCCTGTCGTCCAACACCATGACCTTGTCGCAGGTCGAAGACCTCGCCGACACGCGCCTTGCCTCGCGCATCAGCCAATTGCCGGGCGTTGGCCTTGTGACCCTGTCAGGTGGCCAGCGGCCAGCAATCCGGGTACAAACCAACCCCAAGGCCCTCGCGGCCTATGGCCTCAGTTTAGAAAATGTCCGCTCCTCCATCGCCGCCGCCAATGTCAACGGCGCCAAGGGCTCGATGGACGGGCCGACCCGGGCCTTTTCGATCAATGCCAATGATCAACTGACCTCTGCGGATGACTATGCCAAGCTGGTGATCGCCTATCGCAATGGGGCACCAATCCATTTGGGCGATGTTGGTCAGGTCATCCAAGGCGTCGAAAATACGCAGCTCGGCGCAGTCGCCGCCACGCGGGTTCAGGGGCAAGGCGCCTCCTATCCGGCGGTCATTCTCAATATTCAGCGGCAACCGGGCGCCAATGTCATCGCCGTAGTTGACCGGGTGAAGAAGCTCCTGCCGCGCACCTATTGTCCGGATCAAAATTGCAAAGTGAAGGCCAGCATCGTCGAGGACGGCCTGCCTGCCGGGCTCGTCCTCACCCCCATGACCGACCGGACTGTGACCATCCGGGCCTCTGTGCAAGATGTCGAGGTTGAGCTCAGCTTGGCCGTGGCTCTGGTCGTCGCCGTAATCTTTGTTTTTTTGCGTAATATCGCCGCTACCTTTATTGCCGGCGTCGCGGTGCCTCTATCGCTCGTCGGCGCTTTTGGCCTGATGTATTTGCTGCATTACAGCTTGAACAATTTGAGCTTGATGGCGTTGACTATTGCCTCGGGCTTTGTCGTCGACGACGCCATTGTCATGATTGAGAATATCAGCCGCTACACCGAAGAGGGCGAAGCAGCGCGTCCGGCGGCCTTGCGGGGCGCGGGCGAAATTGGCTTTACCATCATTTCGCTGACCGTGTCCTTGCTGGCGGTTTTGATCCCGCTGCTCTTTATGGCCGATGTGGTGGGACGCCTGTTTCGCGAATTCGCCGTCACCTTGGCCGTCACCATTATTATTTCCGCGGTCGTTTCCCTCACCCTGGTTCCGTCTCTCTGCGGTCTGTGGCTAAAGCCGCCGCGTGCCCCCCGTCCAGGCAGCTTCGATGCGCGGGTCAAGGCTGGCCTCGACGGTTTGGTCGGGTGGTATGACAAGGGTCTGGGCTGGGTGCTCGACCATCAAAAAATCACTTTGATTGTGGCGCTGGCGACCTTCCTTTTGACCGCGCTTCTCTATTTGGTCATCCCCAAGGGCCTCTTCCCGCTGCAAGATGTGGGGGAAATTCAAGGCGTGGTGGAAGCCGACCAATCGGTCTCTTTCCAAAAGATGTCACTGGTTCAGCGGCAGGTGGCGGAAGCCTTGATGCAGGACGCGGCCGTCCAAAACGTCTCGGCCTTTACCGGCGTTGATGCCCAGAACACAACCGTCAATAATGGCCGCATCCTGATCCAGTTAAAGCCTCTCGAACAACGGCATATGAGCGCGGAGGCACTGATCCGACGGCTGAATTCCGAGGTGCAGGTTCCTGGCGTTTCGCTCTATTTGCAACCGGTGCAGGATTTGACCGTCGATAGTCAGGTGGCAAAGACCCAGTATCAATTCACCCTGGAGGGCACCGATCCGGCGCTCTTGCAAACCTGGACTGCGGCTCTGATCGACAGCTTGAAGTCCGCCAAACAGGTGACCGACGTCACCTCGGATATTCAGGCCCATGGTCAGGCCCTCTATGTCGATGTGGATCGCGACACGGCGGGACGGCTGGGCATCTCCATGGCGGCGGTCGACAATGCGCTCTATGACGCGTTTGGCCAGCGCATTGTCTCAACCATCTTCACCCAATCCAACCAGTATCGGGTGATTTTGGAGGCCGCGCCGCAGTTTCAAACGAAGCCTGCCGATCTGCGCGACCTCTATATCACGGGCTCAGGAGGGCAAACGCCGCTCAGCGCCATCGCCACCTTGCGCGAGGCGCCCGCCCCCTTGGTCGTGACCCATGTTGGCCAATTTCCGGCCTCGACCATCAGCTTCAATCTCGCCAAGGGCGAGAGCCTGGGCGCGGCCGTGGGCGCGATCCGGCGATTGGAAACGCAAGTCAAGGTCGGCGATACGGTGGGGGTGCCCGCTTCGATCACCACCACCTTCCTGGGCGCTGCCGACGCCTATGAAAAGTCGCTCGCCAATGAGCTGTGGCTGATCTTCGCCGCCATTATCGCCATCTATATTGTGTTGGGCGTGCTCTATGAGAGCTTCATCCACCCGATCACCATCCTGTCCACCTTGCCTTCTGCAGCCGTGGGGGCGCTGATTGCGTTGATGGCGGCGGGTCAGGATTTGGGCGTCATCGGCATTATCGGGCTGATCCTTTTATTCGGGATCGTCAAGAAAAACGCCATTATGATGATCGACTTCGCCCTCGACGCCGAACGTAATGAGGGGCTCGCCCCAAAAGACGCCATCCGACGTGCCGCCCTTTTGCGCTTCCGGCCGATTTTGATGACCACCATGGCGGCGCTGTTTGCCGCCGTGCCGTTGATGCTGGGCGGCGGCTATGGGGCGGAACTGCGCCAACCTTTAGGGGTTTCGATCATTGGCGGACTGGTGGCGTCGCAACTGCTGACGCTGTTTACGACGCCTGTGATCTATCTGGCCTTTGACCGGCTCAGCCGCAAGCTGCCCAAAGACGTCTTGGCGACGGGTGCTCCGGAGGGGCAAGGCGCGTGAATATCGCCGCCCTCTTCATTAAGAGGCCTGTCGCCACAACTCTCCTGACCATTGGCATCGCGCTAACGGGGGTTGCGGCCTATTTCCAACTGCCCGTGGCGTCCTTGCCCGCCATCGATTTACCGACTATCCAGGTGTCGGCGCGGCTGCCGGGGGCCAGTCCGGAAGTCATGGCGACGAGCGTTGCCACGCCTTTGGAAAGGCATTTGGGCTTGATCGCCGACGTCTCTGAGATGACGTCGAATTCTTCCGTCGGTCAGTCGCAGATCACGCTGCAGTTTGGGCTATCCCGTGACATTGACGGTGCAGCGCGGGACGTCCAGGCCGCAATCGCGGCGGCGCGCGCCGATTTGCCAACCACCCTGCGATCCGATCCAACCTATCGCAAGTTCAATCCGGCGGATCAGCCGATCCTGATCATGGCTCTGACTTCGGCGACCATGACCAAGGCGCAGATCTATGACGCCGCCGCGACGATTTTGCAGCAAAAGCTCAGTCAATTGCAGGGCGTGGGCGATGTGTCGCTTGGCGGGGGGGCTAATCCGGCGGTTCGCATCGAGCTCAATCCGCAAGCCCTGTTTAAATATGGCCTTAGCCCAGAGGATGTGCGCGCAGCGGTCGCCTCGACCAATGGTAATCAGCCCAAGGGCTTTGTCGCCGACGACAGCCGTCGTTTCCAGATCTATACCAATGACCAAGCCAAGCTCGCCCGCGATTACCGCGATGTGATCGTCGCTATGCGCGATGGCCAGGCGGTGCGCCTATCCCAAGTCGCCCAGATCACCGACGATGTGGAAGATGTCCGCAATATGGGGCTGGTCGATGGCAAGCCTGGCATTGTGGTGCGGATCACGCGCCAGCCCGGCGCCAATGTGATTGCCACAGTCGACAGAATTCGCGCCGCCCTGCCAAGGCTTCGCGCCCAATTGCCAAGTCAGATCGATTTGACTGTCGAGGTGGATCGGACCCTATCCACCCGCGGATCCCTGTTTGAGGTCGAGCGGTCCTTAGCCATTTCGACTGTTTTGGTGGTCCTGGTGGTCTTGGTGTTTCTGCGCAATGGTCGGGCGGTCATTATCCCCGCCGTCGCGGTGGTCGTATCCTTGCTCGGCGCACTCAGCGTCATGTACCTGTTGAAATATAGCCTTGATAATCTGAGCTTCATGGCGCTGACCGTTGCGACAGGCTTCGTCGTGGATGACGCCATCGTCGTTTTAGAAAACATCACCCGTTACGCCGAAAGCGGCATGTCGCGGTTCGAGGCGGCCTTGAAGGGCGCGGGCGAAGTTGCCTTTACCGTCATCTCCATCTCGATTTCCCTGATCGCCGTCTTCCTCCCCATCCTTTTGATGGGCGGTATCATGGGCAAGTTCTTTGTCGAGTTTGGCGTGACCCTGTCGGCCTCAATCGTCGTTTCGTTGATTGTCAGCCTTTCCTTCACGCCGATGATGGCGGCGCGACTGGTGGACGAGCCAGGCTATCAGCCACCTTCACAGCGCCGGTCGTTTTATCACCGTGCCTTGGGCTGGACGTCGCGCCAGTTGGAAATGGGATTTGACCATTTGACCCGGACCTATGGGCGCTCGCTCAGCTGGGCGCTCGATCATCGACGGGTGGTGATGGGCCTGTTGGTCGGAACCATCGGCCTCAATATTTATCTCTTTACCGTGATCCCTAAAGGCTTTTTTCCCCATCAAGACACAGGCCAATTGATCGGCGGCCTTCAGGTTGATCAGGCGAGCTCGTTTACACTGACCAGCCAAAAATTTGTCCGGCTGCAAAACATCATCATGCGCGACCCCGCCATTGATCATGCGGTCGGGTTCACCGCCAGCGGCGGCGGGTTCATGTTTATGAGTTTGAAGCCCAAATCCGCCCGTGAGCCGGGGCTCACCGGAGATATGGTGGCGCAGAGACTGCGACCGAAATTGATGCGCGTGCCCGGTGCCTCGCTTTTCCTCACCGTGCCGCAGGAATTTCAATTGGGCGGACGCCAGTCGGCGGCCCAATACCAATACACCCTGCAAAGCGATGATCTCGCCCTTCTGCGGCTATGGTCCGAACGCTTGTTGAGCCAGTTAAAGCGCTCGCCGGTTCTGACAGATGTGAACACCGATCAACAGGTCCACGGGCTGGAGAGCTTTATCACCCTCAATCGGGACTATGGCTCCAGGCTTGGGGTGACCGCGCAACAGCTCGACAATGTACTCTATGACCTGTTCGGCCAAAGACAGGTCTCGGTGATCTATAATCCGCTCAACCAGTATTATGTGGTGATGGAGGGACAGCCGTCCTTCACCCAATATGCCGACAGCTTTTTTGACACCTGGGTCCCCCCCGTGGCCCAGGCGTCGGCGAGCGCCTCGGCGCCTGCGATAAGCGCTAGAACCACAAGCCCAGCCCTTTTGGCCCGCCTTGCCGCTCCCGCGACCCAACGCCCGCCAAATCCGAGCCTAAGCCTTGCCTCGCGCGAGCCTGCACCGCTGCCATGGGCGTCACTCAGCCAACCGGCAGAAGCCACAAACGGGGCTGCGTCCGCCACACCCCAGGCCGCGAGTTCGGTGTCGGCGAGCGGCTTGACCGGCTCTGCCACAGCCCTCAGCGGCGCGGGAACCACGCGGACCACCACCGGCAATGGGCAGGCCCAAACCGGACAAGCGATTTCGACCAGCGCCGAACGCATGATCCCGCTGGCCTCGATCGCCTCATGGGGTCCGAACAACACGCCCTTGTCGATTTCGCACCAGGGTCAGACCGTCGCGACGACGCTCTCGTTTAACCTTGCGCCCGGCTATTCCTTGTCGGACGCCCAGACCACGATCAAGGACGCCATCGCCCAGATCGGCATGCCTAATCAGGTGAGCGGCGGGTTCCAAGGCACAGCACAACAGTTTCAAGCCTCGCTATCGAGCGAGCCCATGTTGATCGCCGCAGCCCTCCTTGCGGTTTATCTGGTGCTTGGCATCCTCTATGAAAGTTTTGTCCACCCGATCACTGTCTTATCGACCCTGCCTTCGGCGGGCATTGGCGCAATTCTCGCCCTCATGGTCTTTCATTTGGAGTTTTCGGTCATTTCGCTGATCGGCCTGATCTTGCTGATCGGCATCGTCAAAAAGAACGCCATCTTGATCATCGATTTTGCCTTGCATGGCGAACGGGAAGGCTTGACCCCAATGGAGGCCATCTACCGCGCGTCCATGTTGCGCTTCCGGCCGATCCTGATGACCACGGTGGCGGCGGTCCTTGGTGCGGTGCCCCTGGCGCTCGGCCTAGGAGAAGGTGGCGAGCTTCGCCAACCGCTAGGCGTCGCCATTATTGGCGGCCTGATCGCTAGCCAAATCCTCACCCTCCTGACCACGCCGGTGGTCTATATCTATATGGATCGCTTGCGCCAAAAGCGTCCGGTCGCGCGACCGGACCCGCGTGGCGGCGTAACGTCGCCGCAACCGATCCCCAGCGAATAAGGCCCTAGCGAATGAGGCGACCCATGGCTCTCCGGCCCCTTTTTTTGCTTAGCGGATTTGGCGTCGTCGCGATCAGTCTTGCCGCCTGCGCGGTCGGTCCGAACTATAGCCCGCCCAAGGCGCCCGGCGTGGAAAGCTTGGCTGAGCCGCCGAAGGAAGCCACCGGCTGGGTTCCGGCTGAGCCCCTGGATGGCCTACCGCGCGGCCCTTGGTGGACGGCGTTCAAGGATCCTGACCTCGACCGCCTTGAGGTGCAGTTGGGCGCTGCGAACCAAACCCTGAAAGCTCAGGAAGCCATCTATCGTCAAGCCCGCGCTCTGGTGGAAGAAGCCCAATCTGGCGTCTTTCCGGTGCTTGGCTATCAGGGGTCTGGACAAAGGAGCGGCGGAGGGTCAGGCGCTTCGACGACGCTTCGGCCCGGTAAAACCTATTCCGCTGCCGCCAGCGCCAGTTGGACGCTGGATTTTTGGGGCAAGATCCGCCGCCAGGTTGAGCAAAGCCGCGCTGAGGCGCAAGCCAGCGCTACCGATCTGGCCACCGTCCGGCTTTCGCTCGAGGCTGAACTGGCCGGAGACTATTTGACGCTGCGCGCCGAGGACGAACAGATCGGCTTGCTGACCCAGGCGGCCAACGCCGCCCAGCGCATCGCCCATGATACTGCAAACCAGTATCGCGCCGGGGTGGCGCAGCGTAGCGATGTGATTGCGGCCGAGAGCGCCGAGGCGAGCGCCCATGCGGCCGTTTTTGACGCTAAGGCGAGCCGCGCGGTTTATGAACATGCCATCGCTGTTCTGGTCGGGGCGCCGCCGGAAGGTTTTAGCCTGCCCCCAAGCGCGCTGACAGCCCACGCGCCGGATGCGCCAGTGGCAATTGTCAGCACTCTCCTTCAAAGACGGCCTGACGTGGCTGGCGCCGAACGCGCCGCCGCCGCCGCCAGCGCGGGGATTGGCATTGCACGGGCCGCCTGGTTCCCTAATCTGTCCTTGTCGGCGTCTGACACCTCAACCAGCGCCATCGTCTCAAAGCTTCTGACGTCCCCGACCACGGTCTGGGCCTATGGCGCTGCCGCCTCGGGCACTGTGCTTGATTTTGGTGGGCGGCAAGGTGCGGATCGCGCCGCGCGCGCCGCCTATGAGCAACAGGCGGCCATCTATCGAAACACCGTCCTAGCGGCCTTGCAAAACGTTGAGGATCAGGTGGCGAGACTGCGTGCATTCGAGGCCGAGGCGCCGCTTCGTCAGGCTGATCTCGACCGCGCAAAGCAGGCCGAACAGATTGCGCGCAATCAGTACGCCGCCGGAACCCTTGCCTATGGTGCGGTGGCGCAGGCTGAAAGCGCGCGCTACACGGTGGAAGAAGCCTTGCTGACCTTGCGCCTCAATCGGGCGCTCGCCAGCCTTGGTCTCATCCAGGCGCTCGGCGGTGGGTGGACATCTGCCGACTTGCCCCGGTTTTGACCTCAAGGCCAAGGTTTTGAGGCCAAGACCTGCCTGCTCCCGCGTTGAAAATCGCGCCGAAGTGAAATTGCCTTACCCCTACGGCGGCTATGGTCTTGCGGCGGCGGATCGCGTTCCCATATGGGCTCCAACACGGTGATTTTCGGCGGTCTGGGCGCTTCGCTCGGGTCGCGGAAACAACCAACGTACGCGGAAGACTTGAACCCTAGGGGACAGGCGTTGACCGGTGCTTCTCGAAGGCCGGGAAGCCCGTCCGCCCAACATGGAGACTGAGGCCGAACATGAGCAAGATTATCGGCATTGACCTTGGCACGACCAATTCCTGTGTCGCCATTATGGACGGCAAGGCGCCCAAGGTAATCGAAAACGCTGAAGGCGCGCGCACCACCCCTTCTGTCGTGGCGATTTTGGAAGACGGCGAACGCCTGGTCGGACAACCGGCCAAGCGCCAAGCGGTTACCAACGCCTCCAACACCTTCTTCGCCATCAAGCGCCTGATCGGCCGCAAATATGACGACCCGATGGTGACCAAGGACAAGGGGCTTGCGCCGTTCGAAATCATCAAGGGGCCCAATGGCGATGCCTGGGTTCGCGCCCACGGCAAGGACTATTCGCCGCAACAAATCTCAGCCTTCACCCTGATCAAGATGAAAGAGGCAGCCGAAGCCCATCTCGGTGAGAAGGTTGAAAAGGCGGTCATCACCGTTCCCGCCTATTTCAATGACGCCCAACGCCAAGCCACCAAGGACGCAGGCAAGATTGCCGGCCTTGAAGTGCTGCGCATCATCAATGAGCCCACCGCAGCCGCGCTTGCCTATGGCCTCGACAAGAGCGAAGGCAAGAAGATCGCGGTCTATGACTTGGGCGGCGGTACCTTTGATATCTCGATCCTCGAAATCGGCGATGGCGTCTTTGAAGTCAAAGCGACCAATGGCGACACCTTCCTTGGCGGTGAAGACTTCGACCTGCGTGTGGTCGATCACCTCGCCGACGAGTTTAAGAAGGAAAGCGGCGTTGATCTGCGCAATGACAAGCTAGCCCTACAGCGCCTGAAGGAAGAGGCTGAAAAAGCAAAGAAGGAACTGTCCACCGTTCCGCAATACGACATCAACCTGCCGTTCATTTCGATGAATGCGTCTGGTCCTTTGCACCTCAATCTGAAGCTGACCCGCGCCAAGCTGGAAGCCTTGGTTGAAGACCTGATCGCCAAGACCATCGTGCCTTGCGAACAGGCCCTGAAGGATTCAGGCTTCAAAAAGTCGGAAATCGACGAAGTGGTCTTGGTCGGCGGCATGACCCGCATGCCCAAGGTCGTCGAGGCGGTGAAGGCCTTCTTCGGTCGCGAGCCCCATAAGGGTGTTAATCCGGACGAAGTGGTGGCTTTGGGCGCGGCCGTCCAGGGCGGCGTTTTGCAAGGCGATGTGAAGGACGTCCTTCTCCTCGACGTCACGCCCCTGACGCTTGGTATTGAGACCCTCGGCGGGGTCTTCACGCCGCTGATTGAGCGCAACACCACCATCCCGACCAAGCGCAGCCAAGTCTTCTCCACCGCTGACGATAATCAGTCGGCGGTGACCATTCGGGTGTTCCAAGGCGAACGCCCCATGGCGGCGGACAACAAGCTGTTGGGCCAGTTTGATCTGGTTGGCATTCCGCCCGCACCGCGCGGCGTGCCCCAGGTCGAAGTGACCTTCGACATCGACGCCAACGGCATTGTCAATGTCCAGGCCAAGGACAAGGCGACCAGCAAGGAACAGTCGATCCGCATTCAAGCCAATGGCGGACTGTCGGATGCCGATATTGACCGCATGGTCAAGGAAGCCGAGGCCAATGCGGCGGACGACAAGAAGCGCAAAGCCTTGGTCGAAGCCCGCAACCACGCCGATGCTCTGTTGCACTCGAGCGAAAAGTCGGTGGCTGAGTTTGGCGATAAGGTGGCGCCCGCTGACAAGGCGGCGATTGAAGCGGCAATTGCCGATCTGAAGACCGCCCGCGATGGCGACGATCCAGAGGCAATTGAAGCCAAGACCCGCACCCTGGCTGAAGCCTCAATGAAGCTTGGCGAGGCCATGTATCAAGCGCAACAAGGTCACGCCGAGGGCGAAGCGCCCAAGGAAGACGGCGTTGTCGACGCTGAATTTGAAGAAGTCGATTCCGCCAATAAGGGCCATTAATCCGGCCTTTGTCAGGCACAGTGTCGACCAGAGCCTTTGGCAGGCTCTGGTCGCGTGTGCTGATGTTCACATGACCGACGACCCCTCACAGCAAGACTGACGCGGCCATGGCTCAACGCGACTATTATGAAATTCTCGAAGTTACCCGCGAAGTTTCCGACGCGGAATTAAAGTCGGCCTTTCGCAAGGCGGCGATGAAGCTCCACCCTGACCGCAATCCGGGCGACCCGGAAGCGGAGCGGCGCTTCAAGGAATGTAACGAGGCCTATTCGGTGCTTTCCGATGCCAATAAGCGCGCCGCCTATGATCGGTTTGGTCATGCGGGCGTCGACGGGCAGGGCGGCGGCCGTGGCGGCTTTGGCGGCTTCCAAGACGCAGGCGACATCTTCTCGGAAGTGTTTGGCGATGTGTTTGGTGAGATGTTCGGCGGCGGGCGCCGGGCGTCCAGCGGCCCCCAGCGCGGGCAGGACCTGCGCTATGATTTGCAAATCTCACTCGAGCAAGCCTTTACCGGGGCGGAAGTCCCCATCACAGCTGCCACGACGCAAGCTTGCGAGGCCTGCGACGGCACCGGCTCGCGCGGCGGCGGCCAGCCCAGCGTCTGCCAAGGCTGCAATGGCCATGGCCGCGTGCGCGCCTCGCAGGGCTTTTTCTCCATTGAGCGCACCTGTCCCTATTGCGGCGGGCGTGGGCGCACCATTTCCGACCCCTGCCGGACCTGCCACGGTGCCGGGCAGGTGCGCAAAGAGCGGACCCTGTCGGTGCGTATCCCCGCTGGCGTCGATGATGGCGCGCGTATCCGCCTGTCGGGCGAAGGCGATGCCGGTCAAAGGGGCGGGCCGCGCGGCGATCTCTATATTTTCCTCTCGGTCAGACCCCACGACATTTTTAGCCGCGACGGGCTTGATCTGCACTGCGAGGTTACAGCCCCCATGTGGATGGCGGTGCTGGGCGGCGAAATCGACGCCCCGGCCCTCTGTCCAGAGGGCTTAAAATCCCACGATTCCGACGCTTGCAAGGCCAAGGTGCGCATATTGGAAGGCGCCCAGACCGGCGACGTCATCCGGGTCAAGGGCCGGGGCATGCCAAGCCTACGTGGCCGCGAACATGGCGACCTGATGGTCCATATCCGGGTTGAAACCCCCGTCCGCCTCAATGCACGGCAAAAGGAGCTGATGCACGAGCTGGCTGACAGTTGGTCCGACCTGCCCAAACACCACCCCCATCACGAGACCTTCTTCACCAAGGCGAAAAAGTTCTGGGACGGCGTCACCGGCGGCAGCGAATAGGGACGTGGTGGCGGGCCTAGGCCGTCACTGGAATGAGCGTATGTAATTGAAATTATGCACTTTTCGGCCGCTCATCCCGAGGTGGGTCGGGACGGGCCTGCTGAGGTTTGGGGATGATCTCCTGGATACCGGCCTTCGCCGGTATGAGCGGATTTGATTGAGCGCCACCTAAACACCGCTCCTCCCGGCGCAGGCCGGGATCCAGGGACAGGCCCTAAGACGTTTGGGATGATCTCCTGGATACCGGCCTTCGCCGGTATGAGCGGATTTGATTGAGCGCCACCTAAACACCGCTCCTCCCGGCGCAGGCCG
>CAIMFV010000007.1 GCA_903840435.1 uncultured Caulobacterales bacterium
ACGGCCTCAACCATCTGGAGCCTCTTAGGTGTAGACACAGGTGCAGACATAGGAGGATCCGAAAGGAGTAACGCAAAACGGGTCCCAAACCATAACGATCAACCAGATCTACCACCACACGGGGCCAGCTGGTCGCTTACGGAATGACCATGATCGCGAGGATTATGAGGTTGACGACGAGTGCGCAGGCCCACTCAGCCCATCTGTTGGCGCGCTTTAATGATTGACCCAAGCCAACAAAATGATCGGCATCCCGGGTGTGGGTTCGCAAGACCAAGGTCATTTGCTTTTATTGGCCGGGTGGGAGTTGGTGCGACGGTGCCGTGAGAGCGGGTTCGGTAATTGGTCTAGAATTGTGGGGATTGAGGTCGAGCTAAATTGCATTGGCGTAGCACAAGATCGGCGCACCATTTTCGAGTCCCTTGTTGCGAAGAGGTCGCCTCAAAGAGTCCCGTTTCCGAGAGCAGCGTCTTTCGCGCTGGCCACCGCCCGGAGGCGGGAGTGCAATTGTTCGTTGGCCCATAGCACATTATTGAACCATATTCGATTTCAAGTATGTTCGGTATCTCACACCAACAAACATCACGAGTGTCGTGAAAAAAGCCAATCGCACTCTAGCCCGTCTTATTCACGGTGACGACGCGGGAAACGGGCTAGACAGCGACGTCAAATCCTCACCTAATGCCCGCGCCTGAAATCAGTCCGGGGGGAATTATGGGGCCGAGGATTGCGATCACGCGGGAAAGCCATGCGGGCGAGACCCGGGTCGCCGCAACGCCAGAGAGCGTGAAGAAGCTTATCGCGCTCGGCTTTTCGGTCAGTGTAGAGGCAGGCGCGGGCCTTGCCGCCGCTTATCCCGACGAAGACTATGCGGCTTCGGGCGCAAGCCTCGTCTCCTCCTTGCAGGAAGCGGTGGCCGATGCAGATATCCTTTTCAAGGTTCGCAACCCCTCCGAGGCCGAACTCGCGGCCCTCAAGCCCGGCGCGATATTCGCTGGCCTGATCAATCCCTATCAATCCAAACCGCTGTTGACGGCTTTGGCCGAGCGCAAGGCCACGGCCTTTGCCATGGAGTTTATCCCCCGCATCACCCGCGCTCAGGCGATGGACGCCTTGTCGTCGCAGGCCAATTTGGCGGGGTATCGGGCGGTGATTGAGGGGGCGGAGGCCTATGGCCGGGCCCTGCCGATGATGATGACGGCTGCGGGCACCGTGGCCGCCGCCAAGGTGTTCGTCATGGGTGTCGGCGTCGCAGGTCTGCAAGCCATTGCCACGGCGCGCCGTTTGGGGGCCGTGGTGACCGCGACCGATGTGCGCCCGGCGACCAAAGAACAGGTCGAAAGCTTGGGGGCTAAGTTTCTCGCCGTCGAGGATGAGGAGTTTAAGAACGCCCAGACCGCAGGCGGCTACGCCAAGGAAATGTCGGCGGAGTATCAAGCCAAGCAGGCAGCACTCACTGCCGAACACATCAAAAAGCAAGATATTGTCATCACGACGGCGCTGATCCCTGGCCGCGCGGCCCCCCGTCTGGTCACCGCCGCCCATGTGGCCTCGATGCGGGCGGGCTCGGTGCTGGTTGACCTCGCTGTCGAGCAGGGCGGCAATGTCGAGGGCGCAAAGCTCGGTGAAATCGCCAATATTGGCGGGGTGAAAATCGTTGGCTTCCCCAACCTTGCCGGACGGATCGCCACCGATGCTTCCGCCCTCTATGCGCGCAATCTGGTTAATTTCGCCGGTCTCTTGATCACCAAGGAAGGCGCGCTGTCGCCCGACTTTGAAGATGAGATTCTCAAGGCCGCTCTGGTCGCCAAAGGCGGCGACATCGTCCATCCCGCCCTGAAGGGCTGATAAAACAGCGTACGGACCCCGCCATGGAAGCTGTCGACCCAACCGTCTTTCGCCTCGCCATTTTCGTGCTCGCCATCTTTGTCGGCTATTATGTGGTCTGGAGCGTGACACCGGCTCTGCACACGCCCTTGATGGCGGTGACCAACGCCATCTCCTCGGTCATCATTGTCGGCGCCCTGCTCGCCGCTGCCGCCCATGCGCCAGAAGGCCTGACGGCGGGCGCCAGCGTCGCGGTTTCGAAAGGCGCAGGCGCGGTTGCCGCAGCCCTCGCCGCCGTCAATATTTTCGGCGGTTTCCTTGTGACGCAGCGCATGCTTGCCATGTACAAAAAGAAGGAGGGGCGCGCATGAACGCCAATATCGCCTCAATCCTCTATCTGGTCTCCGGCGTCCTCTTCATCCTCGCCCTGCGCGGCCTTTCAAGTCCGGTCACCAGCCGACGGGGAAATACGCTCGGCATGATCGGGATGATCATCGCTGTGGGCACGACGCTGGTCACCCTGTTTAGCGCTGGCGCTTTGGATGTGACGACGCTCGGTCTCATTATCGGCGGGGTCGCGGTAGGCGGCGGCATTGGCGCTGTCATTGCCCGTCGCGTGGCCATGACCTCCATGCCGCAACTGGTGGCCGCCTTTCACAGCCTTGTTGGCTTGGCCGCTTGTTTGGTGGCTGTGGCGGCCATCTACACCCCGGCCGCCTACGGCATTGCCGAAGGAAGCGGCGTCAAGCTCGAGAGCTTGATTGAACTGTCGGTCGGTGTGGCCATCGGGGCCATCACCTTTACCGGCTCCTTGATCGCATTCGCCAAGTTGAACGGCAATATGAGCGGCGCGCCCATCATCCTGCCCGCACGCCATGCGCTCAACCTTGGCCTCGCGCTTGCCATTGTCGCCTTGGTTGTGGCCTTGTGCCTGTCCGGCGGCGTGGCGCTTTGGGCCTTCTGGGCGATTTTCGCCCTCGCCCTGATCATCGGCATCACCTTGATCATCCCGATTGGCGGGGCGGACATGCCTGTGGTGGTCTCGATGCTGAACAGCTATTCCGGCTGGGCGGCGGCGGCCATGGGCTTCACGCTTGGCAATATCACCTTGATCATCACCGGCGCTCTGGTGGGTTCGTCGGGCGCAATTCTGTCCTACATCATGTGTAAAGGCATGAACCGCAGCTTTGTCTCGGTGATCCTCGGTGGCTTTGGCGCCGATGACAGTGGCGCGGCAGCAGGCGGCAAGGTGGAGACCCGGCCGGTCAAGCAAGGCTCGGCCGACGATGCGGCCTTTATTATGAAAAACGCCTCCAAGGTGATCATTGTGCCGGGCTATGGCATGGCGGTCAGTCAGGCCCAGCACGCCTTACGCGAAATGGCCGACAAGCTGAAAGAAGAGGGTGTCGAGGTTAAATACGCCATCCACCCGGTGGCGGGCCGCATGCCGGGACATATGAATGTGCTGCTGGCCGAGGCCAATGTGCCCTATGACGAAGTGTTCGAGCTTGAGGATATCAATAGCGAGTTTTCGACTGCCGATGTGGCCTTCGTTATCGGCGCCAATGACGTCACCAATCCGGCGGCGAAGACCGACCCCAAGTCGGCCATCTATGGCATGCCCATTCTTGATGTTGAGAAGGCCCGCACTGTCTTATTTGTCAAACGCGGCATGAGCTCGGGCTATGCGGGCGTGGAAAACGAACTCTTCTTCCGCGATAACACCATGATGTTGTTCGCCGACGCCAAGAAGATGGTCGAGGGGATTGTTAAGGGGCTCTAGTGTAACGGTCTGGCTCTCCGGAACCCGGTCGTCTTCCCCTTCGGACCAGACGTCGGTTTGGCACCAGTGTGAGGCAGCCTTATGACCGAGATCGCCGTGCGACTTCAGCATGTCGAAAAGCGTTTTGGCGAAAACTACGCCGTACGCGACCTGAGCTTTGAGGCGCCACGCGGTAAGATATTTGGCTTCCTCGGCCCCAATGGCGCAGGCAAGACCTCGACGCTGCGCATGGTGCTGGGTTTGGTGGTGCCAAGTTCGGGACGCATCGAGGTCTTGGGCGCGACGGACAGCCGTAAGGTGCGCGACCGCATCGGCTTTCTGCCCGAGGAGCGCGGCCTTTATCGCCGCATGACCCCTGCCGACGCCTTTCGGTTTTTCGGCGGCCTGAAAGGTCTCGATCCGGCCAAGGCCTTGGCGCGCGGAACCGCGCTCTTGGAAGATCAGGGTCTGCTCCATGCCCTGCATCGGCCGGTCAAGGCCCTCTCCAAAGGAATGGCTCAAAAGGTCGCCCTGATCTCGGCCCTGACCCACCAACCGGAACTGGTCATCCTCGATGAACCCTTTTCCGGCCTCGACCCGGCCAACCAACAATCCTTAGAGCGTTTGGTGCGCGAGCTCGCCAATGGCGGCGCGACGGTGATCTTTTCCACCCATGTAATGGCCCACGCAGAGCGGCTTTGCGACAAGGTGGTCCTGCTCGCCAAGGGGACGAAGGTGTTTGACGGCACGGTCGCCGAGGCCTGCGCCCAGGTCCCACAAGCCTTGGTTGTTGAAGGGGTCTTATCGCTTGAACAGGTGAGCGCCTTGCCAGGGGTCGCCAGTGTCACGCTGCAGTCGACACTTGAGGAAGGGGTTGGCGTCTTTGAAGCAAGATTGGGCGTCGGGGCGAGCGCCAATTTGGCCCTCCGGGAAGCCTTTGCCCGCAACCTCGATATCCGCCGGTTTGAAAGTCGCTCGCCGGGGCTGCATGACGCCTTCATCAAGATTACCGGCGCGACGTCCTCGTCGGCTCCGATGACCACAGAAGGACAGGCGGCATGAGACGCGCATTCCTCATTGCACGGCGCGAATATCTGTCTTTCCTGCGCACGCCGGGATTTTGGATCTCGCTGCTGGTCATGCCGCTGGCCGGATCGACGGCCATCATCGGCCCACAATGGGTGGCCAGAAGCGAACCGCCCCCACGGCTTGTGGTCCTCGACCTTACTCACCGGGCTGTGAGCGGGTCGATCAATTCGCCCAGTGCCTATTTGGCGACCAAGCTCGCCGAATCGCAAAGGGCGACAAGCGGAAGTTCTGGCGATAAGCCCATCCTTCTCGTGTCGCCTCCGGCCGACATTGCCATGGCCACCACGCCGGAAGCCGCGGGCGCCGCCGCGCGGGCCTATTTGACAGGCGCTAAGACCTTGGCGGACGGACAGAAACTAACCGCTGTGGCGGTAATGTTCGGCGACACCGCCCACCTCAAGGTCGACCTCTGGACGCCCGCGCCCGAAACCGGCCTCCTCAGCGGCCGGCTGTCAGAGCCTTTGAACATCTGGCTCCGCGAGGCGCGTCTGGCGGAAGCTGGCGTTGGACCCGATCTGGCCCTTCGGCTCGATCAAAACCTCGTCGAGGTGAGAAATTTTTCGCCTAAGGCGGCATCGGGCAGGGTTGCCTTGCGCGACCGGTTGCCTGCCATCGCTGCGGTGATTTTGTCGGTTTTGCTGTGGACCTTGACCATGACCGGGGCGGGCGTCTTGCTCAATACGGTGATCGAGGAAAAGGCAAACCGGGTCATGGAGGTGCTGTTATCCTCGGCCTCGGTGAGCGAAATATTGTCGGGTAAAATCCTTGGCGCAGGCGCGCTCGCCATGACCATGCTGTCGATCTGGGGCGGGGGAACGGCCTATTTTCTAAGCAAGGCCTCGCCAGATGTGGCGCAAGGTGTGGTGGCGGCCTTGATGTCCCATGGCCTGATCTTTTGGTTCGCGGCTTTTTTCGTCACCGGCTATCTGATGTACGCCTCTATTTTCGCCGCCATTGGCTCCTTTTGCGAAACGCCGCGCGATGCCCAGACCCTGCTTGGGCCTGTCATGGTCGTCTTGACCATTCCTTTGATCTTTCTGGGCGCGAGCATTGGCCATCCCGACGCTGCAATTTTACGAACGCTGGCCTGGGTGCCTCCCTTCACCCCCTTCCTCATGTCGGTCCGCGTGGCGGCGGGGGCTTCGGTGTGGGAGCTGGGCGCTGCGCTCGTCATGATGGCGCTCACCGCCGTTGGCGTCATGATCCTGGCCGGGCGCGCCTTCCGCTCGGGCGCCCTGGCGGCTGAGAAGCCGGATCTAAAGCGATGGGTCGTCCGTCTCCTGCGCCGGTAGTGCTCACTGCGCGCGACTAGGTCAGCCGCAGCCAATCGTGCCAGATCAGGTCGCCAAGATAGCGGCCAGGGATCAAGGTGAACAGTCCGGCGATCAGACAGGCCCCGATATAGACGCCTTGCATGTGCCGTCGATGCCGTTCGATCTCCCCACGCGAAAGGGCGATGAAGGACCGGATGAAATTGTACAGCACAAACGGGATAAAGAGGTGGAGCGGCGAAAAGCCAGCAAGGCTGAAGTTTGACGCGCCGTGGATAAAGATGGCGCTGAGTGCCGCAACGATCATCAGCGTCACCCAACCATAGCCAAAGGCGCGATGCAGCCTTGGCCTTTGCTGGCGACCAAGTCGCGCCCAAAGGGCTACCGGACCTATGGCTGTGGCGAGCAGGGCCGCCGTCATATGGACGGTGACAATTGGAGCAAGGGTCATGGGGAGTGTCCTTGGATGCGGTTCGGATTAGAGCTTGCGACCAAGGCGCTTTTCGACTTGGCGCCGTTCCCAATCACCAGTCAAAAGCGGGATCTTGTCGAAGACGCGCAAGCCGTGAAACGCGACACCAATTCCCCAGCCGAGCATCGGAAAAATGGCCCAGAAATAATGGGGCGAGGTCACAAGATTGAGGATCGATAATAATGTGATGCCAATCACATATTGGGCCAGGCTGACATAAAATGCTTTGATGGATCGAACATGGGCGAAGGCCAGCGCTTCTTCCGCCTCGGAGGCGGGGACCGAGGCAGGCTTGGTCGGGGTGTCGGCAGACAAAGACATGTCGGGCTCCTGTAAGGTCGAGACGTCGACATCGAATACCGCCCCCAGTGCCTTCAACGTCTCAAGACTGGCGGGCTGACCGCGTTCAAGCCGTTGAATGGTGCGCACGCTAAGACCGCTGAGCTCGGCAAGCTGTTCTTGTGACCAGCCCCGCTGAAGTCTGAGCTTTTGGATGAGCATTCGTGACCCCTCGTTCAATGCCCGAACCTGGCAACGGCGCGACCCATTTGACCACGACACCAACACGTCTTTAACCCGACACCTTCGCGACAGCGACCCGACTGTCGGGTAAATCCGTAAGATTTATCTGGGATTGCGGGGATTTGAGCCGCGCCCGCGCATTTTGGCACACTTGACCAGAGCCAATTTGGCTGATCGTCTAAGTGACCTTTTGACCCGTGCGGCGGAGGCGCCTGCGTCGGAGCGTGTTCGGGGGGAGGGGGCTATGGCGAAGATGGACCGACGTCGGCATTGGGGGCCGTTTCGCGCATCCGGTGATGGGTTTGGTTTCATCGTCGGTTTGGCGCTTTTGGACAATCTGGCCTGGGGTGTTGCGGCGCCGGTGCTGCCGGGACTGTTGACGCGGCTCGCCCACGACAATCTCTCGGATGGCGCGCGTAATCTCGGCCTCGCCGTGGCAATCTTCGCCCTGATGAACCTATTCGCTTCACCGGTGCTGGGCGCCGTGTCGGATCGATTTGGCAGGCGTCCGGTTCTCATCGCGTCTATGGTCGGCATGGGCTTGGATTTTTGTCTGATGGGGCTGGCTCCCACCGTCGTCTGGCTGTTTGTCGGACGCGCGCTCGGCGGGGTGACAGCGGCAAGTTACGCCACCGCCAATGCCTATGTCGCCGATATCACCGAACCCGAGCGGCGGTCCGCCCGGTTTGGCGTCCTAAACGCCGCCTTTGGCCTTGGGCTCCTCCTCGGTCCACTCCTGGGCGGTGTGCTGGGCCAGCTCGATCTCCGCGCGCCCTTTTGGCTCGGCGCGGGGCTTTGTGGCGCGAACGCACTCTACGGGGCCTTCGTCCTGCCAGAATCGCTGTCGCCGTCCCACAGGGCGCCTTTGAAACTCCGCGCCATTAATCCGTTATCAGCCCTGGCGATTTTCCGCGGGAAATCCGGCCTGCTCTACCTCGCGGCCGGAACCTTTGCCTTTGTGCTCTCGCAGCAGGTGTTGTTTAGCGCCATGATTCCCTATCTCAGCGCCCGATACCACTTCTCGACCCTGTTAGTCGGTGTAACGGTCATGGTGATGGGGCTCGGGATCATCGTCTCCCAGGTCTTGCTCCTCAAGCCGGTGGTGAGCCGCTTCGGGGAAAGGGCCGCGATGATGTTCGGTCTCGCGGGAGGCGTCGTGTCCATGGCGCTGTTTGGTTTGGCGCCGAATGGGGCGCTATTTCTTTGCGTTGTCCCCATCCAGGTGATTGCCAACCTCTTTTCGCCCGCCAGCCAAGCCTTGATGTCGGCAGAGGTCGGTGCGGACGCCCAAGGGCGTCTGCAAGGCGCACGGTCGGCGGCTGAGGTCCCTCGCCTCAATCCTTGGGCCTGTGACCTTCACCGCGCTATTAGCGACGGTGCTCGAGCCCGCCCATGCCCATTGGCCTATGGGTGCGCCCTTCTTAGCGGCTGCAGGCTTGATGGCAGCCGCGATGGTGGCTGCGTCCCGTGGCTCCGGCTCAAGGTTGCAGGCGCGCCCGGCAGCGTCGTCCTGACCCAGCGCTAAGCAACAAAAAAGGCCCACCGAAACCGGGGGCCTTCATGTTCGGCGCTGAGCCGCAAGACGTGCGGTCTATTTCACCCGCTTCGGTGCGGCGATCAGACCTTCACGCTGGGCGCGCTTGCGTGCCAGCTTACGCGCCCGGCGGACGGCTTCAGCCTTTTGGCGCGCCCGCTTTTCAGACGGCTTCTCATAGTGGACGTGCCGCTTCATTTCGCGGAACGTACCTTCGCGCTGCATTTTCTTCTTCAGCGCCTTCAGCGCTTGATCGACATTATTGTCGCGCACAAAGATCTGAACGATGACTAGGCCCTCCTCTGGACCCCCGCCCACGTCGCCCGAAAGCGCCGCACTCGGTTGTAAGAAAAATCGTCTTGCGCCCGGAAAGCCGCTCTCCGTGCCTTGAGCGGCGGTCTGTAGCAGAGGTGATCGCCCTTGTCCACGCAGGAAGCGCGAAGAGTTTCACCCATCGGGTCAGGTTTGAAGCTTTTGTGTCTTCGCGCCTCCTGGGGCCACCGAACCTTTGGTGTGTGCACATAAAAACGGGCTGCGTCGGGAGGAGACGCAGCCCGAATTTGACGAGAGCCTTGAGGCTGCCAAGCTCAAACCGAACCCGACAGCCTCTCGTTTCGTAAGGGGTCGTTTGTCTTATCGGGAAAATCGGAGTCCATTTTTCCCTGACAAACTCGAGGCGGAAGCTTGACCTAGAACAGCACGCCGGTTTCCAGCAAGGCGCGTGTCTGGGATTTGGCGGTGCCCAGGGTGCCGAAACCGTCGCCCGCTGTTAACGAACTGGCGTTCGTGTAGGAGAGCTCGCCCCGGACGAAATAGATCTTCCACTGGTAGGTCGGTGTGAAGGTGAACGACCATGCCTTGCTGCTCGGCCCGTAGAGCAGGTTCGGCGAACTGGCAGCGTTCGACTTCGAGGTAATGTACTCAACCCGCACAGGCAGGCTAAAGCCGGTCAGGGGGGATGTGGAGGGGAAGGCATAGTCGATAAAGACCGCCGCACCGCTGGTCGACGCCCCTGACGACTTCAGCGCCGGAACTGACGGCACCGATGTGTATTGATAATAGGGCTGGAAGGTCCAGGGACCCTGGGTGTGGGTCCAGATCAAATTGATCATGCTGGAATTATTGAGGAAAACCGGTGTGGCTGAGTTTGACACGGTGGTGGTTTTGGTGTTGCCGCCCCCAGAAAGCTCAAGCGTATTGGAGCCATCAATCGTCCAGGTCGCCGCGCCGGTGACGTAGGAGTATTTTCCCGAATAAAAGCCGTCATTGAGCGACAGGTTAAACAGGACTGGGCCATAGGTATAGTTGGCTTGAATGCCGCGCGCGACCTGATTTTCTTGGTTCCACAACAGACCGCGCTCGATGTTCGTGTTTTCGAACGTGTAGTTATACTCCGCGCCGATCAAGGTTGGCAGCTTGCCGACCTGCACGGAGAACGCGCCTGTCGGAACCCATTTCAAGAAGGCGATTGGCACGGCGCCGAAGGAGGACGAGGTGATCTTGTTGGACCGCGTATAGGGCGTTCCAAGGTCGGGGAAGGAATAGGTCCCGGCGTCGACGAAGAACTGCAAGGGTCCGTCGGTTTTTTCGATCAAGATCTGGGCGTTCGACAGATCGCCCCAACCGCTATGGTCCCCAGACACATGGTGATCTTGCGCCATGGCGATACCAGAAACCGCACCATTGATGATGATGGTGCCGAGCGCCGATCCTGAACTCACCGTATAGGGCGTCGGGTTAATGGTGATGGGTCCATCCATGCCCAGTTGAAAGGCCGGGGCCGCAGGGGCGGCGGGCGCAGCTGGCGCGGCGGCCGGAGCCGCTGGCGGCGGGGTGTCATCGGCCATGGCTGCGGTAGAAAGCAACAAAGCCGAAGTCAAACTCATAACTGTGGGCGTGATGTTACGCATATGATTGGTATCCCCAGGTTGCTGAAAAGTTGGAGCTCTAGACTCTCGCGCCGCGCGACCCTCCAACACGGCTGCAATCGGCTTTGGCTTCTCATCAATCATCCAAAACTTAAAAATCTCCGAGAATCTTAGACCTGAAGTGTGGTTTTCCTGCCCATAAATTGGTCGTCTGCCAAACCGCCCGTCTAAAAAATGCGCATCTTTTGGAGGTGGGGGGATATTTGTGGGTTCGTCTTGGCCTGAGGGGATTTGGGGAATTAGCAGGGATTTGGGTTTGAGGCCGATTGCATGGCGAGCTTGGTCGGGTTGGGGCCGTTTTGACG
>CAIMFV010000008.1 GCA_903840435.1 uncultured Caulobacterales bacterium
AGCAGACGGCGCTGGCTTTGTGACCCGTTTTGATGTTTTGCGCGATTTTCTCGACGGTTACAGCGTCCAGCAGGCAGGCGGTCGCGAGCACTTGGAATATTGGATACCCGCCGAGGACCTTCCGGCGTTTAATGCCGCCATTATCGGCCTCATTTCAGTCGTTGCAGAGTACCGTTGAATTCCTAGCTTTTGTATTTTCAAACCTCGCTGCTATTCTGGTGAATGACGGCGGTGGTGCAGGCAGCGGTTCCTTCTTAATCCAAAGGTCGCGGGTTCGAATCCCGCCGAGGCTGCAAGGCCTCGTAGCTCAGCTGGATAGAGCCCTCAACCTTAGGGGATGACAGCGGTCTTGAGCCCACCTTCCACCGGCGAAACGCAGGAGCGCGATCTTAAAGGGCACCCCCAGGCGATTTCGCAGTCTTGGCATGCACGCACAATATTTTCGCACACCGCACGTGCCCCTTCAGCTGGCAGAAAATCCTATGGGATGGAGCGGATCATGATCATCCCCGGGGAGGTCCCACTTGCGGTTGCGCACATGCGCCATGGATCTGGGAAGGCTGAAGGGCGTGCGCCCTTTGCAGGCGGCGTCGCCGGTCAGCACGTCGAGGATCGCCTCATCGCTGGCGCCAAATTCCAGCACCAGGTCCGTGGCCAGGGCTTCGATTTCCGTCAGCACCGCTGGGCGGTCGAGGTGCGCCACGACGATGATCCGCAGACCGGGTGGCAAGGCTTTCAAAGCCACCAGATCCGGATGATCCGGCTTGAAGTCGAGATCCCCCTCGTGCTGGCGGCTGCCGAAGAAGAAGGTTGGGTGCAGACGCTCGAACGGCGCAGCTAGGCGCACCAACGCCACGCTGGCTTGGGCGGGGTCGGTGGTCACGGCGAGGCCATGCCGGACGAGGGCTGCATCCGCCATGCCGCGCAGCAGAACCGTGTCATTCCGGCGCAGCGCCGGGCCTGATCCCCACTTCAGACGGACGAGGGACTGCCGTTGCGCCTGCAGCCCGGCGTCGCGGAACGGTGACGACCCCACCACCTTTGCCGCCAGGTCGGCATCAACGAATGGCTGCTCGAAGAGGCCCAACTGAAACTTCTGCGTCAGGAGGCGCAAGACCGACTGGTCGATCCGCGCCGGGGAGATGCGCCCTTCCCGCACCGCTTGCATTAGCAGGGTCGGGTCGTTCTCTCCACCGAACTGGTCCAGCCCAGCATTGACGCCCAGGGCGATGCGCTCGACGGCGGGCAGGTCCTCGACGCCCCAGGACATGGCGATGTCGGCTGGCTGTTGCGGCGGCTGGCCGGTGCGGCAGGCTGTGTCGCAGGCCTTGGAGATCGCCCAGTCGGACAGGATGACGCCTTCAAATCGGTGAGTTCCGCGCAGCAGGTCCGTCAGGAGGACATGGCTGAAGCCAGCGCCGACCTGCTCCACCGGCTGGCCGTTGACCTTCACGCCGCGCAGGATGTTGTAGGTCGGCATGACGCCGGACACCCGGAAGGCCAGCGCGTCTCGGAAGGCGTCGACATGGGAGTCGAACGCGCCCCCCGGAAAGGCGGAGTAGCGGCCATAGGCATTGTGACCGTCAAAGCCATCCTCCGATGCGCCATAGCCGACCCAGTGTTTGACCACGGCCGCGACACCCGATGGCGTCACTCCCGACCGCCCGCCCTGCAGCCCTTCGACATAGGCGCCGACCATGGCGCGCACACGGGTAGGGTCCTCACCAAAGGTGCCGTCGATCCGTGGCCACATGGGCGAGGTCGCCAGATCGGCCTGGGGCGACAGGGCCATGGTGATGCCGACCGCACGATATTCCTGCCGCACGATCTCTCCGAAGCGGCGCACCAGACCGACATCGTCGATGGCCGCCAGCCCAAGCGTCTCCGGCCACTGGGAAAAGCCAACCGCCGCATTGCTCGCTCCCGCCGTCGCCTTGAAATGGTGGCGAGGGTCGGTGCTAATCGTCAGCGGAATACCCAGCCGCCCCCTCGCGGCCATGGTCTGCAGAGCATTGTTCTGGGTCGCGAAATCGGCGGGAGGCAGGGCCAGTCGGGTAATGCCGCAGGTGACGCCCGCGCCGAGGATCAGACGCTCTGCTGCCGCAGTGTCATAGACCGGACCATAGCCCAGCATGCCGAACGGCCCGGATGCGGGAAAGGTTCCGTGCAGCATCAGGCCGACCTTCTCCGCCAGGGTCATGCGCCCCACGAGGTCTCGGGCGCGCACCTCAACCGGCAGGCGCCAGTCCTCGTAGGGCGAGACCTGTCCGTCATGGTCCAGATCTCGAAACCACTCGCCTTCGTGCCGGATCATTTCCGGTTGTCCATCGGGACCGGGCGCAATCGCTTGGCCCGCCCGGGCCTGTCTGCTGATCAGAGATGCGGCAAGGCCCGCTATCACCAGTGTTCGACGGTCTGGATGGTGTGCACGCATGGCGCTCTCGCTTTGAACGATTCACTCATTACCAAGAACCTGGTCAATGATCACGGGACCGAATGAAAAGGTCTGGATCGGCGCCCGCCCGAATCTGGCGCGCCACCGCGCGGCGATCAATTTGGTAGCTTTCAAGCAGCGTACTGGGATTGGCCCCATCCATCCCTTCCGCGAGGTGCCCCGCGAGGCAATGCGCGTCTGCGACGCCGAGCGCCAAACCGTCCAGACTTGCGGGTGGCGTTGGGTGGGCGGCGTCACCGGCCAGGATCACGCGTCCTCGGCCAAAGGCGACGGCAATCTCGTCTTCCAGGTCGATGTCGAGGAAGTTCCGCACGAGGCTGCCCGCGCCGTCGCAGCCCACCAGATACCCGGCCCGGACCTGTTGCTGCCCCTCCCCTCGCACCTGCATCAGGTGGGCGGTGACCCCGTCGGCGAACCGCTCGAAGCCGAACAGGCGCCAGCCCGGGCGAAGGCTGACACGGGGCTCCGTGCGGACATCTGCGAGGGTGAAGTGGGCAAGCCCATCCGGCAGGTCCACCGGCATGATCTCGCCGGGGTCCGCCAGGATTGAACGGACGCCCTGGCGGGACAGGGCCAAGGCCAGGGTCAGTCCTACCGGCCCGCCGCCAGCGATCAGCACAGGCGTCTCGATCATGCGGCGATCTCGTGAGGCTTAGGACTTAAAAGGGCAGCGCCAAATGCGTCTAGCACAAGCTGCAACGTGCCTAACCTACCGGCATCATAGACGACGCGGTCCGGACGGATGAGCGCGAAATCCACCCGGGCCTTGCGCAGCCAGCCGCCGATTATGTCCGCTTCATCGCCGATCACGCCGTCCCGCTGTCCGACATCAACGCCGACCACGGAGAGGTCGAGGCCTGACGCTGCTACGGCGCTTCTCACCTGAGCCAGACGGTCCGCCGAGACGAGGATCACACTGCGGGGGCCCAACGCATCATCCAGCAACCTGACGCCTTCTGCGGTTCTGACCCGTGGCTGTGGCATCAGATGTCCGGCCAGTTTCGGCGCGTTGCGGCCGATGAAGCCACATTCGATGGGCCGCTTGCGATTGGCGAGGTGCGTGAACACCTGGCGCAGCGGCGGGAACAGGCTGGGCAAGGCAAAGGCCAGCAGATTGCGGATCGCTGCCACCGACCGCCGCCGGGTCTGGATCACATTGCCGAGGAACATGGCCCCCTCGATGATGTGCCGGACATGGGCCAAGCGCTCGTCCTCATAGTGCTGCAGCACGGTCTCGTCGGCCTTTCCGGCCAGAACCAGGTCGAGCCGCCAGGAGAGGCTCATGGCGTCGCGCACGCCCGAGCACATCCCCTGGCCCAGAAAAGGCGGCATCTGGTGGGCGGCGTCCCCGGCCAGCAGGATGCGGCCATTGCGCCAAGTCTTCGCCCACAGGGCGTGGAAGTGGTAGTAGGCGATGCGGATGATCTCGACCTGTCCGGGCGGCACGAAGGTGCGCAGCAGGCGGCGAACATGGGCCGGGTCCGTGGCCTCCGCCTCCGACTTGCCATCCGTCACCATGAACTGCCACTCATAATAGGGGCCGGTCATCGGCACGAAGGTGACGGGCTGGGCCGGGTCGCACAGCTGGTAGTGATGGGCTGGCAGGGTCGGATCCTTGGTGCCGGTCAGCGACTTCACATCCACCACCACCCATGGCTCGTCGAAATCGGCCGTTTCCAGGGAGAGGCCCGCCTCCCGCCGCACGGTACTGCGGCCGCCATCGCAGCCGATGACGTAGCGGGCGCGCACTGAGACGGCAGAGCCCGCTGTGTCCAGGATTTCAACTGTCGCGCCAGTAACGTCTTGGCGCACGGACGATACCGTGTATCCGAGCAAGGTCCGGACCGTCGAAAACCGTTCCAATCCGGCGCGCAGGTGGCGCTCCAGTGTCGGCTGGTGGAACCACCACGCCCCGGCCCAGCCATAGGGCGCGCCGACAGACCCGACCTGTGAGGCGAGGGCTGGGCGACCGCCCGCCTTCAGCAGGAAGGCCATGTCGCGGAACGGCTCGCACACCCGGGCCAGCCCCTCGGCCAGACCCGCATGCTGAAAGATGCGCATGATCTCGTCGTCGAAATGCACGGCCTTGGGGGCGTAGTAGATGTCTTCTTCCCGCTCAATGGCGATTACCGACCAGCCATATTGGCCCAGCAGATTGGCCAATATAGCGCCGGTGGGACCGAGGCCGACAATCGCCACATCACAGGTCATGGCACTGGCTGACATCGCGCCGGACCTCTCGCCTAACGACGAAGGGCGGTGGGACGTTCAAGCCATCCGGCGAGGATCACGAGGCCGCCCAACAAAACCACGTGGACTAGGTCCCCATGCAGCACCGTCAACTGGGCCACGAGTGCCCCCGTGCAGATCCCCACCAGGATCACCGCTCCGACAAATGCGGTGCGGGGCCACAGAAGCAGAAGCGCGCCCGCCCCCTCGACGCCGCCGGTGACATAGCGGAAGGCCTGACCGAGGCCGATCTCCCCGAACTCCGCCACCATCTTCGGGCTGCCGGACAGCTTCAGCCCCGCTGCCGCGAGAAAGGCCAGGGCGACGAGCACCTTCACGACCCACAGGCCGGTCCGGCCTAACTGTCCGCCACGCCGTCGGCGGCCACCGATTTCCAAGGTCATCCGATTATGCTCCTCAAGCCTTCAAGGGGTCAGCGGTTGCGCAGCCAGTCGACCAGGGCGACCGCCCGGCCGGCTATGGCGGTTTTCAAAGCACTGGCGCGGGGTTGCGGCTTCACCCGCCGGGCCTCGGTCGCCTCGCCCTGGGCCGCAAACTGCGGGAAAAGTTTTAGGGCATGGCCGCGGTCGATACCGTTCAAGGTCTCGCCATCAAACAGGGTCAGAGCCTCCAAGTTCTGCACCTCGACCCCGATCAGCGGCGCGGGGGCGAACGGGAAATCGCTGCCGAACAGGATGTGGCTGGGGTCCACCAGCGCCTTCAGCGCCGCCATGGCGAAGGGCGAGGGCGACAGGGCCGTGTCATAATAGAACCGCCGAGCATAGGTCAGCACGCCCAGCGGCGCCCGCTCGACAAAGGCCGGAAAATTGTTGGCCAAGGACACCCGCCAAGCGATGTAGGGCAAAAATCCCCCCGCATGGGATAAGATCCAGCGGATGTCGGGATAGCGCTCCATGGTCCCGGACAGGATCAGGTTCACCGCCGCACGGGTCGTGTCGCAAAGGAACTCGACGATGAACAGCGGCGTGGCCAGACCGATCTGGTCGGTGGTGGCGTGCAGGTTCGGGTGGACGAAGACCACCGTCTTACGCCGGTTCAACTCGGCCATCAGTTCGTCAAAGGACGGGTCGCCCAGGAACTTGCCGTCGGTAGACCCCAGAAGCACGACCCCCTCGGCCTTGAGCACGTCCAGCGCGTAGATCGCCTCGGCGCAGGCCTCCGCCGTGAAGGGCATGGGCAGGACAGCGAAGGAGCCAAAGCGGGATGGGTGCTGCTGCTTGATCTCCGCCGCGAACTCGTTGCACGCCCGAGCGAGCGAAATCGCATCGGCCTTGGAGTCGAAATAGGTCCCCGGCGCGGACAAGGAGGTCAGGGCCAGATCGATGCCGTTCAGGTCCATCACGTCCAGGGATTGCTGGACCGTCCATTTCGGCAGGGGCGTGGAGGCAACCTCCGTCAGTCCCCGGACCTCCATGGCCCGCGTGAAGGCGGGCGGGATCAGATGGTGGTGGACGTCGATCCGTCCGCGAGCGGGAGCCTTGCGCGCCATCAGACAGCGACCTTCTTCACGGGGGGCTCGGCTTCCCGCGTCACTTCGGTGAACAGTGCGTCGGGCATCGACAGGATGTTCTGATACATGTCCGGCGGGAAGTGCGGGTGCGGCTTCGACGGGTCGTAGACGGGCTGTGGCACCGCCCCGCCCTCGCCAGCATAGGCGGCTGGATGCGTGAAGCGCTCAAGGTCCTCAGCTGTGACGCCGGTGAATTCCATCACCTCCGGGTCCACCCAGACGTCCGGCGTCAGGGCGGCAGTATAGGTGGAGACCTCCAGCGCCAGATCCTCAGGACCAGCGAAATAGATCGACTTGCAAAAGCCGTGGTCCATCGGCCCGACCACGTTGATCCCCCGCGACCGGATGCGATCGCGCATGTTCAGCAGGTCAAGCTCTGAATCCACGTTGAGGGCCAGATGCTGCATCGTTCCGGGGGCGGACGAATTTAGCGCCGTGCCGGGATGGGTGACGCCGATGACCCGCGCAATATCCTTGTTGTGCGGTGTCTGCACGAAAGCCACAGCGCACTTGTCGTTCAGCTTCAGGAAGCCGTGCACGGTCTGCTCCGCGCCATGCATCCAGTAGAGGGCCATAAGCTCCATCCCCAGCACGTCGCTGAAGAAGGCGATCTGGCTCTTAATGTCCCCGGTAGACAGGGCGAGGTGGTTCAGCGCGTTAGGCTTTATGGACGCAAGCTGGGTCATGAAGGTCACTCCTGTCAGATATTGGCCAGCACGAAGGCGTGCACGGCGTCGGAGAATTCGGCGGTGTGGAACAGCATCAGCTGGTGGCTGGCCTTCTCGAAAATCTTGAACTCCACCGGACCGGCGATGGAGTCGGCGGCCATCTTCATGATGAAGGGTGGGAAGGTTGGGTCCTTCTCACCGGCGGCCACCAGGATCGGCTTGGTGTTCTGTGCGGCCGGCACCTTGGGCTGATGCTGGAAGATCGTGGCCCAGGAGGCCAGGTCGTAGGACCAGGTGTTCCAAGGATCGAGACGCTTCTGCTCCCCCGCCCCGGCATAGCCATAGTCCTCGTCGAAATTGAACAGGATGCCCACATCCACCCGCGCGGCGCGGCCTAGCTGAGCAATGGCCTCCTTGAAGCCCTCGGTGCGCCAGGGACCGGCCCGCATCTCGATCACAGCAGCAGAGGGGATAACCGGGGAACCCATCAAGATGGCGCCGGTGATCGCGTCGGAATGCAGCGCGGAGAAGGCCGCCGCGACCCCGAGGCTGGAGCCCAGGGTAAAGACCGGCAGGCCGGTGGTCTTCTTCACGTGCTCCGCATAGGTGACGGAGGCTTCGGTCCACTCCTCGAGCGTCCATTGGCCCCGGGGACGGTTGGTGGTGGACTTGCCGTGACCGGGGGCGGAGTAGGACCAGATGTCCGCCCCGCGCGCCGCATGATGGGTGCAGAAAACATCATAGATGCCCCCGTGGCTGGCGATGCCGTGGGAGATGACCAGGGCATATTTCGGGTCCTCGCCCCGGTAGCGGACGGCGTGCAGCTCTTTGACAACATGTTCTTCGCGCAGCATGGACAGCTCCTCGGGTCGGGCCCGGCTCAGAGGCCGAACTCCTTGTGGTAACGGGGGTTGAATAGAGACTTGCCCTTGATGAGGCCGGTCAGGAAGGGTCCGACAACCGTGCCGTTGCGGCCGAGCGGCAAGACGCTGGCGCCACGCTTGGGGCCCAGAGGCACTAGGATCGGTGGCGCAAGCCAGGGCGTGTAAGGGGGCAGCGTCTCTACCGCCGCGCCCGTTGCAAGCGCGGTCAACGTCTTTGCCAGCCAGGGGGCCTGCCGGGAGGAGGCGACAATGGTCATCAGGTCGCCGTTCGCCGCCATGTCGCCCAGGGCGAAGACCTGGCTCATTCCAGCAGGGCGCATCCAGCCATCCACCGCGATCCGCCCCAAGCTATCGTAGCGCGCATTAGGCAGGCCTGCCGTCACATGGGTGGCCGGGCGTGCGCCCATGGCGGGAATGATCAGATCGGCGGCGAGGCTTTCACCTGTCTCCAGCTGCAAAGTCCCGCGGGTCGGCCGGTCGAGCCCGGACAGGCCTTCAGCCTTCGCCCCGGTTTTCAGCCGGACGCCCAGCGCCTTGAGATCCGCCGCCAGTTTAGCGCTGAGCCCAGCCGGGAAGTCGGGGAAGAGGCGCGCCGTCGCGGCGATGAGGGTGATGTCCTTGCCGCTGAGGGTGGAGGCGATCTCCCCCGCCAGTTCGACCCCGACGGCGCCTGCGCCGACAATGGCGATGGACCGGGCCGCCTTGATCTCGGCCTGCAACCCGGCCTGAGCGGTGCGGAAGTCGGACATGGCGTCCGAGACCGGCTTGAACGGTTGGGCGTAGGTCGATCCGGTGGCGAGAACCACATAGTCGGCTTGATGCGTCTGTCCGCTCGCCAGCGTCACCCGACCTTCAGCCACAGACTGTACCCGGTCGCGCATAACCTGGCCCCGCTTCAGCAGGCGGTCATAGGGCAGGATGATCCGATCCAGCAGGCTGGGCTCCACCAGGGACCGGATCGCTGCGACGTTGTGGACGAAGGCCTCCCGTGGCTCGACCAGCACGACCTCGAATGTGGCGTCCAACGCCCTGGCCAAGGTGGATCCGGCATAGCCGCCGCCGACAATGATGACCCGCTTCAAGAATCTGCCTCCCAGTTGCTCACGAACGCCTTCACCACGCTGCGTCCAGGATCTGACGGACATCAGCGGCCGTGGCGATGGGGCGCGGATTGGTCCGGACCCAGCGGTTCTGCAGGGACGTGCGCGCAATGAGGTCGAGCTGATCTTGCCGCACGCGCGCATCGCGAAGCCGGGTCGGCTGGCCAAGGTCGCGCAGAAGGGCGCGCACGCCTTCGCTGGCCGACGTCGATGCCAGCGCTGCGGCGATCCGCGATTGGGCGGGCTGTGTCTGAGCCAAATTCCAGTCCAGAACAGCGGGCAGCAGCAGGCAGGAACAGACCCCATGCGGAACCCCCGCCACGGCGCCCAGCTGATGGCCGATCCCGTGGCTTGCGCCAAATGGCGTGCGATCAAGACCTGCTGAGGCCATCCACACCGCCTGCTGCGACCGCAACCGCGCTTCCAGATCGTCCGGCGACCCAGCGGTCACCCGAAGCGACTGCACCAGTTGCGCCAGCCCCGCCAGCGCCAGGGCGTCGGTATAGGGCGTCGGCGCAATCGAGCAGAGGGTCTCAACCGCATGGTCCACCGCGCGGATCCCTGTGGAGAGCCACAGGTCACGAGGCGTGTGCAGGGTGAGGTGCGGATCGAGGATCACCTCTACCGGACCGATGCCAGGGCCCGCGACCCCGCCCTTGATCTGCGTCTGCGGATCGGTCAGTCCAGCAAGATCAGAGAACTCCGCCCCCGACAGGGTCGTCGGAACAGCGATCTGGCGCACCGGCGGCAGGGCCCAGTTGGGGCTCTTGCCAAACAGATCCAAGGCGCGTTCGGCACCACTGGCAAGTACAGCCAGGGCCACCTTCACCGTATCAATCGGAGAACCGCCGCCGAAGGAGACCACAAGATCGACCTGTTCCCCCTTCAGCACCTGAACCAGCGCGTCGACAGTCGGCGCGGGCGTATGCGGCTGAACAGCATCGAAGAAACCCACACATCTGTCGCCCAGGACGGCTTGTGCCTCGCGCGGCACGGTTGAGGCACGAGAGAGCGAGGGCGAGGCGACGATCAGCACGCGGCGCGCGCCGCGACGGGTCACAGCCTCTACGACCGCAGCGACAGCGCCTTCGCCCCAACTGACCCTGGCGAGGCCGTTGAAGCTGTAGGCCCCTGCGCCCAGCATTTCTGAGGCGTCCTGTGACAAGCCGGTTCCTTCCCCTGCGACCAACGGCAAGCTGGATTACCCCTGCCTGAGCGGCCCTGCATGAGTGACCTTGATCGTTTGATCAGGACTATACAGCGACTGATCAATTGATCAAGATGGGGCTATAAAGGAATCGTCCGAGGACACATGTCGGCTCTGAAGTCTAAGGCTGCGGAGGCGCAGAGCGGCGGCGACGCCCGGGAGCGAATTCTCGCGGCGGCCCGGAAATCCTTCGCATCAGCGGGTTTCGAGGGCGCGGCCACCCGTCAGATCGCCGCCGAGGCCGGGGTAGCGCAAAGCCTGCTACTCTACCATTTCAAATCCAAGGACGCCCTGTGGCGGGCCGTGATCGACCACATGTTCGCCGACCTGAACGGCCGGATGGACATCGCTGCCCGGCGGGCGCGAAGCGGAACAGTGCGCGAGCGGCTGATGTCGGTGATCCGGGCCTTCATCGAGATCTGCAGCGAGGATGCGGACATTCACCGGATCATGACCATCGAGGGCCGCCAGCCCACCGACCGGCTAGGCTGGCTGGTAGAAAAGCACCTGCGCGACAATTATCGCGCAGCCTGTGCCATGATCCAGGAAGGCCAGGCGCTTGGCGTCGTCAGACAGGGCGACCCAACCCTGCTCTATTACAGCTTCATCGCCATCGCCGGCACCGCCTTCAGCCTCGCCCCGGAAATCGAATTGGTAAGCGAGCGTGCCGTGGCAGTCGATCCTGCGGTGATTGAGCGGCTGATCACGGCCTTGTTGTTCATTAGCGAATGACCTGCAGATAAACCCGTTAAGCGAGACGGTCCGAGGCTTCGCCCGTCTCAGCTTGCCGGAAAGGCCGTCGTTGTGGGAGAACCAAGACCCTTAGGTCGTTCCCCCCGGCTGGACTGGCAGACCATGAAACTCGCCCTGGTGCTTTTAGCCGCAGCCGCGGCCTCGACTGTCCATCTCGCACCCCCTCGCCCTGGCTATGCTGTGGCGCCCAACCAACTCTGCGACGGCTATCCGAGATTGCCCATCGAAACTGCAAAAGGCATGTGCGGCGGGCTCGTTTACGGACCGCCTCCGGAGGGTTTGCGCCCCTCGCAGCGGCTGATCCGCCTTCCGCGCACACTGCTATTTCTGCGCGGTGGTGATTTGCTCGTCGTCGATCTTGGCGGTTGGGAGACGCGTCAAGGAGCTGTCTGGCGGCTCAACCTCCACCCTGGAAGCCCGCCGCACGTCACGAAACTCCTCTCCGGATTGGTCATGCCCCACACGGCTGCGATCGGACCTGACGGAGGCGTCTATATCGGCGAAATGGGTCGCATTTTCCGCTTCAATCCGGATTCAGCAGACCCCGCTGCAACCGTAGAGACCGTGGTTGCCAACTTGCCTAGCAACCACTTGCATGAAGACCGGCATCCCTTGTCCAGTTTCATTTTCGACGCCGACGGGAGCCTTCTGGTCAATGTTGGCGCACCGTCCGACCAGTGCACGCCGCAGCAAGGACCTTCCGCCTCCTCGCTGTGCGACGAGGTACAAGGTGATCCTCCCCTCGCAGCGGTATGGCGCTTCGAGTATCTCGGGAATGGCCATTGGGAAGATAAGCCTAAGCTCTACGCCCGCGGGCTGCGCAATTCTATTGCCTTGGTTCGGCATGCTTCAGGGACGATTTTGCAGGCTGAAAATGGCATAGACGTCGATGATCCCGCATTTCCGTATGAGGCAATCAATCGACTCGTACCTGGCGGCGATTATGGCTGGCCCTATTGTGTGGAAGCCGCGACACCCGCACCGCTCTGGACGGGCGCGAACCAACGTGACTGCAAAGGCGATTGGAGGCGTCAGCCGCTCCTTTTTCTCCCGCCTCATGGAGCGCCGCTGTCACTCCTCTATTACCATGGGGGAATGTTCCCAGAGCTTGAGGGCAATCTCATCGTAACGCTGCATGGTTTTCGTGCGACAGGCTCGCGTATTCTCGCCTTTCCGGTCGACGCGAAGGGTGAGCCTCGCAAATCCCAGAAGGCAAGCTATTTCGCCTATAGTGCCTCAGGAGAGCCGCCGACGCTCCACCGCTACCGCCCGGGACCGTCAGCGAGCGGACTGATCCTGACACCACGCTGGGACGCACTCAAAGGTGTTCGTCCAGCTGGCGCTCCCGTTGGCTTGGCAATTTCGCCAGACGGCGCCTTGTGGGTGGCAGAGGATCGCAATGGGACGATCATTCGCTTCTCCAGAGACGCGCCACCTGATCGCTCTCAGGGCGCAGGACCTTCATCGACCACAGCTGGGCATGTCGGGCCATAGAAGCAGTTGTACCAATATTTGGTTTTGATCGCCCAAGGAGAGGTCGGAAACCTGGTGTGCAAAAGCAGCCAAGCCGCCTTCGAATAGACTCCATGCGGGCCATCTGAGTAACAACCGTAGTGGGTGGCCTTGACGGCGAGGGCTAGGGCCTCATCCTGCCCGTCACGATCCCAAAATATCCACGAAGGTTGCTTCACCCAGTCGAGGGTGCGTTCAGCCAAAACCTTGGGAGCGCACGCCACGTAGGTAAGTGAGTCCGCCTCTTCCGGGGAGCTGTTTTGCATCAGATAGCTCGACTTCAACACGGCCTTAAGACCCTTGCGCAATTCCGACGCGACCTGACCATCTCTCCCTTTCTGGTCGATGGAGTTGAAAAAGGCCTCATCCAGCAGCCTTTCGAAGGCTCGCCGATGTCGGTCGGGCTTCCACCTGCACCACCAGTTGTCGTCATCATGATTGTAGAGATCGATCTTCAGTGTGCCAGGATCGTCTGAATAAACTCGTGGGCTTCCCTGGTCGCGATCCTCATCGACAATCAGTATATTGACCGCTGGTGAGCGCAAAACATCGAGCAAGGCCCTGTGATCCGTAGGCTCGACCGGCTTTCCCAGGGGATGTATCCAAGAGCCCGTCATCTCCGGATTCAGCGTCCGCGTCAGACGATCAAGATCGGCATCAAGAGTTCGTCCTAAAGCATAGGTCCGTCCCCAGGCGACACGGGCAAACCGCGCGCGGACGACAAGCGGCATTTTTTCGTCCTTGGCCAGCCCCCGCAAGGCCCGGATTGAAAGCGCATTTTGCAAAGGAAGCGCTGCTCCAGATTGGGAGTCTGCCCCGAGCACATCAGCGATGTGCTGGGGATCTTCGGCCAAGAGCGCCAAAAGGGCACTGTTTGAGGGATAGCCTTGCGTGAGATCGGCGCCAGAGGCCTTTAACCCATCTCTCCATCGGCGGGCCTCGTCCACCCGACCGACTGTCATTAAATACTGCAAGCCCTCGTGCGTTGCGGCGGCAAAGACGAGGGAGGATTTAAAGGGAAAGGCGCGCATTTCCGTCAAAGCTTCGGTAAATGCAGATTCCCGATCGCTCACGTCAGGCGCACTCAACGCATTACGAATTTGATGATAAAAATCAAAAGTTAAGGCTGCAAGAGCTGGCTCGTCGCCCTTAAGAGCCAGGGCTTCCTCGTCCTTCAACGTCTGCCATCGAGCGCCATCATAGTGGTGGGACAAGGAGAAGGAGAGACGCACCCATGGCCCATTAGCTGGGCCGGGCGCTTTGGCCTTTACCCTTGCAAATGCCTCCAACTCGGACCATCCGGGCGGTCCATGTTGGCTAAAAAATGCCCAGGGACGCGCCTGATCATAGGGAAGTGGAAACAGGACCCATGCCGCCATCGGGTTGATCCTGGCTGCATTCATCATGGCGCGACTGGCGGTGAAATCGGCAGGCGGCCCGCCTTTCAACCACCAAGCGGGGTCGGCGTTTGGCAATTCTCCGGCTTCGTGCAGCCGATCAATATCTTGACGCGCCAAACCGTATCGGCGCTGGATTTCGGCGTCAGCGGCTAGTTGAATCTCAGGTGCCCCCAAAGCGGCGAGAGTTGCCTTGACTTGAGCCTCCCGCGTTGACGCATCCCCGCGCGTCGCGCCAATCCATCCGAGAAGTTGCTGCGCGAGGGGGTGGATCGACGTAAGTTTTGGGTCAGCGAGTATGGCCTGCACCTCTTTGATAGACTGGGTTTCGCTGACGAGTGGCTTTTGGCCACCTTCAAATTTTACCGTTCCATCAGAACCCGCCCGAATGGCCGCCACCATAAAAATCGCCACTTCGCGATGGGGCGATGCGCTTTGCGAAATGGAGCGGAAAGCCGCCAAGGCCCCCAAAAGGTCGCCTTTGTAGAAGGAAAATGACGCCTTCTGATAGGCCCGGTCGTCCGCTTGCAGTTTCGCCAAAGTCGGGTCGGCAATTGCCAATGCGGCAGGGAGTTCCTCAGAAGGGCCTGAATTGGCGCCACAGGCTGCAAACACCACCTGTTGCACACTTACCCAGCGCGCCACGTAGGGATGATTGGCCCCAAATTTGGCAATGCGCGCCGCGAGTGTCTGAAGCGCGTAGTCTGGCCGACATGCCGAGAGGTTAAAGAAAGTATTAATTGAATCGAAACCCGGAAAAAGACGCGTCATCATGGGGTCATGTTGCAGCCAATACTCAAATTGGGGAGAGACGCCTTCGCGCTCCATTGGAAACGGCGCCACACCCATGCCTGCTAGCGCGCGATAGGCGCCCGGAGAATTGGGATGGAGGAAATAGTAATCCAACCTGCTTATTTCGGGCTCTTGAGGCGAGGCGTCGGCTGACTTTACTTTACCCGCGACGCCGAGCACAGAAACGGCGAGCAGGGCAACGGTTGCGTAGTTTACGACTTTCATGATGCGGCCTTCGAATCTCCGACGCGCAGAGCGTGCCCAGCGCCTCCTTCAACTTTCCATGATTGAGAAATGACACGGAAGCAGGAAAGCTTTGCATTTCGTTTCCGCTTTCGGCGAAGCTATTCCAAAGCGTGCTGGGACATGCGGTAATGTGCAGAAATGTGAGGATGTCAGCAGAATGCACGGGACCGATCATCAGATTGATGTCGCCCAAAACGGGATCGTGGCGGGCCGCATTCGCGAAGAATTAGCGCGTCGCAATCTTTCCCGGCAGGCGCTTGCCAACATGGCGAAGGTGAGTATTTCCACCTTGGAGAAGGCGCTCGGCGGCGCCCGCCCCTTCACCTTGAGCACGCTGGTGAAATTAGAGCAGGCCCTGGATGTTGCCCTACGCCCGCCGATGCGCCCAACCGATCAAATCCCAAACGCCTTAGGGGGCTATGCCCGGGCAGCGGTCGAATGGTTGGAAGGCGATTATCTGACACTTCGGCCTTCCTTCGAAAAAGTCGACTGTCTGTTTGCTTATCGAACAACCATTTTTTGGGACGAACGCGGCTCCTACCTCGCCTTTTGCGAGGCGGATCGACAGGATCAAGCTTTCACGCAAGTGGGACAGGTTTCCCTGCCCCACCAATCTGGCCATGCTTATCTCGTGACCAATGATCACGGTCAAATTCGTCTCATCACCCTCGGTCGGCCGACGATTTCTGGCGAGATGTTCGGGCTGCTGAGCACGTTGCAATCCGGAGCCGGAGGCCACCTTTTTCCTGTGGCGACGCCTGTGGTCTTCGTTCCCTTAAAAGAGGGCACGCCGCGCCGCTATGGAAGGATAATGCCTGAGGACACGCCCTATTCAGACTATCGCGCGTTGATCAATCGGGCCATTGCGGAGGGATTCGTGCGGCTGATCCAGATACCCGACGGAAAATAAGCGACCTAGCGCTGCGTGCTATCGCTGAGGTGCAACCTCGCTGACACGCTTCAGTCCGTCGGCGAAATGTTCCATCCTGTCAGACTGAGCATTTGCCGCCCTACCTGATAGATGGGCCCTGACTTCGGCGACCAGCGGTTGACCATGCGGTATCGGCCAGGAGCGGCGTCCTCGAGAATCCATTGCGCCCCATCAGCGCCCGCGTCGCAAGGGGTCGGAATGAGATCAAAGGGCTTCGCCCGGCCCAAGAGCGCCGTTAGCGTCTGCAGTTCGCCCGGGCGAAGATAGCGCTCGAAGCGTTTCGCCCCGAAATCCTGATCGTCGCCGCCGACCGAGGGCAGCATTTTCGCCGTAAGCCGATCGCCTCCAGAAGGCATGTGATCGATCCGGACGAACACGGCAGGGCGTAGGGCGGGTGCCCAGCTAAACCGAAGCGACGGGATCGCATGGGGGTCTTGGGATTTCAGGTATAGGGACGGTTCATCGGCTTCGCGCCAAAGTCCCGAATACCATTCGTCTTCGAACGGGTCGATTTGCGCTTGCCTCGGCAAATTCGGAGCGCCAGCGTCACACTCCAAATGGGAAGTGAGAAAAGCAGGCGGAAAGAAGGGGACCTTAGTCGTGGCGATCCACGCCATTCCCAAACATGCCGCAAGGGCAACGAGCACCAGGACGAATAGAGAGTTTTGGATCATCACACCTTGTCAGTCACGGAACTCTAACGCTCGCGGCAGTGAAAGATAGGCCCCAGCCTGCACGTCCGGCGCACCGTTTTCACCGGCTGAGGTTCAATCCCACTTAAGGCAATTTTGGGGTCGTAAGGACGCGGTCCGGACGATCCGCTTTTCTGCCACCTCCGCCGTCGCAAAGCCGCGCGTCGCCCTATGCGCCAAACAATCCGCTTGCCGAACCCAGCTCTCTGCGGGAAGGATGGGGCCAGCAAATCGAGCTGGACCCCGCCATGACGAACCGTATCGCTGCCGACCCCCGAATAGACCCGCGTATCAAGGCCGTGTTCGCCGCTCCCGACCGTCCTGCGGCGGGAGACACGGCAAGCCGCGATGCGCTGCTGGAGGAAGCGAACAGCCCGGCCGCCCTGGCCTTGGAAAGCGTCATGAACGGCTTCCTCGACGCGTGCGACAACGAAGCCACCGCACCGTCGGCGGGCCTGAAAATCGCCGAGGAAAGCTTCATCTCCGCCCCAGATGGCAACACGATCAAGGTGCAGATGATCCGGCCAGATACGACGGAACGGCTGGGCTGCGTCTATTATATCCACGGTGGCGGCATGCAGACCATGTCCTGCTTTAATGGCATGTACAGGTCGTGGGGACGGATCATCGCCGCGCGCGGGGTCGCCGTGGTCATGGTCGACTTCCGCAACGCCCTTCGCCCCTCCTCCGCTCCAGAGGTCGCGCCCTTTCCGGCCGGGCTAAATGATTGTGTCTCCGGCCTGCGCTGGCTGGTCGAGCAGGCAGACAGACTGAACATCGATCCTGCGCGCATTGTCGTCGCAGGGGAAAGCGGCGGGGGTAACCTTGCCATCGCGACAGTCCTCCAACTGAAACGGGATGGCGACCTCAACATCGTCAAGGGGCTCTACGCCCTCTGCCCCTATATTGCCGGGGCCTGGCCTTTGCCGCAAAACCCGTCCTCCACCGAGAATAACGGCATCATGCTTGAGTTGCACAATAATCGCGGCAGGATGGCCTATGGCATCGAGGCCTTCGAGGCCCGCAACCCCCTCGCCTGGCCCGGTTTCGCCACGGTCGAGGACGTCAAGGACTTTCCCCCCACCGTCATCAGCGTCAATGAATGTGACCCGCTCCGTGACGAAGGCGTCGGATTCTACCGGCTGCTGCTCAAGGCCGGTGTGGCGGCACGCGGACGCATGGTGCTTGGCACGATCCACGGCACAGAAGTCTTCTCCATCTGTTGTCCGGACATCAGCCGCGATACCGCCCAGGACCTCGCCAATTTCTGCCGGAGCTAGGGAGGGCGGCACAGAGCCGGAGGACCTCGCGGGCAGTCGCTGCCAAACGGCGCGTGGTGTCAATTGCACACCGACCGGTTGAAATGGAGGGATGTCGTCCATTCTGACTTCATTACGGGATGACACCGAAGGTGCTGATAGAAACGGTTGAGACCTGCGCCATCCAACAATAGATTTCCACGAAATAGCTACTTTTATTGGAATTTTGACTGTGATTTTTCTTTTTCTGACGAAAAATAATGCCACGACACCCAAATTATGCGAGATTTTATTGAAAGCGAAATTGAGACAATTCGGCTTTTCCCTTAACGTACGCCTGTAGCCGAAAGCAGAAGTTCCCGACGGCGACTGAGAGCCTACCTCACCATCAGCCAACGGTTAAAGTGCGCCATTAGCGGTCACCGGCTTGGCTCCAGATTCCGGACATTCTCGGGACGTCTGCAGCGCGGCTCCAGATGTTGTCAGACGCAGGCTTTGAAACCGTCCGCCTAGCGCTCCATCAGGCCTTTACCAGCGATGATCCGGTGCCGAAACTTTTCGATCCGCGCAATGCGCGTCGCCGATTGCTTGGCCTGGTTCAGGTTGAACAGGTAGCTCTTCCGCCGTCCTGGCGTGAGGGTCTGGAAGGCTGCGGCAAGCTCCGGATCGGAGTCGATCGCTTCAATGAGCTCCTCTGGAATTTCGATCTCGCGATGCACTTTAGGCACACGTGTTCCTGCCTCAGCGCTATCCATTAATTGCTGAAGATAGGCCCGTATGATGGGCTCCATCTCGCCAACCTGTTCCACAGCGGTGAAGCGGATCATGCTCGGCGTTTGACTATTGGGCCCTTGCGGTTCCAACACGCCTTCGCTGTCCGTTAGCAAGCCGGGATTCAAAAAACTCAGGCGGAAGTCACCCCGGAATGCTCCAAACAGCGCAATATTGCGCCCCACGTGCATATAGACCGGATGGGCCCATTTCACAGTCTCGCTCAAATCCATCGCAAGACAAATTCGACGCAATTCGTTGAGTCCTTTGATCCAGGGCCGCGTCGAGCAATCCGGCGTTGCGAACCGAGCGCACCGACCACAGCCTTTGATGAAGAACTCATCAGGATTGGTAATCATCGCCATAGCTACTGCACCACCGATGCCAGGAAGTCCCGACTCGGATCCGCCCGGAGAGATCACTCGCTAGCATGCGCAACTGCACGCGTCGCCGCTAGGCTCTCAAGCCGACCCTTTGCTAAGCTTTAGTCCCCGCCGACCGCTTAGCGCCCGGAGCGGACTTTGGCGCCCCGCCGGAAACTTGCCGTTCAGGTCCAACTGCGAATGGCGGCTTTCGGATGAGACATCAACGGGCGCTTCCGACCCATTGCAGACTCTCGCTCAGAATAGGCGCGTCAGGCTTTCAGGTAGGGCTACCCATTCAACGCGTCTATGGAACGTGGCTTCAACTCGGGGGGCTGGGAGCGGCGTATCGACGAACGCACCGGCCGCAACACCGGTCTGCTCTGGCATGAAGGCAGATTTCCAGAATAGGGTGGTTCCACATCGAGTGCAGAACGATCTCTCCTGCTCGTTTCTGATCCGATGCTGAGAAAACTCGCCTTCTATGGCAATGATTTGAGTGTCTTGAAAGTAGGCCTGCCAACCGAAGGCAGAACCCGTTCGGCGCTTGCAGTTGTCGCAATGGCAAACGCCGTTCAACGACGGCTCGCCCATCAGGTGGATTGAACTTGCACCGCAGCAGCAGATCGCTTTGCGCACCATAGAAATACTCCGCTCAGATAACTGTGCACAGTCAAGTGAGCCACGTCCGATGTCCACCCATTTCACCCTTTCGGAGCGTCCGCTTTCGGGCGTTGGCGCAGGAGGCTCGGCGGCGTGCCCGAAAGCGGACTCACCTAACTTCCGGGGAGGTTGGGGTGCGGACTCAGTCCAACGGGCCGAAGGGTTCGCAGTTTCCATCCGCAAGCCTGAAGACCATGTCCTGCGGAACATCAAGTCGAAGGGCGTCATACTTCTGAAGGCCAGAATAGGCGCCTCGCAGGATGCGGCCGCTCAGTCCGTGCGAGACCGCAACGTGGCATCTTGGAAGTTGCGCGACCTCATTCAACCAATCGCTTATCCGTAGCTGGGCCGATTCGTAGCTTTCCCCGTCCGGAGAGCGGAAAAACCAGTCGAACCGCGTGGCCCCTTCGCAGGCCCCTGGACTGACATCTTCGATCTCCTCGTCCGTCAGTCCATCCCATTTGCCAAGGCTGACTTCCCGCAGTCGGTCATCGAGTTTCAGATCACAGGAAAGTCCAGCGACCCGTTTGATGATTTCAGCTGTTGCCACAGCCCGACCGAGCGGGCTGGACCAGAGCATAACGTCGCCCTGTACGAGGTCTCGCACGAGCGTCCCCAGCTTTCGCGCATGATTTATACCGAGGGTGGTCAGGGAAGAGTCGCAGGCGCCTTGGTAGCGGCCGACATCGTTGAACTCTGTGCGCCCGTGACGGACCAAAAGGATCATGGAGTGAGGCTATTCCAGCCGTTGACGGTGTCAATGTCCGGGATGGGTCGACTTTTGCCGCGAGCATCAGTCCGAAAACCGGCCTTTCCCTTAACGTACGCCCGTAGCCGAAAGCAGAAGTTCCCGATGGCGACTGAGAGCCCTCCCTCGCCATCAGCCAACGGTTAAAGTGTGCCAGGATCGGACATTGAAGGTCTGCCGGAAACTTGCTTTTCGCACGCGAGTGCCGATCACGCCGCTAATGACGGCTTTTTGGCTTGGACTCGAGGGAAGAAATCGATCCTCGCCGACCTTGCCGACCACGCCGTGGCGTCCAACCTCGCGCCGCAACCGCGATCGGGCCGCCAGGAATATCTTGAGAACCTCGTGACGAATGCGAGCTAGCCTTTCCCGACCAAGTGGACACCGGTTGGCGGAAAAGAAAGGCGAAAATTCAAAACGATAGAGCGCCGATCTGATGCAATCTGATCGAGAAGCGCTCGAGTCGCCAGACTTTGGCGCGCCAAGCCTGATGACAGGCTATAGCGGGCGGATCTTGACAGGCTCGCTTTCTGCGCATTGCAGCGGATTGACCAAGGGCAGGGTAAAGGCGTCGGCTTCGATTTCGAAGACGTCGCCCGCCTGTGTGCGAACGCCTGCGCTGAAAGAAAGGGTCGCTGTGCCAAAGAAATGGACATGGACATCGCCGGGCCTGCGAAAGCCCGCATATTTAAAGTGGTGATATTCCAGGTTGGCGAGGCTGTGCGACATGTTCGCCTCGCCTGACAAAAACGGTTGCTCAAAGAGGATTTCCCCGTCGCGCCGAATTCGGCTGACGCCCGAAATATGGTCGGGTAATGCCCCTAACAGCAGCTCGGGTCCTAGGGCGGCTTGCCTTAATTTCGAATGGGCCAGCCAAAGATAGTTTTCACGTTCGATCACATGATCAGAAAACTCGTTCGCCAAGACATAGCCAAGGCGAAGGGGCTGACCTTGTGGGTCAATAAGATAGACCCCGGCGATCTCGGGCTCTTCGCCGCCGTCCTCGGCGAAAGCCGGCACAGTGAGGGGCTCGCCAGTTGCGATGATGGACTCGCCCTGGCCCTTATAAAACCATTCTGGCTGCACGCCGATTTGGCCTTCTGAAGGCTTGCCGCCGCGCACCCCCATCATGAACATGCGCATTGAATCGGTTGCGGTCACTTGAGCGCTGTCAGCCGCCTGCTGATGCATTTTGTCCCGCCCCTCTGCGGACCCCAGATGGGTCAGGCCTGTGCCGGAAAGCAGAAGGTGTGCCGGATCTGGGTGGTCGATGGGACTTAAGAGCTTCACGCTGGCGAGGTCGATCACCGCACCTGCGCGCGCATCGGCAAGGTCGGACAGGGTTTGGCCGGATGACAAGGCTTCCAAAGCCAGCGCCAAGACCGAGGGCGTAGCGTCTATCCGCCGCCAAACATTATCCTCCCCTCGTCCGGCAACGCCCCTTCCTGTAATGCCTAGCCCTGAGGCGTCTTTGAATTGCACAAGGGCGCGGATCATAGCGGGGCCTTCCGTTTGGCGGCGCGATCAAGCCAAAGCATTGGCCCGACCTCGGGCTGGAGATTGGAAACGCAAGCGCACCCTCTCGACCCCTCGAAAGCGGAGCGCTGTTCGCCTTGCGTGTCTAACGACAGGCCGATCACGCGTAAACCCTGGCCATCGCGCTTGATGCGGGGGAGTAGATGCGACGATGCGCGCTGTGATAGGTCTGGCGCATGACGCGCGCGCTTCGCAGGCTTCTGAAATATCGTCACCTCGAAATTATCGACGCCCTGGTCCGGCACAGAAGCTTGACCCGCGCCTCGCAGGGGCTTGGCGTCAGCCAGCCCGCCTTGACCCGTGCTTTGCGTGAAATTGAAACGCTGATCGGCGAGCGCTTGTTTGATCGCCATCCAAGGGGCCTGGCGCCCACCGCCGCAGGCATGGCCTTGGCCGAGTTTGCGCGCCAGGCGCTTTCAGACGTCTCACAACTCGAAGCAACGCTTGACCATGCGAGCTCCGCCCAAGCCCCACCTGTGACGCTGGGTGCGCTCCCGGTCGCCGCAGCGGGCCTCCTGCCCGTGATCGTTGGCCGCTTGCAAGAGCTCCAACCCAAGCTTGGGATGACGCTTGTCGAGGGACGCACCGAGGACCTTCTGGCCCGTCTCGACCTGGGGGAGGTGGACCTCATCCTTGGGCGTCTTTATCCGCCCGCTCTGGCCGATGGCTTTCATCGGACCGTATTGTACGCCGAGCCGATCAGCCTTTTGGTCCGCGCTGGCCATCCCTTGCTGCAACAGGAACAGCCCTCACCCAGCGATCTCGCGCGCCACATCATGGTCCTGCCGACCTTTAGCCAAAGAGTAGCGCTCGACATTGCCGGTTTCCTGCAGGCCATCGGCGTTGAGCCAAAGGCGTCCAATTTGGCCTCAACCTCGATCAGCTTCATCCGCGAAATGGTCCTGCAAACCGACGCCATCGCCGTCATGCCGCGCTTAATGGTGGCTGGCGATCTTGCCAGGGGTCAGGTGCGTGCAATCGACCTGCACTGCCCCATGCCTGCGCGCCCTGCCGGCATCATCACAAATCCCCGTCGCGGCCTGACCTCCGGGGCCGAAATCCTCATTCGCACCCTCCGCGCAACCATAAGCGAAATGGCAGGGTCAGGCCTGGTTGATATAATCTAAGCGCATATCGTTCGCCGAACTTTGCATGAGGCCTACGCCTTAGGTGCGGCCTAATTTAACCGCGACGCCGACAGGCGGTGGCGGATGACAAGGAGCGGGTCATGGGACGATGTGTGCGCAATATTCCCCGCGCTGACGCAAGCGTTATCGACGCCTTGGCAGGCTTCGGGGTGGCCACGGTGCACGAAGCCCAAGGCCGCATCGGCCTTTTGGCCTCCCATCTTCGGCCGATCTATCGCCCCGCAAAGATCGCAGGCTCCGCCGTCACCTGCGAAGTGGCGCCGGGTGACAACTGGATGTTGCATGTGGCCGTAGAGCAGTGCCGTCCAGGCGATGTGTTGGTCGTGGCGCCCACCAGTCCGTGCGAGGATGGCTATTTCGGAGACCTGCTCGCCACCTCTTTGCAGGCCCATGGCGTGCGGGGGTTGATCATTGATGCAGGCGTGCGCGATGTGGCGGAGTTGACGGTAATGCGCTTCCCCGTCTGGTCAAAAGCGATCTTCGCGCAAGGCACGGTGAAGGAAACGGTAGGCAATGTGAACCTGCCGGTCGTCTGTGCCGGCGCGCTCGTCCATCCTGGCGACGTGATCGTGGCCGATGATGACGGGGTCTGTGTTGTGCGCCGCCAGGACGCCGCTGCCGTCGCCGACAAGGCGCGTCAGCGCGAAGCGAATGAAGCCGACAAGCGGGCGCGACTGGCGGCAGGCGAGCTCGGCCTCGACATCTACAAGATGCGCGAACGCTTGGCCGAAAAGGGTCTGGTCTGGGTCGACGAGGTGTGATGCCTATGCAGACAGCCATTCCCTGCACCGTTATGCGTGGCGGCACGTCCAAGGGGCTTTATTTCCTGGGCGACGATCTGCCGCAAGACACCGCGACCCGCGATGCCGTGCTGCTGGCGGCCATGGGCTCTCCCGATCCCAGGCAGATTGACGGCATGGGCGGCGCCCACCCTCTGACCAGCAAGGTCGCGGTCGTATCGCGCGCGACGCGGCCGGACGCAGATGTCGATTATCTCTTCCTGCAAGTTGTCCCCACCGAGCCAAGGGTCGATGCGGGCCAGAACTGCGGCAATATCCTTGCCGGAGTAGGCCCCTTCGCCATCGAAAAAGGCCTTGTCCCCGCCGCGCTCGGCGTAACCGATGTGCGTATCCACATGGTCAATACCGGCGCGGTCGCAGTGGCCTCGGTCCAGACCCCCGGTGGAGTTGTCGCCTATGATGGAGAGGCGCGGATCGATGGGGTGCCCGGCACCGCCGCCCCCATACCCACCGACTTCCTAGATGTCGCTGGCTCCAGCTGCGGCGCGCTTCTGCCCACCGGCGCCGCACGGGATGTTATCGACGGGATTGCGCTGACCGCCATCGACAACGGCATGCCAGTTGTGGTGATGCGCGCCGCCGACTTCGGCAAGACCGGTTACGAGACGCCAGACGAACTTGAGGCAGACGCAGCCCTCAAGGCCCGCATCGAGGCGATCCGACTGCAAATCGGGCCCAGGATGAACCTTGGCGATGTGACAAAAAAGACCGTGCCGAAAATGTGTCTGGTCGCGCCGCCGCGCGCTGGCGGGATCATCTGCACCCGCAACTTCATCCCGCACCGGGTGCATGAGGCGATTGGCGTCTTGGGCGCGGTCAGCGTCGCCACGGCGTGCGTCACGCCGGGCTCTGTCGCCGCCGAGGTTGCTGGGATCGCCGATGTTGAGGCAGTCAAGGAGCTGGAGGTCGAGCACCCGACCGGATTTTTCACCGTGGCGATGGACGTGACCCTTGAAGACGGCGTGATCCATGTCCGCCGCTCGGCCCTCCTCCGCACGGCACGCAAACTGATGGAGGGGCAGGTATTCGTCCCCGCGCGCCTGTGGAGACGACCTTGAGCCTTCAACCGACCATCGCCCTAATCGGCTTTGGCGAGGTGGGCCAGACCTTGGCGGAAGACCTGCTGGCCTGCGGGGTAACGCGCCTGCGGGCTTTCGATACGGCGTTTCAGGATCCAGCCAGCCTCGCGTCCCAACGGCTTGCCGCGACGCCGGGTGTGGTCGGCTCAGAAAATCACCCGTCTGCGGCGGCGAACGCCGATCTGGTCATCTCAGCCGTTACGGCGGCGCAGGATGTTGCGGCGGCGCGATGCGTCGCGGAAGGTCTGCACCCTGCAGCCTTCTTCCTCGATCTCAACTCGGTTTCCCCCGCCATGAAGCAGCAGTCGGCGAAGCTGATTGAGGGGATGGGTGGCCGCTATGTCGAAGCCGCGGTGATGAGCCCCATCGGTCCAAAGCGCATCGCATCGCCCATGTTGCTCGGTGGAGCCCATACCGAAGCCTTCCTCAGCCTCGCCAGGCCCCTGGGCTTCATCGACGCGCAAACCTATTCCGAGACCATCGGCAAGGCCTCGGCGGCCAAGATGTGCCGCAGCGTGGTGATCAAGGGGCTTGAAGCGCTGCTTACCGAAGCCCTGCTCGCCGCGCGTCACTATGACGTGTTGGACACTGTCGTGGATTCACTGGCCGACCTTTTGCCCCTGCCAGACTGGGAAACGCGGGCCCGCTATATGATTTCCCGTTCGGTCGAGCACGGCACGCGGCGAGCGGAAGAAATGCGCGAGAGCGCCGCCACCGTCGAGGCCGCAGGCATTGCGCCCCTGATGACCCAGATGACCGCGATGCGCCAAGGCGAGGCCGCCGCCCATTCCACCGCCCTGTCGCACACGGGCCTCGCTCCCATGCTCGACGCCATTCTGCAGGAGATGCGGACGCCATGATCATCGACTGTCACGGACATTACACAACCGCGCCCAAGGCCCATGACGACTGGCGGGAGGCGCAAAAGGCCGCCTTCAAGGCCGGCGGCGATGTGGACCCGGCCTATCCGGCCATCTCCGACGACGAGATCCGTGCGAGCCTGGAGGCCAATCAACTGCGTCTGCTGCGCGAGCGCGGTGCGGACATGACGATTTTTTCCCCACGCGCCTCGACCATGGCCCACCATGTGGGGAATGAAGCGGTCAGTCAGGCCTGGACGCGGCGCTGCAATGACCTGATCAAGCGGGTTGTTGATCTCTATCCGGAGGTGTTCATCGGCGTCTGCCAATTGCCCCAATCGCCCGGCGTGTCGGTGGCCCATTCCATCGCCGAGTTAGAGCGCTGTGTGACCGAGCTGGGCTTTGTCGGTTGCAACCTAAACCCCGATCCCTCCGGCGGGCACTGGACCGCGCCGCCTCTGACCGACCGGGCGTGGTATCCCTTTTTCGAGAAGATGGTCGAGCTCGACGTTCCGGCCATGATCCACGTCTCCGGCAGTTGCAACGCCAACTTCCACGCCACAGGCGCCCACTATATCAACGCCGACACCACCGCCTTCATGCAGTTTCTGGAGGGGGATCTGTTCAAGGACTTCCCGACCCTGCGCTTCATCATCCCCCATGGCGGCGGCGCGGTTCCCTATCACTGGGGCCGTTACCGAGGCCTTGCCGACATGCTCAAAAAGCCGCCGCTGCGCGAGCACGTGATGCGCAACGTCTATTTCGACACCTGCGTCTATCACCAGCCGGGAATCGACCTGTTGTTCCGGGTCATTGACCTCGACAATATCCTGTTCGGCTCAGAAATGGTCGGCGCGGTGCGGGGGATTGACCCAGAGACCGGCAACTATTTCGATGACACCAAGCGCTATATTGACGCCCTGCCCCTCTCGGACGCCGACAAACAGAAGGTCTTTTCCAGCAATGCGCGCCGCGTCTATCCAAGGCTCGACGCCCGCCTGAAGGCGCGGGGGCTATAGGCGATCTGACGCCTCGTAGGGCTTGACGAAGTTGGCGGCGATGGCTGTCGTCAAAAGGGGCGCGCAAAACATTGCGAATACCCCGACCAGCGGTAATCCTTGGCCCAGTCCCCAACCGCCGATAATCGGACCCAGTACCGCGCCCAGCCTCCCGATCCCCATGGCCCAGCCAAGCCCGGTAGCGCGCGCCTCCGGCGGATAGGCGCTGGCGGTGACGGGATAGATGGCGTTGACCCCGCCCTGCAAGGTAACGCCTATAGCGAAGCTGACCGCCAGGACGCCTGCGACCGACAGGTGACCTGCGCCAAAGACCAAGAACAACCCCGCCGCCAATACCAGTAGAACGGCGAGCGATCTGCGGATGTCAAAGCGCAAGGCGGCGATGCTGACCAACACCGTGCCAATGACTGCCCCGCCATTATAACAGGCGCTGGCGATGATCGCCTGGGTATGGGGTAACCCGGCCTGGATCGCCAGCTTTGTAATCCAGCTGGCGATGAAGTAGAGGGCCATGAACCCGCCAATGGTGCAAATCCACAACCGGACCGAGGTTGCCGTTCGGGCGCCGCCGATGGCCTGGACGATTGAGTATTTGTGGGGGCTGGCGGCTTCTGGCGCCTCAGGCAGGAGTGCATAACAGATCGGAATAAGACCAAGGGTCAAGCCGCCCGCAGTCAGGAAAATCGCCTGCCAGCCATAGATCGGCAAGGCCCAAGCGGTGATAAAGCCCGCGATCATCGCCCCGACCGGATAGCCCGCCTGGGGTAGACCCACAGCCATGTTGCGATAGCGCTCAGGGGCAAACCCCGCCGATAGGGCGGAGAGACTGGCGAGCAGCGTGCCAATGCCGATCCCAACAAACAGGCGTGCGACTGACAACCCGACGATATCGGCGGCAAAGGCACTGGCGATCATCGCCAGGCCCATCAGCAGGAGGGCAGCCAACAGCACCGGACGCCGACCGAGACGATCTGCCAGGGGCGCCAGCGCCAGCCCGCCCAGCGCCATACCGGCAAGACCCGCGCTGAATGCGATAGAAAAGGCCTCTGTATTAAGTCTATAGAGCTTCTGAAGGACTGGAGAAACATAGGTCAATGTAAATATATTGACGCCATCAAACATGTTTAAAACAAAACACAGTAGCGTTACACCCCGCGCAGGCAAACTCCATTTCTGACTATCCATTTTAAACCCGCCCTCTTTCATGTTTATTATTGCAATTTTCCTGATGTTTCGACACAGTGCACGGAAAAATCAGGACTGAATTGAAAATGACCAGACAAGATTTTCCGACGCTGGGTGCGGCCCTGTCGGCGGGCGTCCCAGGTGGACTGTTCGGCGGGGTCTGCATCTGGATTTATGAAGCACTGGTCTGGGTCGGCGCGCAACACCTGTTGCCGCTTGCTGGCATTCCGGCCAACGCTGTGGGGTTGGTATTTGGCAAAGCCGTGCAGGCGGGGCTCGGCCCCGTCGCGATGATCCTGGGAACGGCAATCCACTTTAGCTTTGCCGCCCTTTGGGGCGTCGGGTTTGCGCTTCTCTGGCCTGCCCTGCGCCGCCGAGGTGTCGAGGCGACCCTGGCCGCGCTGGGTTGGGCGGTCATCGCCTGGGTGGTCATGCATGGGGCGATCAGCCTCGTCTCGTCCAACCATCCGAACTATCTCGATCCGAACGTCGTGATCGGTGGGGTGATGTCGCACATCGTCTTCACCGTCGCGATGGCGGGGGTGGTCAAGCGCCGTATGGCGCGGTGACGAAGAGGCACCTCGCTGAGCCATTTCAGGCCGCGCCATAACGGCTCCGGAAAATGTCGATCAGAATCTCGCCAAGCACCCGCGCCCGATCGCTGACCGGCGAGGTGGAGGGATGGATCAGGCCGAAGGACGAGGTCACGCCAGGGGTCCAGGGACGGTGCTCCACCCGCTTGGGCGGCATGGCGTCGAGCCAGAGGCGGTCGACTACGGTAATCCCGACGCCCTCCGCCGCCATCTGGCAGGCCGACAGACCCGTATCGGTCTCACAGGCAAGGTTTAGCCGAACCGCCGCCTGATCCAAGGCCTGATCCAGTTGACGTCGCAACAGCGTGAAGGTGTTCAGCGCCACAAACGGGTAATCGCCAAACGCCTCCACGGGAACCACAGCCAATTTCGACAGGGGATGGCCGAGCGGCATCACGACCACCGTATCGACCTGGGCGAGCGGGGTCGTGCTAATCGACGGGGCGTCGAAGGGGAGAGACGCGATGCCAATGTCGAAATTGTGGAACGAGATCCACCGCCCCATGGACGACCGCGTCACCAGCTCGAGCGAGAACTCCCCACTCGGAAAGCGCTTACGATAGCGGGCCAGAGCCTCTGGCATAACCGTATAGGACGCATAGGGCGGCGCTATCACGCGAAGCTGGGCGTCCGCTTCTAGCCGCAACTCCTCGGCGACTTGCTTGATGTTATCGAGGCCGTCGAGGGCGCGCAGCACCTCCTGATAGAAGCGGTGAGCCCGCGCGGTCGGAACAAGACGTCGGCGCTCTCGGTCGAACAGCGGAAAGCCAATCTCTTCCTCCAGTTGCGCGATCAGGCGGCTGAGCTGCGGTTGAGTGCGGCCGAGGCGGTCGGCAGCCGCAGCGGTGGACCCGCCCTCCATCACGGCGCGGAAGGCTCTCAGCCCCTGAACTGCAATCGCCATGGCGCGCCCCTTCCGTCTTTAGGACATGAACCTCCGGTTTAGCGGCCCACGCCGTATTGGATGGAAGCGTTTCGCGTTTTCTGGAAGGTATCGAGCGTTTCGCCCCGCATGGCCGCATAGACGTGCAGATTGGACACGCCGACGACCGCCGCAAGCTTTTCGAGCACGAAGAAGATCGCGCCGTAATGGATCAGGCCACGCCAGTCCCGGCGGCTAACGAGACCGATTTCTTCCGCCGTGAGGCCCGCCGCCGACATCAAACCCGTCTCGTCAGCCAGGAATTGTCGGCGATGTTCCGGATCGATGAGCGCGTGCAAGAACCGGTTCAGCCGGTAGCCCCGCGCGCTGCGGTCCAGCGTATAGGGATAGGTGCCCGCGAGCGCTTCAGCCCCGGCGAGTTGGCCATCAACGAAGCCGCCCTCATGCTGGTGCGGCTCGACATCTTCCCAGAGACCGGTCGCGATGGCGGTCATCGACGGCAGATAATAGGTGCGATGCAGGCGGCGAACAGTCTTCCCCATCGCCCCGCGCATGATCAGCCACATGATGACTTCCGCCCCTTCCAAGCCGCCGCGCTCGGCATACTGGGCGTGGGAGAGCTGGGTCAGAGCCTCTGGGTCTGTTTCGAGCAGGTCGAGGAATTCGTGATCCCAGGTCGGGTTATTAAAACCGCAGCGCTCCCCGTGCACCTGATGCGACAACCCACCTGTGGCCACAATGGCAACCTTGAGATCTTCCGGATAGGCAGCGATGGCCCGTCGCAGAGCCTGACCGAGCCGGTAACAGCGGCGCGCCGTGGGAATCGGGAACTGCAAGACCCCAACCTGCAGCGGCACCACCTGCCAGGCCCAAGGTGCGTCTTGGGCCTTCAACATCGACAGAGGCGAAAAACACCCATGGTCTAAAGGCTTATCCCGAAAGAAAGATAGGTCGAATTCATCCGCCATCAGGCTTGCGCCGAGCCCGCGAGCAAGTTTTGCGGCGCCGGGTAGGTCGGCGATGTCGCGCGGGCCCCCGCCCTCGTCCGCTGGCGCGTACCGGTCGTCGACGCCCAGAGCGAAAGCCGAATAGTGGTCGAAGAAGAACGAGGTGATGTGGTCGTTATAGATGGTCAGCAAAACATCCGGCTGCTTCGCCTCCAGCCAGTCACGAATGGGACCATAGGCTTCAAAAATCGGACGCCAGACCGGATCGGCGGACAAGGACCGGTCCCGGGCAAAGCCGATGGTTGGCGTGTGGGAGGTGGCAATCGCGCCGATAATTCGGGCCATATGTCGTCTACCTAAAAAGTCTTCGGGCGCCAGAGCGCAGGAACCGCGAAGCGCGAACGGCGAAAGTCCTGCAGCATCAGTGGCAAACCAGTTCGCCGTCAACCGCCTCGCACAGCTTGTGGAAGCCTGGCACCATGAACCGCGCGCCGTCCCAATCATAGCTTTCCGGGTCCGGCGTGATCGGCGCGGCGGGACCAAAGCTAGAGGCCTGATCTGGCGAGCCCTTGCCGTCCCACTTGGCAAGGGTCGGATAGGCGAAAACCGGACGGGTCCTGGTGATCGGCAGAGGCGGAAGCTCGCCCATTGGCGGCGGCCCCATATCCTTCATCGGCGGCGCACCAGGGGGCGGTCCGGGCGGCGGGCCATTCATCGGATCAAAGGCGGGGTGACCGGCGATGATCTGCTCTGGCGCGGTGCCACCTTCAACCCACGCCATCAGGGGCGTCAGAATGTCGAACTGGCTGGTCCCATCCCCACCGCCGCAGTGATAGAGGCCGGGAAAGAGGAACAGGCGCACAAAAGTGTCTGCCTTTTCAGCCCCAAGCTGGCTGCGCACGGCATGCAGGAAGGCAATGGTATTGATTGGCGAGATGTGCGGGTCGCTCCAGCCGTGCCACAGGATCAGCTTGCCCCCCTGGCTCTGGAAGCCGGACAGGTCGGTATCGGTTGCGTCATAGAGCGGATGGAGATCATTTAACCGGTCGAAGGTCGCGCGATCAAAACGAAAGTCCTTTAGCGTATAGCTCGCATCCGGATTGGTCGGGAAGGACAGATATTTCAAGGTTCCGAGTGCTGCCCCGTCGCTCATCACCTGCCCGGTTGGCGAGTCAGGAACATAGACGCCGCGCCAAGCAAGCTCCGATCCGACCTGTGGCCCGCCAATGGTGAAGTGATGGCCTTGCCCATCCGTGGGTCCAGCGTAGAATTTCTGGGCGACACCAACTTCTTCAGCTGTCAGGCAATTTTCGTCCACGCTCTGCCCGAGCTTGCACTGGGCGTCAGCCGGATCGAAATGGCAGGCCCTCGGATCGGTGATCTGTCCGTCCTTTAACCCGTCGAGGACGTCGCAGCTTGCCAAGGCGGCACCGTGCAGGGCGGGAAGCTTGGACGAAATGAGGATGGCGGTCCCATCGGCCCGGTGGTTCGAAAGGTACATCCAGGCATGGTAGAAGCTGTTCTGCACTTGAAAGTTCATGGCCGGGGCGCCAGCCGCCACGCCATTAAAGTCCTGCGGAAACCGCTCTACCTCCATCAGGGCCTCTCGCCCGCCATCGGAGCAACCGGAGAAGTATGAAAACTTCGCGGACTGACCATAATATTTGCGGATCAGCGCCTTGGCTGCGAGCGCCGTCAGATGAACCCCGCGATAGGCGAAATCTATCCGGGCTTGCGGATCAGTCCCGAAGGAGCCATCGCCCATAGCGCGGCCCTGATGGCCCATGTCGGTGGAGGCCAGCGCGACTGCATTGTCTTTGATGGCGGTGCAGGTGTCGGCATGCTCAACACGAACATCCAGCACACCGCAAAGCCCGCCGCAGCCGGTCTGAAGGTAGCGTTGCGTCCATCCGCTGACGGGCAAGCGAAGCTCGAAACGGATCTGCGGGGCAATCGTCCCCTTGATTTGGCAAAAGCGCGCGCCGCGGATAGGTGCTTCAACCGCGCTTTGGATCGCGACCGCAGCACCAACCTCGGCATCGATTCCCGGCTGAGCAAGGCTGGCGCAAGTCACCGCCGGGGCGATTGGCGCAAGGGATTGTGGCGAGGCGGAGACGGCTGTGGTGCCGAAGGCGACCAGGGCGAGACCGATGATCAGGGCAAGAGGCTTTATCATCACAGCTCCATCGTTCAGACGCGGGCCGGGCCGACGCTTCGCCGACGCCCTGAGGAAAAGTCGGCCCGGACCACAGGGATCCGGGCCTAAGACGCGCGTCACACAGACGCGACCGGGGAGACCTAGTACTTGAGACCGACCCGCACACCCATCATGCGCGGCTCGGAAACTGCGGCCGACGCACCATTGACCACGCCCGCTACGCTTGGCGCCCCATAGCTCTCGGCCTGCATCTTGTCCTCAATGTTGTGGATATAGCCTTGCACCGTCACCTTACCATTGGACGAGGTCCAGTTGGCGGTTAGGTCGGTACGGCTATAGGCCTTTTGCTCGTACTGAATGGCGGCAACGAAGTCCGACAGCTTGTAGGAGGTCGAGTATTTCGTTCCAACCCGCAACTGCAAGGTGGAGCCGTCGGCGAAGTCGAAGGTGTGGCTATAGCCGAGATGCAGCACGGCGGCGGGCGTCTTGTCGAGAGACTTACCCGACCAGTCCACATTGGCGAGGCCGCCTGTGAGGAACTTCTTGTACTGCGAGCCTTCTAAAGCGAGCGAGCCATCGACCACATCGACCGGTGAAAGCTTGGCGGTAAACTCGTTCTCCCATCCATAGATTTCCGTCGCCGCCGAGCGTGTGGCGAGCACGGGTGACGGTCCAACGAAGATCAGGCTCGAGATCTGATCGCTGGAATAGTCGTAGTAAAACAAAGCCGAAGTCAGCCGGACATTGGCCATGGGCGAGCCCTTATAGCCAGCCTCATAGGCGGTCATGGCTTCTGGCGCATAGGTCGCGCCATTGGCTGCGGTAGCGAAGTCATTAAAGCCACCCGCCTTATAGCCTGTGGCGACGGAAGCGTAGAAGAGGGTTGACGGGTTGAGTTGCGCGTTCAGCCCGACGCGATAGGTGACCTTGGACGCTGCCTCATGTCCATTGTTCGGAGTGCCCACGCAATCATTCGGCGCCTGACACGGATTACCGTTCGGATCGAGCCAAGGCTTGCCGCTCGGCATTTGCTGCCAAGGCGCGGCGAAGGTGCCGACGCGGGTCACTTCGTCATGGGCGTCACGCAGGCCACCAATAACGCTCCACACATCCGTCAGGTGCAAGGTCGCCTGACCGAACACGCCAGAGGTCTCATGGGTCGTGGTGTTCAAGGGGTCGATCCCATTGACGCTCTTGGCCAGGGTGGGGTCGGCATAGGGGGCGTTCCAATTGTGGTCGCTCTCATGGATCTGCTCCTTGTACCAATTGGCGCCGATCACCCAATCCAGCCGGCCCTTTTCGGCATTGGAGAAGCGCACCTCGTGGGAGTCGGTCGCAAAGCGGCCGCGATAGTCTCTCCACGCATAGCTCGCAGCCGGCCCCGGAAATGCGACCGGCGGGAAGAAGCCCGGCTCGTTCGCCGCGCCATTGCCGTATGGGTCAGTATTTCCAGACGTCCGGTCATGGGCTGTATAGAGGAGCCGCGCACCGTCATAGGTCATATGCACAAAGCCGAGATCGGCATTGAATTCAGCGTTCAGATTATCGAACCGATCATTGATATGACCGCCGAAGGGATTTCCGTAAACCGAGCGCTGCGACGCACCAGAGCCGCTGATCACCCGATTCCATACGGCCTGGGTCTGGCCAACCCCGCCGACCGCGCCGGTCGTGTAGGTAAGTAAAAGGCTGGCGCTGGGCATGAGTTTATACAGCGCCGAAATGCGCGCGGTTTGGTCATGCTGGTCATTGCGCGGGGTCGAGCCGTCTGTGGGCTTCAGATAGCCGTCCCGGTCGTTGGAATTGCCAGCGATGCGGATGGCCAGCTGGTCATTAACGGGCAGGTTGATCACAGCATCGGCGCGACGGGCATTGTAGTTGCCATATTCAAAGTCGCCGCTCGCTGCGAATTGCGATTTCGGTTTGTTGGTGATGACATTGATCGCGCCGCCGGTCGAGCTCTTGCCATAGAGTGTGCCCTGAGGGCCGCGCAGCACCTCGACCCGGTCCACGTCAAAGAAGCTCAAGCCCTCTTCGATGGGACGGCCGATTGGAATTCCGTCGACGTTAAACGCGATGCCCTGATCGCCTTTGGACGTATTGTCGGTTGAGGTTACGCCGCGAATATTGATGTTCACGCCGAAACCGTCGCGACCCATGGTCACGCCGGGCGCGATGTTCTGGATGTCGGAAATGCTCACCACGCCCGCAGTTTTCAGCATGTCGCCGTTGAAGGCGCTGAGCGCCACCGGCGTCCGTGAGGCAAGTTCAGACTTCTTTTCAGCGGTGACGACAACTTCCTGCACCGTATTGTCGGCGGCAGCGCTGGCGGACGCGGCGGCGTCAGCAAAGGCTGGCGTGGTGCTGGCCATGGCAAGCGTGGCACAGATGGCCGTGCTGGCGAGCGTCAGCGCACGGTGACGGTAGGTCATAGCGAATTCCCCCTATTGCGTTTTTCCTTCGGTGCCGGACATCCCGACCCCACAAGATTTGATTGAAATCAATTTAGGAGAGGAGAGTTCGAAGGAAAAATGCATATATCGAAAGACTTGATGCGCTCAACGCATGTTTCGTCTGCATCATCCATGGGGCTTGGCGTCAACGGTTGGGGGGCTCCTTCAGCCGCCAAATTGGAGCCATTCCCAAGAATTTAAAGGCCAGTGGGAGCTTAAGCCTGGGAAAGCAATTGCCCTTGCTTCAGCATTTGCCACCGGTTACCTTAATTGAATGACGAGACCTCTGATCCTTGACCCTGACCGCCTGTTTCCTGTCGATCCCAGGACCCGAGCCGTCGCGAGAAGCCTTTACCAAGAGATCAAAGATCTTCCCATTATAAGTCCGCATGGTCATACGGATCCCGAATGGTTTGCGCAGAACGCAGCCTTTGAAGATGCAGTTGATCTGCTGCTCGCGCCCGATCATTATCTGTATCGCATGCTCTTTAGTCAGGGCATTGAGCTTAAAGACTTGGGGGTTCCGGACCGAAGTGGCGCCAATCCGGCCGACCGGCGAGAGGCCTGGAGGCTGTTCGCCAAGCACTTCTATCTGTTTCGCGGCACCCCGTCCGCGCTTTGGCTCAACCATGTGTTTCGCGATGTCTTTGAATTTGATGTCGTGTTGGACGCAGGGTCTGCCGACGATTACTATGATCGTATCAATGCGGCCCTGAAGCGACCAGCCTTCCGCCCCCGAGCGCTATTCGACGCCTTCAACATCGAAGTGCTCGCCACCACGGAGGGTCCCCAGGACACTCTCGATCATCATCATCGCATCCGCGAGTCGGGCTGGTCAGGACGGGTCATCACCACCTACCGCCCCGACCCGGTTATTGATGCGGACCATGAAAGCTTTGCGGAGGCGTTACAGGCCTTTGGCGATCTGACGGGCGAGGATGTTTTCAACTGGCACGGCTACCTCGCCGCCCACCGCAAACGCCGGTCCGACTTCCGCGCCGCGGGGGCGACCGCGACCGACCATGGACACCCGACAGCGCGGACCCTTGATCTGACACCGGTTGAAGCTGAAGCACTTTTCCGTCGCGTCGTCTCAGGCCGGGCTGAGGTCGGTGACGCCGAAGCGTTCCGGGCGCAAATGCTCACCGAGATGGCGCGCATGAGCCTTGAGGACGGCATGGTCATGCAAATTCACGCCGGCTCACTTCGCAACCATAATCGGCAGCTGTTTAAGACCCATGGTCGCGACAAGGGCGCCGATATTCCGCAAGCAACCGACTATGTTCACGACCTTCGTCCCTTGCTCGACCGTTTTGGGTGCGAGAAGGGCTTAAACCTGATCCTCTTCACTTTGGATGAAACTGCCTATTCGCGTGAATTAGCGCCACTTGCAGGCCATTACCCAATCCTGAAACTCGGTCCCTCTTGGTGGTTTCATGACAGCCCTGAAGGCATGATGCGGTTTCGTGAGCAAACGACGGAAACTGCAGGTTTTTATAATACGGTTGGCTTCAACGACGACACCCGTGCCTTCTTGTCCATCCCCGCACGACATGACGTTGCGCGCCGCATTGACTGCGCCTTCCTGGCGCGATTGGTGGGCGAGGGCCGCATGACCGAGACCGAGGCCTGCGAAACCGCCCGTGACCTCGCCTATGCCCTTCCAAAGGCGGCCTATAAGCTCTGAAATCGACCGCACCTCAGAAATTCCACCCCGCATGGCCTGACGTCACCTGGACCATTGCTGAAAATGGAAACCGGTGTCATTATTCAAATCAACGCCCCGCCCGGTCGAGACCTGAAGGCGGACGTCGATAGGGAGCGACCCAAAATGCGTTACCACCTGAGCGCCGTCATCGCCGCCGCGTTTCTCGCAACATCTCCTGCATCGTTCAGCGCGCCCTCACCGCCTCTCCCCGGCACACCTGAAAATGCCATGGCCAGTCTAAAGCTCCCTGAGGCCGGGTGGACCCATACGCTTGGCGGCAAAGGCGGCCGCATCCTTCGTGTCACCACCCTGGCGCTGGACGGTCCGGGTTCGCTGAAAGCCGCCTTGGAGGCAAAAGGCCCGCGCATCGTCGTGTTCGAAGTCGGCGGACAAATCGATTTGGGCGACACCACCCTCGACGTCAAAGACCCCTATCTGACCATTGCCGGCCAAACGGCGCCATCTCCCGGCATTACCTTGATCCGGGGCAAGGGCTTCGCCATTCACACCCACGACGTCATCGTCCAGCACATTCGCATTCGTTCTGGCGACTCCGGCCATGCGAAAGCAAGCGGATGGTCGACGGATGGCATCCGAACCGAAGACGGCGCCTTTGACGTCATTATTGACCATTGCTCTCTCTATTGGGCGACGAACAAGATTGCTGCGGTTTCGGGCAGCCGATTCAAAGGCCAAACCCCTGAAGACTGGCGAAATTCCACGTCGCATCGGGTCACATTGTCGAATGATATTATCGCAGAAGCGCTTTCGAGGTCTTCCCATTGGAAGATCGAACATTCCAAGGGCGCACTCATTCACGACAATACGACGGGCGTCTTCATTTATAAAAATCTGTTCGCCCATAACTATGAGCGGAGCCCCCTGTTCAAAGGTGGCGTTCACGGGGCCATCGTCAATAACCTGATCTATGATCCGGGCCAGCGCGCAATCCACTACAACCTCATTGCTGAGGAGTGGGGCCCCCATCCCTATCAGGTGGGAATGATGAGCGCGGTCGGAAATGTGCTGCGCGGGGGCATGTCGACCCCGTCCGACCTGGCGTTTTTGGAAATCGGAGGCGACGGCGACCTCGCATATTTTGGAAAAGACAATGTCGCGATCGATCGTATTGGTCGCCCCCTGCCCATGGTTGGTTCCTACACCACAACCTCGGCAAAAATCATCTCGCGCGACACCCCGCCGGTCTGGCCAGAGGGTCTGACACCGATCTCCTCAACGGAGGTGCAAAGGGCGGTGCTTGCTGGCGTCGGCGCCCGCCCCTGGGATCGAGACTATGATGATGCAAGGCTCGTCGCCGATGTCGCGGAAGGTCGGGGCTGGATCATCGACAGCGAGGCCGACGTGCACGGAAACCTGCCCGAGACGCCAACACACCACACGTTCAATCCGGCAGACTGGAACCTCGACGACATGACGCCGAAGTCTGCCGCTCTCCTGGACAGCGCGGCGAAATCGACAACGCTTATGGTTCCGGAGCAGCGGTAGCGGGGGCAAGCCGCGGTCAATCCCTTGGCAGCCCTCAGCTCAGCTTGGCTGGGGCATACCGCGGGGAAATCAGGTGGATGACCAAGAGCGCAATGAGATAGACCGACCCTGCGACCGCGAAAATTGGCGTATAGTTCCCAACCCGATCTAAAATAAATCCGGCATATTCCGCCATCAGCATGCCGCCGATGGCGCCCGCCGTGCCGCCAATCCCGACCACAGAGGCAACCGCCCGGCGTGGGAAAACGTCGGCAGGCAGCGTGTAAAGATTGCACGAGAAGGCCTGATGGGCGGCGGCTGCGAGCCCGACCAAGCAGGTCGCAGTCCACAGATTATCAACATAGGCGGCCATAAAAATCGGCAGAACGCAGATGGCGCTGACCAGCATGGACAGTTTCCGCGCCACATTCACCGAGCGTCCAGACTTGATCAGACGCGAAGACAGCCAACCGCCCGCTATGCTTCCGAGATCGGAGAGCACATAGACCACCACCAAGGGTGGCCCGAAGCTTTTCAAATCGAGATGGTGCCGCTTGGCGAAAAAGTCTGGCAGCCAAAAGAGAAACATCCACCAAATCGGATCGATCAAAAACTTCCCCGCCGCATAGGCCCAGGTCTCTTTCACCTTCAGCAAGCTCAGCCAAGGCGTTGTCTCGACGGGATCGGGCGGGTCGCGCTCGATAAAAGCCAGCTCTTCTGCTGACACCTTGGTATCTTGTCTCGGCGAGCGGTAAAGCGTCAGCCAGGCTGCGAGCCAGGCGAGCGTCAGGAGACCGGTGACCAGAAACGCCGCGCGCCAACCTAAGGTGAGCGTGACGGCGGGAACGAGAATGGGGGTGATGATTGCGCCGACATTGGCGCCCGCGTTGAAAAGGCCGGTGGCGAAAGCCCGTTCTTGCTTGGGAAACCACTCTGCGACGGCTTTTAAGCCTGCCGGAAAATTGCCAGACTCGCCAAGGCCAAGCGCGAAACGCGCCACCACAAAGCCGCTGAACCCCGAAACAAATGCATGCGCCATGTGGGCGAGCGTCCAGAGGGTGACTGCGGCGGCATAACCAAGCCTGGCGCCGATCTTGTCGATCAATCGACCAAAACCAAGATATCCAATGGCATAGGCGGCTTGGAACCAAAAGACGATCGTCGCATAGTCGGTCTCGCTCCAAGCATATTGGTGCGCGAGCAGCGGCTTTAAAACGCCGACAATCTGACGATCAATATAGTTGATCGCCGTGGCGGCGAAGAGCAACCCGCAGATTAACCAGCGCCGTCCCGGTCCAAAGCCAGCTTCTCGCGCCATCAGCCTGCGGCCTCTGTCTTACCGAGGATATCTCCAGCGATGGACCCGAAACCGTCAAACTCCACCACAAAAGACTGGCCTTGAAATATCCGATGTACGCCCGTGATCGCCCCGGTGCTGACCCACTGCCCTTGCTTTAGCGGAAGGCCGCGCGCCGCGAGGTGTGAGGCAAGCCAAGCGAGCGCGCCCAAAGGGCCGCCCAGAACATCGCTGGCGCGTCCCCGTCCCGCTTCAACGCCGTCAATGAACGTTCGGCAGGAGACAGTTTCCGGATTTTGCAGCGGCCCAACACACATACGCCCGCCCAAAAAAAGGCCGGCATTATTGCCGAAATCGCTGGCGGTGACGCCTGGACCCAAATCATTGATCTGCGAAAATGGGCTTCCCGCCATTTCAACCGCGAACCGCGTTTCCGCCACCAGTGCGGCGACGGTTTCCGCCGTCCAATCCCGGCGCGACGCAGAGGCGTCTTGACCCACTAAAAAAGCCACTTCGCCTTCAACAGCGCAAAACCCACCCTCGATGGCTTCGAAAGTCACGCGCGCGCCGTCAGTGGCATCGACGATGGCGTCCGCAAAGATCGGCCCACTTAAGCGATCATCGCCGTAGGTGTCAGACTGAGGAGGCTGGATGCGACCAATTTTCCAACCGGCGGGCGGGCGGCCATCAAGACGTAAGGCTTGCGATTGAATGAGATAGGCGTGCGCCAAGGTCTCCGGCAGGGGGCCAGGATAGGACATCACGGCACGCCGATTTGCGCGCGCCGATACGAACGCTTGGGCGATCGTGACCGCGTCCAAAGCCGCCGCCTCAGTTCCATCCATAAAGGTGTTTCCTCTATTTTTTGAAACTTAGGCTCCTATAGGAAACCGGTGTCAATATCAATCAATCGCGCGAAGCGTTCTTTCGATGGCGCCAAATTCGCCGAAGCTAACCAGCGCTTGGTAGGCGTCCCGCACCTTGGCGCGCGCCAGCGGCGTCCGCGCGGACTCGTTAAATATTCCAGGAGCATCAAGGAAAGCGTCTGCATCCGCCGGAAGATCGCTCGCCGCTTGACCAAGGCGCTTCAAATCGGCGGCGAAGGGATCAACAATATTGCGACCCGATCTCGCCGCAGCAACGCAAAACCGCATCCAGGCCGCAATGGCAAGCGCGAGCATTTCGGTCGGCAAGCCGCGCTCCAAGGCCTCAACAAAGCTCGCCATCACGCGCACCGGAACCTTTTGGCTTCCGTCCCACGCAATTTGCGACAGCTTGTGAATGATGACGGGATTGCGAAATCGTCCCATCAGAGCGGGTCGATATTTGGCGAGGTCGAGGCCGGAGGCAGGCACAAGTAAGGGTTGAACCTCGTCCCAAAGTCGTTCCACGGCCAAGGCAAGTGGCGCGCTATTACAGGCCTCAGCCACGGTTTCAACGCCCGCCCCGAGCCCGAGATAGGCCAAAAGCGAATGGGCGCCGTTCAAAAGCCGCAGCTTCGCACGCTCAAAAGCCGCAATGTCGGTGGTGATTTGGACGCCAGCCTCTTGCCAATCTGCTTCCCCAAGGCGCCCGTCTTGTTCAATGACCCATTGGACGAAGGCCTCCCTCTGCACGGGCCAAGCGTCATAGACACCGCATTCGTCCGCCACCATTGCGCGAAGCTCGTCGTCGGTCGCAGGCGTTATGCTGTCCACCATGGTCGAAACAAACGGCCGCTCCCCCCTCAACCAGTCGGCCATGTCTCGATCCAAGAGATCTGCATAACTGGCAACGGCACGGGCGAGCTTGCCGCCATTGTCCGAAAGATTGTCGCACGGAGCGGTGAGAAAAGGGGCGATCCCGGCTGCGCGGCGAAGCTTCAACCCCAAGTACAGCCAACCAATAAAGGTAGAGGGCGCCTCCCAATTGGCGAGGTCGGCGCGGATGTCTGGATGTTCCGTGTCAAGGTCGCCAGACGACGACAAACAGTAGCCTTTTTCCGTGATTGTCGAGGTTACGAGGCGCAGGTCTGGCGAAAGCAGTCGCTGGGTAACCAACTGCCGCGCGAGGGGTGCGGTGAGGCGCTCGCGCAAGGACCCGATGGTGAGAAACCGTTCTTGCTGATCGCGTTGCGCCAGGACGTAGAGGCCATCTTGCGGGTCGAGTGCGACCTGCAAATCCGACGACCTGAGGGAAACGCCGCTCACGCCCCACCGCAGGTCTTTGCGCAGCAGACGGTGAAAAATATAGGCTTGGTGGGCCCTGTGGAACGCACCCGGGCCAAAATGCATCACGCCGATCTTTGCCGCGCGTGGTGAATAGGCGAGGCGTTCGAGAGCGGGCGAGGCCCGGTCCAAGCTTTCCAAGGCCAAACGTGGCAGGGGTGATGTCACAGGGTCGCGCCGTCTTTCCAGAGCGCGATTTCACGCTCTCCATTGGTCTCAGACCGTGTCGGCTTTCCCGACGCGGTGTCAATAATCAGATCCATCAGATGGTCGCTGAGCGCGTCTAGCGACAATCCGCTCAGCCGAGCACCCGCGTCAAAATCGATCCAGCGCGATTTCGCCAAGGCCAAGGCACTGTTCGAGGCAATTTTTATTGTCGGCGCCGGAAAGCCGAGCGGGGTCCCCCGCCCCGTGGTGAAAAGCACCATTTGGGCGCCCGCCGCGACCAAGGCTGTTGAGGAGACCGCATCATTGCCCGGCGCCTCAAGCAGGGTCAGACCTGATCGGCTGGCTCGCTCACCATAATTCAACACATCGACCAGCACGGCCTCCCCCGCCTTCTGGGCGGCACCCAAGGATTTTTCCTCCAGAGTCGTAATGCCCCCTTGGCGATTACCGGGAGACGGATTTTCAGAAACCGGCAGGCCTCGGTCATGAAAATAGGCTTTGAAGCGTTGAATGAGCTCAGCGCCCTTGGCGAAGACGTCTGCATTGCAAGATCCGTTCAAGAGCGCAGCCTCCGCGCCGAACAGCTCAGGGATTTCGGTCAAAATCGGCCCACCACCCGCAGCCGCCAGCCGGGTGGCAATTTTGCCAACGAGGGGGTTAGCCGTCAGGCCCGAAAAGGCATCCGATCCGCCGCATTTTAATCCGAGACGCAAATGCGCCAGCGAAACGGGCTGGCGGCGGTCATTCGAAGCGACCGCGATCAGGGCCTGAACGGCTTGGACGCCAGCCTCAATCTCATCATCCACACCTTGCGCCTCAAAGGTTTGGATCCGGTTGGCGGGCTGATCAATCTGGGCGACCAGTTGCGCCAGTTTGTTGTTCTCGCACCCTAATCCGATGACCAGCACCGCCCCGGCATTTGGGTGGGAAGCCAGCGCCGCCAGGATGTCGCGGGTGCGCCCGAGGTCGTCACCGAGCTGGGAACACCCCAAGGGATGGGTGAAGGCATAAACGCCATCCACCTTGCCAGCTGCCAGAGCGCTGGCCTTTTCGGCGATGCGCCGTGCCGTATTGGCGACGCACCCCACCGTGGGCAATATCCAGATTTCATTTCGAATTCCGACCCCACCGCCCTCTCGCAGATAGCCCAGGAAGGTTCGCGCGTCGGGAGCTGACTTGGCCAGGGGCGAACTCGGCGCAAAGGAAAGGTCGCTGTCGGCTGTCAGCGCCGAGGCGAGATTGTGGGTATGGACATGATCTCCCACGTCGATCTTCGCCGTCGCACGACCAATGGAGGCGCCGTACTTGATCACCGTGTCGCCCATCTGATGAGGAGACAAAGCGAACTTATGGCCTTGGGGTATGTCCGCGTTGACGATGAACGTGCCAATGTCAAATTCAACAGGCTCTCCGGCGGCTATCGGCCGTAATGCCACCGCGACAGAGTCCGACCCGTTGACAACCAAGGCTGCTGGCGAGAAATCCTTCGACATTTTGCCATAGTAACCGGTGTCATAGTCTGGGCAAGGCTAATGACACCACGACCTTTGGATTTTATGGTCGGGTTCGCATCGAGGAAGTCGACTCAAGTGAAACAGAAATCCAAGCTGACCGGGACCGATGACCAAACAGGCGGTGATTTTAAGCCGCGATTGACCATCAATGACATCGCGCGCATGGCCGAGGTGTCAAAGAAAACCGTGTCGCGCGTGATCAATAAGTCCCGTTTTGTGAAGGAGGAAACCCGGCTTCGGGTTGAGGCAATCATCTCCGAACACGATTATGAACCGGATCCGCAAGCGCGGGGCTTGGCGTTTCGGCGCTCCTTCCTCGTGGGCATGATCTACGACAATCCAAATCCTCAATATGTGGTCAATATGCAGCAAGGCGTGCTGGATGGACTGGCCGGGACCGGCATGGAACTCGTTATCCGTCCCTGTGACCGCAAGTCGCCTGGCTACCTTGACGACCTGCGAGGCTTTGTTGAGCGGCAAAAACTCTCTGGCGTGATCATGCCGCCTTCCGTGTCGGAAGATGAGGCGCTGGTGGCGATGTTGCGGCGGGTCGACTGCCCCTATGTCCGGATCGCATCGATTGGCCTCGATAAGCCGGATCGCATGGTGATTACCCATGACCGGAAGGGCGGCGAACAGGCTGGCAAGCATCTCGCCGAGCTGGGCCATACCCGTATCGCCCACATTTCAGGACCCGCGAGCTTCCTATCGTCACATGAGCGACGGGGGGGCTTCATCGATGGACTGGCCAGCCACGGCTTGACCCTGGCGCCTGAATTTTCCCTGCAGGGCGAATATACCTATGCGTCTGGCATGACTTGCGGACGCTTACTTCTGGATCGGGTTGATCCGCCGACCGCTATTTTTACGGGCAATGACGAAATGGCTACCGGCGTTTACAATATTGCGCGAGAGCTCGGTTTTTCGATACCGGGCGACATTTCCGTCGTGGGTTTTGACGATTCTCCGGTGGCGGAACGCATGTGGCCTCCCCTCACCTCCGTTCGACTTCCCATCCGCGAGATGGGACGTGTCGCGGCGCTTACGCTTTTCCATGATCCGCTCGATGGCGATCCGCCAGCGCATGCTTTCGCACCTCACCTGATCCAGCGCCACTCAACCGCGCCGCCTGTGAAAATCGGCCCAAGCTGAAGGCCGCTTGCTTTCCTTTTTGACACCGGTTACCTAACGCCATAATTCAACACTGAGGTCCAGAGGGCGGAGCCATGTACAGCAAGGTCTACCACGCCACCCATCCTGATATGATGGACGGAGCGTCTAACGCGGCGTTGCGAGATCGCTACCTGATGACCGGGCTCTTCCTGCCGGGCAAGGTGGTGCTCAACTATTCCCATAACGAGCGTATGGTCGTCGGCGGGGCCGCACCCACCAGCGCCCCTATCGACCTTCCAACCCAAGAAGCCCCCGTCGCTGGCGCCCCATTCCTAGCGCGCCGTGAACTTGGGGTGGTCAATGTCGGGGGGGCGGGGTCCGTCATCGTCGATGGGACGACCTATGCTTTGGCGCCACGCGATGGCCTCTATATTCCGATGGGCAGCAAGACCGTCAGCTTTTCGTCAGTGTCGGCTGAGGCGCCCGCGCGGTTCTATCTGGTTTCCACACCGGCCCACGCGCGCTTTGAGACGGTAAAAATCTCCATCGACCAAGCCGTTCCCTTAGAGCGTGGAGCGTTAGAAACCTCGAACGAGCGCACCATCTATCAATATATTGTGCCAGCGACATGTAAGTCCGCTCAGCTTTTGTTGGGGGTTACGCTGCTCAAAACTGGAAGCGTCTGGAACACCATGCCGCCGCATTTGCATGACCGGCGAAGCGAAGTTTATTTCTATTTCGGCCTTTCCTCTGACCAACGGGTTTTCCACTTCATGGGCGAACCCGACGCCGCGCGCCACATTGTGGTCGCCAATGAGGAGGCGGTCATGTCGCCGCCCTGGTCAATTCATATGGGCTCTGGAACCAGCAACTATGGATTCATCTGGGCCATGGGCGGCGAAAACCTCGATTATACCGACATGAACCAGCTTGATATCTGTCAGTTGAAGTAGAGTTGACCGTGTCCACCTCTCCTTTTGATCTCTCCGGAAAAGTTGCGCTGGTAACCGGCGCAAATACCGGCATTGGACAGGGATTAGCCTTGGCGCTCGCGGGCGCTGGTGCCGATATCGTCGCCGTAGGGCGGAGCGAGCCTGTCGCCACCGAGACGGCTGTGAAGGCACTGGGTCGGAGATTTTTGTCTCTGTCGGCCGATCTTTCGTCAGTAGATCCCATTCGGGCCGTGGTTGACCAGGCATGGCAGGTCATGGGCAAGGTCGACATCTTAATTAACAATGCGGGGACCATCCGCCGATCCGACGCGCTCGACTTTTCAGAGACTGACTGGGATCAGGTCATCGACACGAATTTGAAGTCGGCCTTCTTTCTCAGCCAAGCCGTTGCTCGGCGCATGATCGGCGAAGGACGAGGAGGAAAGATTATCAACATCGCCTCCATGCTTTCCTTTCAAGGCGGCATCCGCGTCGCATCTTACACGGCCAGCAAGAGCGGCCTTGCCGGCATCACGCGATTGCTCGCCAATGAGTGGGCGCCGAAGGGCATCAACGTCAATGCCATTGCCCCCGGCTACATCTCCACCAACAACACGCAGCAACTTCGCGACGATGAAACCCGTAGTCGTGAAATCTTAGGCAGAATCCCTGCCGGACGGTGGGGGCAACCCGATGATCTTGCCGGCGCGGTCGTATTTTTAGCGTCTGCGGCGTCCGACTATGTCCACGGTGCAATTTTGCCCGTCGACGGAGGTTGGTTGGCGCGCTGAAACTTGCGCCCGCCCGTCTTGTCATTCAGGTGACATAGAGTTATAGTCTTTGCTACCGGTGTCATTAACTGTGGATTATAAATGACACCGGTGTCATACGCAGCCGCTTCAAAAGCGGAGCGATCAGGGGAGCGAGGCAGCATGATCCGTCAGACATCGTTGAAATCCGTTTTGATTCTTGGGGCTTCGCTTGCGACGCTCAGCGCCGCCTATGCGAAGGCGGCCGACGCTCCGGCGACCACTGTGGCAAGTCCCTCGAACGCGAGCGACGCCGACACCGTCAATCAAGTCGTCGTCACGGGATTTCGCTCCTCGCTCGCCAAAGCGTTGAACGCCAAGCGATCTGAAACTTCCGAAATCGACAGTATTTTGGCGGAGGACATTGGCAAATTCCCCGACCTGAACTTGGCTGAGTCGTTACAGCGCATCCCAGGGGTCGCCATCACGCGGGAGGGCGGCGAAGGCCGTCAAATCACCGTTCGAGGTTTGGGCCCACAATATACACGCACCCGGATCAACGGCATGGAAGCCACGGCGAGCATCGGTTCGCCGGACAATGACGGCGGCGTCAATCGGAGCCGCTCTTTCGACTTCACCGTCTTTGCCTCCGACCTGTTTTCAAAGCTTGAGGTGCATAAGACCGCTGAAGGGAGCTTGGATGAAGGCTCGATTGGCGCCACGGTCGATCTCCACTCAGCCCAACCGTTTGACTATAAACCGAAGACTTTGATCGTCAGCGCCAAGGCTGACTATAATGATCAGGCCTCAACGACCGGTCCCCGCCTCTCTGCGATCCTCGCGGATACAAGCAATGATGGGAAGTTCGGCGTCCTGGCTTCTGTGTCCTACAGCCATCGCAAATTCACCGACAATGGCTTTTCGACCGTGCGCTGGGATGAAGCGAGCGTCCTGTCGACGGGCGGAACCTCAGCCAAGCCGCTGGTTGGCTTTGGTTCGGTGTCGGGCACCAACTGCCAAGTCTACCCCCTGCCGGCTGCCTGCGCTGCCGCCGATTCAGCCTTCCACCCACGCTTCCCCCGCTACGATCTTTATCAAAATGATCAAGATCGCCTGGGCGCTAGCCTATCGCTTCAGTGGCGCCCCGACGACCACCACGTGATCAGTGCGGATCTGTTACATTCGCGGTGGGATGCGACGCGGGAGGAGAACTATATTGAAGCGCCCGGCTTTAGCGGCACGGGCAAGTGTACCTCCGCCGCGACCTGTACCAGCATCGCCAATATCGCCATCGTTTCGGACACCATCAACAGCTTAGGCGTAATGACGTCTGGGACCTTCAACGGCGTGGATGTTCGAACCGAGCAGCGGTTCGACAAGATGCACACTGAATTTGATCAGGCGACCTTGAGTTCGGTTGACCATTGGACGTCGAAATTCTGGACGGAGTCGCTGCTCGGCGTGAACGTGTCCGACTTTTCAAATCCTGTCCAAACGACGCTCGGCTGGGACAATTATAATGTCCAAGGCTTTAGCTATGCATTCAATGGCCTTTCCACGACGCCGACCTTGAATTTCGGCTCTGGAAATCTGTCGTCGACGGGACCTTGGGTTCTGACTGAAGTGCGGGAGCGGCCACAAACCGCCAATAACGGCTTCGCGACCCTGGCTGAGACAGCGCACTTTGATTGGTCTTCGAATATCAAATTGAGCGGCGGCGCGAGCTATAAGGAATATGAATTCAAGACCTCATCGCTTCGATTGGCGAACGGCGAGTCTGTAACCGCGTCAAATGCCTATGCGTCGCTCCGCAGCGTCCCATTGACAAGCTATGGGAGCGCACAGAGCGCAAATGGCGTTTCCTGGTATGCGCCTGACGTCGCTGCCGCGGCTACCGCGCTTGGCCTGAACACCTCGTCTTTGTTTGCGCTCAACACCCTGAGCGATTTGGGAAATAATTTCAGCATCAAAGAAAAGGATTCCGGCGTCTTTGTGCAGGCGGACTTCGTCTATCCCCTGTTGGGTCGCGACTTGCGCGGCAATGTGGGCATGCGCGGTGTTCAAACCGAGCAGCACTCCAACGGATTTGAATATGTGGGCGGCGTCCTGTCTCCGGTCGTCGCCAATCACAAATATAGCGAAGGCTTGCCGTCCATAAATCTGGCTTGGGACACCACAGACAAAAGTGTGCTTCGCCTGTCTGCGGCGCGTGTCATGACCCGGCCTGACCTCACATCGCTGGTTGGCAGCACGTCTGTCACCGTGTCGGGAACGTCCTATACGGTCAAAACGGGCAACCCGAATTTGAAGCCGTTTTTGGCGAACAGCTACGATCTTGCCTATGAATTTTATCCAATGCGCGGCGCGATCGTCTCCTTGGCAGCGTTTCGCAAAGACATCATCAGCCTCGTGACGACCAGCACCTTGAACATTCCGTTCACGGGAAACCCGTTCGGGATTCCGGACAGTGCCGCTGCCGCAGCTTGTGGGACGACCCCGGGCTGCAATGCCAGCGACACATGGTCGTTTTCCGCGCCGCAGAACACCCATGGCGGACATGTCATCGGCATGGAGCTGAACTACCAGCAACCCTTTAGTTTCCTGCCGGGCTTGCTGCGCCATACGGGTCTCCTCGCCAACTTCACGGCCGTGAATTCGCGCGTCAACTATCCCAACGGCTCTGCGGGTTTGGTGACTGGCCAGCTGTTGGGCCTCTCGCGCGGCGCTGCGAATGCCACACTCTATTACGAGGATGACAAGTGGAGCGTTCGGGTGTCTGAAGCCTACCGCAGCAAATATCTGACCAAAATTCCGGGGCAGGAAGTTGGTACGAACGCCGATGGCTTTGCTTCGACAACAAATGTCGACGCGTCGATCCAGTACACCGTCACACACCATCTCAAACTTACCTTTGAGGGCGTTAACCTGACCAATCAGGCGGAACAAGAGTTCGATGATACGTCTCGGCTGATGCCATACTATGTACACAAGACGGGCCGCGAATTCCTCCTGGGCGCGCGGTACCAGTTCTAATTCTTAGAAAGGCGCGTGACGGGTGTGACCGCGAGCCTTACGAACTTCGGCGTCACGCGCAGATCAACCCTTGCGATTGGGGGGATGGCCGCCTTGGCCGTCCCCTTTTTTGCATCGGCGCAGGGCGTCTCGCCCACCGTGCAAACCTCAAAGGGCGTCTTGCGCGGGTTTTCGGATCGCGGCGTCAGCGTCTTTAAGGGCATAAGGTACGGACAGGATACGCGAAGGTCGCGTTTTTCCCCGCCGATCGCCGCGACCGCGTGGACGGGTGTCCAAGAGGCTCATGACTTTGGCCCAGCCTGCCCTCAAACCCATGCAGACGAACCCACATCGGAAGATTGCCTTTTTCTCAACCTTTGGGCGCCAGCAGCAAGGCCTACCACCCCAAGCTCCAGCGCTCTGCGTCCGGTCTTGGTCTATATTCACGGGGGAGAATACAGTCATGGATCTGGGTCAGATCCCCTCTATGACGGGGCTCAACTCGCCGCAGATCAGGATCTGGTGGTTGTAACGCTCAACCACAGGCTCAACGTCTTTGGCCATCTCTTCCTTGGAATGATGGCAACCGATGCGCGGCGGCACTCGGGAAATGTGGGGCTTCTTGATCTTATTCTCGCCCTGACTTGGATTCGTGACGAAATCGCCGCCTTCGGTGGAAATCCCGGCTGCGTTACCTTGATCGGTCAGTCGGGCGGCGGCGCCAAGATCGCGACCCTGATGGCCATGCCGCAGGCTCACGGCTTGTTTCACCGCGCTGTTACGATGAGCGGACAACAGGTGACCGCGTCCGGGCCGCTGGCCGCAGACCACAGGGCGAGAGTTGTGCTCGATCGGCTCAATCTAGCACCGTCTAACCTTTCAGGACTTGATGCGCTTTCCGTCTCCCAACTGATTGAGGCAAGCCAGGCCCAAGACCCGACCCTATCCGGCTCGGTCTATTTTGGCCCTGTCGTCGATGGAGAAAACCTCCCTCGCCATCCCTTCTGGCCAACAGCACCGGAGCTCAGCAGCACCATCCCGATGATCATCGGCGGCACGCGAGACGAGGTCCGGATTTTTTTCCGCGCCGAACAGGGGCTGATTGCCAAATGCAGCTGGGAGGAGATGACGGCTCGGCTCGGCCGCGAACTGCGAATTGATTGCGACCCCCGCAAAGTCGTTTCGCTCTATCGACGGCTTAGGCCCGAAGCTTCGCCGGAAGAGGTGTTTTATTCGGCCATCACCGACAGTCGCTCATGGCGCGGTGCGGTATTGGAAGCAGAGGCGCGCGTGGACGCCCAGGCACCGACATTTGTCTATCAGGTCAATTTTGACTCCCCCCTCGAGGGAGGTCACCTGAAAGCTTGTCACATGATCGATATTCCGCTCGTGTTTGGCACGACCAAGGTCCCCGGAGCGCTGAGTGGCGATTCTGCGCAAGCGCGGCAGCTTTCTCGCCAAATGCAAGCCATGCTCAGACGCTTCGCCCGCACCGGGGATCCCAATGGCCCTGGGCTGCCCGTCTGGCCCGCCTACAGTCTTACTCACCGCCCGACCCTCGTTTTGGATGCAGAAAGCGCCTGCGTCTCCGACCCACGGTCTGCGGAACGGCGGTTTTTTGCCGCCTATCCGTTTATTCAAAGGGGCACGATATGATGGCAAAGGCCGTGACCTTGGGTCGACGGGCCTTTCTCTCGGCGCTCGCCTTCAGCACGTCCGCTGCGGGCACGACACCCGAAGATAGATTGCAAAGCTTTGATCTTTGGCCAGGCTTGCCTCCGGGGACGCCATCTCATCCTCCTGTCGAAGCCCTGACAAATCGCAGCCTCGACCCAAGCCTGCCCGACCGCGTTCTGACAGGCGTCGTCCGCCCAAGGCTGGACTACTATCCAGCCATCAAGCCCACGGGGGCCGCAGTCGTCGTTGTGCCGGGCGGCGGATATGTCCGCATCGCCATCGATAAGGAAGGTGTCGACATTGGGCGATGGTTGTCGGCGCGGGGCGTAGACGTCTTTGTGGTCACCTATCGCCTTCCTGGTGACGGATGGACAAACGTGCCGTTCGCGCCCGTGGCTGACGGACAGAGGGCCATGCGATGGGTGAGATTTCACGCCAGCCGGTTTCAAATCGACCCGCAACGGATCGGATTGATCGGCTTTTCAGCCGGTGGGCATTTGGCTGCAAGTGTGCTGGCTGATGGCGAGGCGGCGCGCTATCCCGCGACCGACGAGATTGACGAAGCCGCCATCCGCCCGGACATGCTTGGCCTATTCTATCCCGTGCTCGACATGTCAGCGGGCCTCGCCCATTCGGTGTCGCGCAAAGCTCTGTTCGACGCGAGCGGTTTGCCCAAGGAGCAGGCTGAAGTCCTCCTGTCGCCCAATCGGCGGGTTCCCAAAATGCCGCCGCCAACCTTCCTCTGCTGTGCGCTTGATGATCCCAGCGTGCCACCCGACAACACCTTGGCCATGATCGCGAATTTGCGGGCGCAAGGGGGACAGGTGGAGGCCCATCTCTTTCAAAAGGGGGGCCATGGATTTGGCATTCGAAAGGCGGCCGGATTGCCCGTCGCCGCCTGGCCCGGCCTTCTCTATGCCTGGATCCGGGCGCTGGGGCTTCTCGACGCCCACGCACGGCGCTAAGCCGACAAGGCCTTTGCCAGCCTGCCCTAGCCCGCCTGGAAGGTCACGCCTATGGCAGGTAGGGATGACCAGATCGGCTCGCCATGGGGCGCCTTTGGGCTAAACATCAGAGCATCATACCGCTGCAAGGCGTATTCAGCCGCCCCCAGGCGCACCGTCATCGGCGCGATTGCAAAGATGATCTGTGTACATACCGTCTCGAGTAAAGCGGGTGTCGGGCCCGCGGCGAGCCTGTGGATCGACCCCACATGCGTCGCGCGCCGAACCATGAGATTGAGGTCCTTCGCCGGACCGCCGACCGGTCGACCAAAGACGGCAATATCGCCGGGGAAGCTCGCGGCCGGACTATTGGGCCCAAGACGTTGCGGGGCTGTGCCCTCGACTTGCAGCTCAAGCTCGCCTTCAAGCACACAGAGCGTCCGATGCACCCCTGGAAAGGCGGAGAAGGGCCCTGGCTCTGTGACATCGGCGAGGCTCAGCCGCCAATCAAAGCCGTCCAAGGTGGCTGAAGGTGGCGAGATGAACACATCACGGGTTTCTCCCCCGCCGTTTTTCCACGGCCGACTTGGCCGACCCACGGCCGAAAGCAAGGTGGCGGTCATGAGCGGACATAGAGCAAATTCACCACCTCTGACAGGCTGAGGATCCGACAGCGCGAACCCGTCTTCCACCTTAGCGCTCCTGACGAGGGCTGCATAGTTCGGCCTCGTGCTGAAGCCCTGCATCGTGACGCGCCGCATCCAGCACCAAGGCCGCCGTCTGCGGATCACTTGCACGGGCGATCATGACGGCGCCCGCCGCCATGGCAAAGGTCCTTGCGGCAATGCGCATGCGCGCGTCTTCGGGCCCATCGATGAAGCTTGCCATGACCGCGATAATTTTTTGGGCCCCACGACCAAAGACCGCCTTTAGCGCGTCACTGCTTCTGAACACATCGCCAGAGAGGGCGGCGACGGGGCACCCTTCTCCCGCCCCCCCGACCATTTTCGGCGATAGATAATAGGCGACAAACTCTGCCAGCGCCTTCGGGCGCGGTGTTGCAGAAAGTCCCGTTTCAATCGTTTCGAGCACGTCGGCGAAGGCGCTTTCAAGCGCGGCGATCATCAAGGCTTCCTTTGAGTCAAAGTGCCGATAAAACCCGCCGTGCGTTAGGCTCGCCGCCTGCATAACATCGCCGAGGCTCGTCCCTTCGATGCCGCGCTCCCGAAACATCTGGGACGCTTTTGCGACAATGGCCTGATGAGACTGCGCTTTCGCCTCACGCGACTTTCGCATCGAAACCTCTCCTCAAGGCTCTCCCCCACCCGACATTGATCGCCACCCTACGGATAATGATGATATTCATAATCTAAACATCTGAAACCACAAAGCTAATCTCGACCGTACCGCCCGCATGGGCCCTGAGGCATCGGCGCCTAGCCTTCACAGATACGGTGACAGCTTGTCGATTTAGATGCTTTCTGTCATCTAATGCTGCGAACTGCAAAAATCATGAGGACGTCGGATGATCAAGCCGAATTTGACGGAAGGCCTTCGCACCCGCATGGCCCTGGGTGCGATGCTGGGGATAGGGCTCACCTGCCTCGCAGCAACCCACGCCCTGGCGCAGACAGCGCCCCCGGCTACGGCCCAAGCTTCGGCCCAGAGCCTGGCCGCCGCACCCACCACACGGGTATTGGCAATCGGACGCCTGACCAAACCTTTGACGCCCGCCGATCTTGAAACGGTTATGCCAAAAGAGGTCCGCGACACGGTCGCCCTCTATTTAAATGGCAAGATCGCCGACTGGTACATTGCGAAAGACTCCCCGGGCGTGGTGTTCATTCTCGACGTCCGCTCGACCGAGGATGCGCGCGCCCTGACAACTGATCTGCCCTTGGTCAAAGCTGGGCTGATGCAGTTTCAATTCATCCCGCTTGGCCCCTTATCGCCGCTGCGCCTGTTGATGAAATAGCCCATAGGCGAGGGCCGCATCTCTTGGCGGCAAGATAGGCGCAAGCATGACGACAACGGGTTTTTCCTCAGAAAGCACAGCTCCGTCGACGGCTTCCGGCCACTGATCTCCTAAGGGCCGGTTGGGATGGGCAGTATCGGCATCACCTCAACCCCCTCGCCGGGAAAGATCATAAATTGTGGATGGTTTTCGAACATGCGCGCTGCGGTGTCATGATCGGCCGCCTCGACAATGACATAGCCACCGATGCTGTTTTGAGTCTCGGCAATGCCTCCGGCGGAAACCTTTTTCGTCTTGCCCAAGGGGCCGCCCATATCGACCAAATGTGCCGCATGTTTGGCCATCCACTCGCCCCAGGCCTGCATGCCCTTGGCAATAGTCGCGGCATCGGGAGGGGCCGTCCCCGGATTGCCGACAAAGAGCGCCATGAACTTCGCCATCGTCTTTCCTCCACCTTTCGAACTGCGGTTTCGGCGGCATTTCCGCGCGCCGCTGCCGCTTAACGCTGAGAGGGTCGCACGGCCTGGCCCTATTGCCAATCGTCAGCGACCGACGCGCTTCGGCGCCGCTTGGCCGATCCCGTCCATCCAGGCTACAGTGTTCGCCTCGGACAAGAGGGTGACATGCTGACGGCTCGGATCAAAGACGCAACAGCCATGGCGGCGGAGATTGAAGTACGTTGGGCGGACGACGCGCCGCCATCTCGGTACTCAAATGTTTGGCTGCGCGATCATTGCCATTCGGAACTTAGCCTGCACCCAGAGACATTGCAGAGGCAGGTGGACACCTTCGCCATCCCGGCCGACCTCGGGGTGGACAGCGTTGCGGTAGAGGAAGATGGCGCGCGGCTGCATATTCGCTGGGCGCGCGGCGCGGGGGCCAGCGAATTTCCGGCTGGCTTCTTGCGCCACATTGCCGAGAACTCTGGCAGGCTACCCAAACCTGAACGTCGCTTGTGGGATCGCGCCGCCCTTGGCAATTCCCTGCCCTCCACCCCCTATGCCGACATTATGGCCAGCGACGAAGGGCTGTTCAGCTGGCTACAGCAGATCCTGGTCTATGGCTTTGCCATCGCCACCGACACGCCCCCCACCCCGGAAGCCACCCAAGCTTTATGCGAGCGGATCGCCTATATCCGCCAAACGATTTTCGGCGGGTTCTGGGACTTCACCGCTGACCTGGCGTTCAAGGATACAGCCTATACGCCGCTGGCAATTGGACCGCATACGGACGGCACCTATTCCAACGACCCTCCGGGCCTGCAAATGCTGCATTGCTTGAAATTCGAGGGGACCGGGGCACAAAATACCCTGGTCGACGGCTTTAAGATCGGCGAGGTCATTCGCGACACCGATCCGGAAGCGTTTGAAATCCTCACCACCGTCAAAATCCCAGCCCATTATGACGGAGATGGCGTCAGCCTGCGCGCCGCCCATCCGATTATCGAATTGGATGCCGAGGGCGCCATCTGTCAGGTGGCGTACAACAATTATGATCGGGCGCCGTTCCAGCTAAAGCCTGAACGCCAAATGGCGTTTTATCGGGCGCTGGCCCTGTGGAACCGGATGATCAATGACCCCACCTTTGAGATCCAACTGGACCTTAGGCCCGGCGGCGCGCTGATGTTCGACAATTGGCGGGTGCTGCACGGTCGGCACGAATATACCGGCTATCGCCGCCTCTGCGGCGCCTATCTCAACCAGGAAGACTTTCAGAGCAAGCTGCGGATTCTCAGCGCCAATCGGTGACGGGGGGCTGAGGGCGGGCGGGCGTCTTGGTCTGCAAAGGGGGGAGTTACTGGCTACCTCGCCAGGGGGCGGCTGGACGCGTCAAGGCGCTCAGGGCTGTCCCGGTCATCTCTCTGTTGGCGCCTATGGGGCTTTTCAGTCGTCATTCGCGCTGAAATGGGCGATGGCTTGTTCCCAGACCGCCTCGAATTCAATTTCATCTATCGCTTCCGGATCGAATTCGCTTTGCGCGGCGATGTCCGCAAAACTGGGCAGCGGCTTTTCTGATAGCCACAAACCACCTCGTTCGGTGTTTGCGTCTGCCAATCCAAAGCTACCATCACGAAAAATTCCAACCTTGCGGGTCTCAAAGCGCAAGTCATCAATTTCTGAATACCAGATCACTGGCGCGTCCGCGTCGGGTGCTTTCCAAAGAACCTTTAAATAATTCAATGTTCTGCCCTTCCCTGATGAGGGGTCCTTCGCGAATTTATACTGGTGGAGATCAACCGATCCGCCAAGTCATAGGTCGAGCCCTGGACCAGACCATCCGGCGACGATCGAACGGGTTTACAATGTCAATTTAATAACACGGATTCGATTTTTTAACTACTGAGCCCACTTAGGGGAACAATACCACTAACTCTATTTAATTAATCAACGAAAATTTGGCGATTTATATTTTAGGTTTTCAATAACGCTTATTAAAAACTCCCGGCTTTGATCACTGTTATTTGGAATTGCCATTGCGCCAGCCGAAGACCAAAACCTACTCCACTCATGATCGCTCGCGTCGATTTTGGTTACAATCATAGGTTCATGATGAAGTTGCGGCAACTCTTCCTCTAGGAAGAAGCCAAGAATAAAGTTTTGCAGTTCATCCGCAGATATCCCAGATCGGGAAATTCCCTGAAACAATGCTGTCCCAATCCTAGCAACAAGCGGAAAAGTTGATACATTTAGGTGTGGCATAGAACTCCAATCAATCATTAGCGCATTTAGGAAAAGACGTTAAAACTGACGCGACCCTCGTTTCTCGTCCCGCCATAACGACAGTCTGCGGTTGATTAGGGTCGTCGTTTTCAGAGTTGGCAAGAGGTCAATGCGCGAAAGCACGGCGTAGCGTAGAGCGGCCCCGACGGGGCGTTCCGGATATGGCGTTGGGCTGGCCTGAAGGGCGCCCGTCGTGTCGCTCCAGCCAATCACCGAGCCCTGGCGGTCCTTGATCAGGCTGCGCACAGCCGAAGCGGTGACGCTCGCGCCTTCGATCCACTGGATCGGGTCGTCGGTGCCGGGTCCATCGACATAGCGCCGTAACAGGGTCCAAGACCCGTCATATTCGGCCACCAGGGCCGCGCCGGAATAGAGGAAGTTGGTCGTCGTGCCATTGATCACGGTCTGGCAAAGACGGCCCAAGGGATCATAGGACAGCGCCGCCGTCGCAGGCCCGCTTTCACCGACCAGATGGTTCTCCTCATCATAGGTAAAGCTGCGCACCCCATCAAAGGCGAGGTTGCCGCGACAGTCATAGCCCGCCCCGCTGAGGGCGCAGTTGGTGCCATTGCCGCCGCCCGGCCCGACGCCCGCTATGGCCAAATCCCGGTTCAGCCCATCACGGGTGCGCGCCGCCGTCCGTGTAACAAACCCTTCGGTGCCCGGTTACTGTACTGGTTTGTCCCTGTCATCCTTGAGAGCTTTCAAAACGCCAAGCAGGTTATGGCCGCCCGGGTAGATGAAGTTCAAGAAGTACCACTGCCCGTTCTTGCCAGTCACCTCGGCTGTCGCTGTCAGCTTCGCTTCGGGTTTGCCCGCTATGACTCGATGAACGTCGACGAAGTAGTTTTCACCCTTGAGAACCACCTTGCCGACGCTGTAACGCCCTCCAGGATCTTGGCTGTTCAAAAAAGGATCGAAATCCAATCCAACGATCTCCCCCTCGACCTTGGCTTGGACCTCGGAGTCGTCACGGAGCTTGCGTCGCAGCTCAGGGCTGAAGCATCTGCCCTTTGTTTTGACGGCAGTGCTCCAGGCTGACTCAGAGCGACTGTTCAAGGCCTTGGGAACATACCAGTCATAGAAGCGCTGAACGAACGCCTTCACCGAGTCGGAAGCGTTGACTCCATTCCCACTCTCCGCCCGGACCGAAATGGGTAGTGTGAGAAGGAAGCAGCAGAACAGTAGCTGAGTGAATTTCATGGCTCGTTTCATTGTCCAGCTCTAGTTACCAGGAAACCGATAGATAGTCACCGGAGTGGTTCCAGACCGATACGGAGACATTTTGCGTTGTATGAAATCAGATACCCAATGCTTGCCGTCGTAGATCGTGATGTGGCCATAAGGATGAGCATCGCTTCCGCCGGGCCCAGCGAGCCCATTCCGGTCGAGATCAACCGATCCGCCAAGTCATAGGTCGAGCCCTGGACCTGACCATCCGGCCACGCCATCGAAATCAAATTGCGAACAGCAGGTCGGAAGATTACAATCACGCTCGATAGTTGTAATAAATCGTCAACCCAAGAGTTAGTCGTCAAAAATTGTATTTTAGGTGCTTATCAGATCCGAATAATTAATTTAATTTTTCCCTATTTCTGATTTGTCGGGATATCATTCCTCCAAATTTCGTATAATCCGAACAGCCTAGTGGTGTCGGTCGGATGGTCAAGCAGCCTATACGTTAGCGTATCCAACATTCTAACTGGGTTGAAATTCACCTTGCCGAACCCGCTAATTACCGGATATCCATAGTCAATGGAGTTTTTACTTCCAAGTTCCTGTTTTAAAACTAGTTGTGG
>CAIMFV010000009.1 GCA_903840435.1 uncultured Caulobacterales bacterium
ACCGGCCTTCGCCGGTATGAGCGGGTTTAATTGAGCCCCTCCTTAAACACCGCTCTCCCCGGCGTAGGCCGGGGTCCAGGGAGGGGCCCGCAGACGGTTGCGGATGATCCCCTGGATGCCGGCCTTCGCCGGTATGAGCGGATAAGATTGAGCCCCTCCCCAATCACCGCTCCCCCGGCGGAGGCCGAGGTGCAGAGACGGGCCCGCTGAGGTTTGGAGATGATCCCCTGGATACCGGCCTCCGCCGGTATGAGCGGAAGATATTGAAAGCACGCACCTTTCCGCCGCTCATCCCGGCGTAGGCCGGGATCCAGAGACGGGCCGGCTGAGGTTTGGAGGTCACCTCCTGGATACTGGCATTCTCAGGTCATGAGCGGATTTAATTGAAGACGCACCTCTAAGCCGCTCCCCGGTGCTTCCGGTGATCACCCTTGCTTTGCGTTCGGTGTTCGCCACATTGGCGAGATGACCGCTGAACCCTCGCTCCTGGCCGCCGCGCAACAGCCCATTCTTGGCCTTGGGCGTGAGTTTTATGATCCGGTCGCGGCGGCTGATTTTCCGCAAACCGTGCTGCGCTTCCGCAATCAGCCCCTGGCGGAGCGGCTCGGCTTGCAAGGGTTGAATGAGGCGGACTGGCTGGCCCATTTCGGTCGCTTCACCCCGCTTGCGGGCGGCTTGGCGACGCCGCTGGCGATCCGCTATCACGGGCACCAGTTTCGCAGCTACAATCCGGATCTCGGTGACGGTCGGGGGTTTCTTTTCGCTCAGCTCCGCGAGCAACCGACAGAGCGCTGGGTGGACCTGTCGACCAAGGGCTCGGGTCAAACCCCCTATAGTCGGGCGGGCGATGGTCGCCTCACCCTTAAGGGGGCGGTCCGGGAAGCGCTGGCCACGGCAATGCTGCGGGCTCAGGGCGTCAATACCTCCGAGACCCTGTCCATCATCGAAACCGGCGAGGCCTTGCAGCGCTCAGATGAGCCGTCGCCGACCCGAGGTGCAGTGCTGGTGCGACGCACCCACGCCTCGGTCAGGTTCGGCGCCTTCCAAAGGTGCGCGGCTCTTGACCGGCCTGATCTGGTGCAGCAGCTGGCGAGCCACGTCATTGAGGTCTATCAGCCTGATCTTGCGGCGGCGGCAGACCCGATTGCGGCGCTGATGCAGCGTGTGGTCGCGCTTTCGGCCCGGCTTTGCGCCGATTGGATCAGCGCGGGCTTCGTCCACGGCGTGCTCAATACCGACAATATGAACATCAATGGCGAGAGCTTCGATTACGGGCCCTACAGGTTTCTTCCCTATAGTGACCCCAATTTCGTCGCCGCCTATTTCGACCATAGCGGGCTCTATGCCTTTGGTCGCCAACCGCAGGCGGTCTATTGGAACCTGCAACAATTGGCGGGCTGTTTTCTCGGCTTGACGACTGAAACGGCGCTGGTCAGCGCGTTGGAGGGCTTTGCCGAGGCCTATCGCCTCGCATTGGCGCGCCGCATGGTGGCACGGTTCGGGCTCGTGCCAGCGACGCCCCAGGATAATCAGCGCTTGGCCAGCGCGAGTTTCCAGCTCCTGGCCGAAGGCGGGGCAGCGCTGCGATGGGAGCCGTTGTTTTTTGATTGGTACGGCGGCGAGGTGGCGGCCACGTCGGCTCTGTCGGGTCCCCGCCGAGCGCTTTATCAAATTGGAGTGGGCGAGGCGTTTCAGGCGGCCTTGAAGGGTTTTGAACCCGTCGATCCCGGCCTTCGCGCTCGGGCCTACTTCCAAAAGGAGGAGCCGGAAGAATTGCTCTATGATGAAATCGAAAACATTTGGGCGGCGATTGCTGAGGCCGATGATTGGACGCTGTTCTCAGACAAGATCGCGCGGCTTTACGCGGTCGAGCGGACTCTGCGTCCCGAGGACTAGCGCGCCTCGTCGCTCTTTTCGGCCTCGGCCAATTCCCGCAGACGCCGCAAATCGTCCCCAAGCCGGAAGATCGCGACATAGAATTCCGACGCGCCGCGCCACAGGAGCAGAAGCGCGCCAACCACCAAAGCGCCGACAACAAAGGCCGGAATGGCCAACAAAGCTTCCAGGCCCTCACCGCGCAGAGCGACGCCGACGGCCACCCCTGTCGCCGCGAAACCAACCAGGGCGATGAGACCGAGCCCCGCCCAATAGATCAACAAGGTGAGCTTGCGGCTGATGGTCCGCTCAAAGGTCAGAAAGTCGCGCAGCTCAATCGGTTCCGAGAGCAGGTCGAAATCGGACGATTGAATATCTTCGCGGGTCACGTCCGAAGACTCGGTCGCGTGCCGGGAAAGGGAACGCCGAAGAGGGGGGCTAGAGGACATTCCGCGCGCGATCCGGTTGTGCATAGGGTCCGCCTAGCGCTAACAACCTAGCGCGATCATTGCAAGCAAGCTATCAGCGGGTTGATCATCCATCCGGCGGGATTATGTGGGATTTGGGGCTGAGTGCGGCCTCTCCTCGTCGATCCCGATGCGCAAGGCCCTACTCGACCCATGTCCGACGTGAAAAAGACCCGACTTGCCATTATTGGTTCCGGCCCGGCCGGATATACGGCGGCCATCTATGCCGCGCGGGCGCTTTTGCACCCCATCCTCATCTCCGGCATGCAGACGGGCGGCCAGCTGACCATAACGACCGACGTGGAAAACTATCCGGGCTTTGCCGACGTCATCCAAGGGCCTTGGCTGATGGACCAAATGCGCGCCCAGGCCGCCCATGTCGGCACGGAATTCATCGACGATGTGGTGGTCAAGGCGGATCTGGATCAGCGTCCCTTTCTCCTGACCCTGGACGGCGGCGGCGAGATCGAGGCTGAAACCGTGGTCATTGCCACAGGCGCTCAAGCGCGCTGGCTGGGCCTCCCCTCAGAAGAGGCGTTCAAAGGCTTTGGTGTCTCAGCCTGCGCCACCTGCGACGGCTTTTTTTATCGTGGCAAGGCGGTGGCGGTTGTCGGCGGCGGCAATACGGCTGTGGAGGAAGCGCTGTTCCTGACCAGCTTTGCCGCCAAGGTGACCCTGATCCACCGCCGCGATGCCTTGCGTTGCGAAAAGATCTTGGAGGAACGGCTATTCGCCAATCCAAAGATCGAAGTGATTTGGGACCACGAGGTCTGCGAAGTGCTGGGGACGACCGAGCCGTTGGGCGTCACCGGCGTGCGGCTGCGCCATGTCCAATCGGGCGCTCTGCAGGACTTAAATCTTGACGGTCTCTTTATCGCGATCGGCCATGCCCCTTCCGTCGCTCTGTTCGAAGGGCAGCTGCCCATGACCAAGTCGGGCTATTTGCGGGTCACGCCGGGAACCACATCGACAGATATTCCAGGCGTCTATGCGGCGGGTGACGTCACCGACGATGTCTATCGCCAAGCTGTGACGGCGGCAGGTATGGGCTGTATGGCGGCCTTGGAAGCGGCGCGGTTTCTGGCGGAGCAGGATCACGCCCACCCCCACCAAAGCGCCAAGTCTGCCACTGATCAACAAACCCGCGGATGAGTTCTGACCCTCCCGAGGACCCAAGGGCTGAGCCCCCGCGCAAGCGGATGGTGCGAGCGCCAACTCGCGGCGACGCCAAGGGCCGTAACCAGGCCGCGCGGCTCAAGACTGCCGACACACGCTCCATGTCGAGCCAACAATGGCTGAACCGCCAGATCAATGACCCCTTCGTCAAGGAGGCAAAGGCGCGCGGCTATCGCAGCCGGGCGGCCTTCAAGCTCTTGGAGATCGACGACAAGTACCATGTTCTGAATCCGGCCGCGAAGGTGGTTGACCTCGGGTGCGCGCCGGGGGGCTGGGTGCAGGTCTGTTTAGAGCGTGGGGTGACGCGGGTTGTCGGTGTCGATCTGTTGCCCGTTCCGCCCTTGGCGCCAGCCATCCTCATCGAGGGCGATTTTACCGCCGAGGGCATGGAGGCTGGGCTGATCGACGCCCTGGGAGCCGGGCCCAATCTGATCCTCTCCGATATGGCGGCCAATACCATGGGCCATGCCCAGACCGACCACCTTCGCATCGTCGCCTTGGTCGAGCAGGCGGCGCGATTCGCGCTGCGGGTCCTGCCGCCGGGCGGACACTTTATCGCCAAGGCCTTTCAAGGCGGCGAAATGGAAGCGGTCTTGCGGCTCCTGCGCGCTGGCTTCCAAGAGGTGCGCCATTTCAAGCCCAAGTCGAGCCGCGCAGGAAGCTCAGAACTCTATCTCATTGCCCTGCGCAAAAAGGCCGTCGTCAATCTGCCCGAAGCCTCAAGCGTGGCCTGAAGTCTCGAACATACAGGCGGCGATGGCGTCGGTGGGTGACTTTGAGCCTTTGATCAGGAAGTTGAACGCCGGATAGAAGCGGTCAGCCGCCTCGACCGCCACATCGATCATCGAGGCGGCCTGGGCAAGCGACGGGCGCTCGGAGGCGGGCAGGGCCATGGCGTGGCGGAAGATGATCTCGCCATCTTCTTCCCAAAGCTCAAAATGGCCGAGCCAAACCCGCTGATTTATCAGGGCAACGAGTTCAAAGGCTTGCGGACGAATGGACTTGCGGGCTTTCAGATCCAAAGACAGGCACAGTTGCAGGCAGTCAGCCTCCGGCCGCCAAGCAAACCACAGCTCGTAATCCTTCCAGTCGCCGGTGAGGGCAAAGGCCAAATCACCGTCTTCGGTGCGGTCAAACTCCAGGTTTTCCGCGGTCAGGACATATTCAACAACATCGAGCGGATCAAACCCGAAGTCACCGTCAGTCGGTTCTCTCATATCCATCGGGTTGTCCTTCGTTCGGCGCGGCCGAAGGGCGAGCGCCAGTCGGAATCACTTCGTCGTCTAGACCCTAGCCGGTTGGAGCCATAGGCCTCAACCGGCGTCATCTGTCGCGCGAGTTTTGGCTTCAGTTGTCAACAGTTTGGTGATTTGTTCGCGCAAGGCGGCGATCTCAGCGGTCAGGGTGTCGCGCAGGGCGTCGAACTCGTCGCGACGGACCAAATCCAGTTCAGAGGCCCAATGATCGGCCTGGGCGCGCAATAGCGACTTGGCTTCCTCGCCTGCAGCCTGAGCCACGCCAAAGGCGCTCTCCATGGCTTTACCGAGTTCATCGACGAAAGGGTTACGGCTTTGCATCTGGGTTCTCGCAGGGGAAGCGGCGACCTTGCCCATATGGGAAACCTTTCGCCTTTTTTAATGGTTAACAAAAATCAAGATTATCGCGCCGTCAGAGAATGTGATCGACCCTCGCACAAACCCCGCAGATTTCGCCTCGGCAGCGCGCTCACAAAATTGGAAAGGGCTTGCAATTCCAGAGCATTTGTTAGAAGAAACTTGCGCAAAACCCGCCATTCAACGCGATGCAGAGGCATGGATCGGGCGAAGCATGAAGAAACTAAGGATGGGCCGTTGTCGGAAACGCTCGACGTTGTAGACGTCAAAATACTTGAACTTGTGCAGCAGGACGCTGGCCTTTCGGTGGCCGAAATCGCCGATAAGGTCGGTTTGTCCTCGTCGCCCTGTTGGCGGCGAATCAAGCGGCTCGAAGATATCGGGGTGATTCACCGCCGCGTCACCCTGCTGGACCGAGAAAAGCTCGGACTGGGGTTTGAGGTCTATGCCACGGTGAAGCTGTCTTTACCGACGCGAGAAAACCTCGAAACCTTCGAGCGTGAGGTTGCAGGTTGGCCGGAAGTTATTCACTGCGCCACGGTGACGGGGGGCGAGGATTATGTGCTGCGGATCATCACCCGTGACATGCACGCCTTCGATGATTTCCTGCGGGACAAGATCTTGTCGCTTGGCCTCGTCTCTAACGTGGTCAGCCGCATTGTCATCCGCACGGTGAAAAACACCACTGCCATGCCGCTTGGGCTCATGCCGCAAGATTAGCGCAAAGGGGTTTTACAGATGATCGAGCGGGTGATCGACGCACGCAAACGCGATCTCGGCGGCTTCGAAGTGGCGCGGGTCTTGCCGTTTGTGAAACAGCGTATGGTCGGCCCTTTCATCTTTTTCGATCACATGGGTCCGGCGGATTTCGCCCCAGGCCAAGGGATCGACGTTCGACCCCATCCGCATATCGGCTTGTCGACGCTGACCTATCTGCTCGATGGCGAAATCATTCATCGCGATAGTTTAAATGTCACGGCGGCTATCCGCCCCGGTGAGGTGAATTGGATGACCGCCGGTCGTGGCATCGTGCATTCCGAGCGCACCGATCCCGCACGTCGGGCGACCGGTGCGCGGCTCGAGGGCTTGCAAGCTTGGATCGCCTTGCCTGTCGAGGAAGAAGACTGCGATCCGGCCTTTGAGCACTATGGCGAGGCCGATCTGCCCGCCTATTCCGAGGGCGGCTTGTCGGCGCGACTGGTCGCAGGCGAGGCCTATGGGGCCAAGGCCGGGGTCGCAGTGAAATCGCCGCTCTTCTATATTCACTGGACTTTGCAGGCTGGAACCAAGGCCAGTCCTCCCAGCACCTATTCGGAACGCGCCGTCTATGTGGTGCGCGGCGAGGTCGAGGTGGACGGCCAAGTCCTTCATGCCGGCCAGATGGCGGTCTTGGCGGCCGGGTCTCCTTCCGTGGTGAGCGCAGTGACAGATTCTGTGGTGATGGCGCTTGGTGGTGAACCGGTTGGGCCGCGCTATTTGTGGTGGAATCTCGTCTCGTCGCAACGCGAGAAATTGATCGCGGCCAAGGCCGATTGGCAGGCAGGGCGCTTTTTGATGCCGAAGACCGACTGTTCGGAATGGATTCCGGCGCCTGATGACCCCTTGCCGTGATCCCCGCCAGCCAGGCCCGCGTGTCGAAAGAATAGGCTAAAGGTCTAGGGATCGGGTTATCCTTCTGAATTCTATATAAAAACAAGCTTTGCGACAGTTTCTTGTCCCGCCTTGACGCAATGGGCGCTCCCTTATAGGTTCCGCCGCGATCCAATCAGCCCGGTTGTGCACGACCAAAAGTCGTGGCGAGCGGGCCTTGTCAGGCCACAGGCACAATGGCGCCACCCGATGATCCGACGGAAGAGTCGCTCAAGCGGCTCGATGAGCGGATTAAGGCGTTAGAGTCCGCTCGGACCCGGACACCGCTCAAGATTGAGCAGGAAGGTTCGGGAATGGGGTATCGGCTGATCGCAGAATTGGTGGGGGGCGTATTGATGGGGCTCGGCTTTGGCTGGGCCTTCGACCATTTCGCCCACACCCGTCCTTTGGGAATGATCTGCGGTCTGCTTCTGGGGGCGGCGGGGTCGATATTTGTGGCGGTGCGAAGTTTGAGCGCGACCGTCAAGCGCTAGTCGGGCGCAAAAGGAACAGGGGCCAGACGATCTGATCGTCGGCTCGCGGGATGAAAGAGGGGGCTTTCGCGCCGATGGCCGAGCCGATGAAGCAATTCATGGTCCACCCGATCGTGCCCTTGCATGTGGGCGGGTTGGACCTCAGCATTACAAACTCCACCGTGTCCATGCTCGGCGCGGCGGTGATCCTTGGCGGGTTCTTCACCCTGGCCTTTGCGCGCCCGGCTGTGGTGCCAAGCCGTGTGCAGTCGGTCGGTGAACTGTTGTACAGCCTGATCGACGATCTGGCCCATTCGATAATCGGTCACGGGTCCGACGCCTTTTTCCCCCTGGTGTTTTCGCTGTTCGGCTTTATCGCCACTATGAACTTGATGGGCATGTTCCTGCTGTTCACGCCGACCTCACAACTTGCAGTCACTGCCACCCTAGCCATGCTGACCATCGCCATCGTGGTGATCGTGGGCTTTTGGAAGAACGGGTTTGGCTTTTTTAAGCTGTTCGTGCCCTCAGGGGTTCCGATTTTCCTTCTGCCGCTGATGATCCCGATTGAGGTGATCTCGTTCCTCGTGCGTCCGCTCACCTTGGCGCTGCGGTTGTTTGGCAACATGCTGGGCGGCCACGTGGTCTTGAACATTTTCGGCAGCTTTGTGCTGGCACTTGGCCTCCTGGGCCTCACAGGCGGTCTGGCCACCTTGGGCTTTTTGGGCTCAGCCCTAGCCCTATCGAGCGTGGTGGCCTTGATCGCGCTCGAATTCATTGTCGCCTTTTTGCAGGCCTTCGTCTTCGCGGCCTTGACCTGCGTCTACCTCAACGATGTGGTCAATCTGCACAGTCACTGACCGCGTTTCCCTTTCACCCCAAGATCGACATCAAGATCTAAACTTCACCTAAAAGGAACTTCATTATGGACGTGCATGCCGCAAAGTATATCGGTGCGGGCTTGGCGATGCTGGGCATGATCGGTGCCGGTATTGGCCTTGGAACCCTGTTCGGCAACTATCTGCAAGGCGCGCTGCGCAATCCGTCAGCCGCAGCTGGCGAGCGCCCCATGCTGTTCCTCGGCATGGCCTTGACCGAAGCGCTGGGCATCTTCGCCCTCGTCATCGCCTTCATCATTCTGTTCGTCTAAGATTTTGAGCGCCGCCATGGCCGAAACCTCCTCCGGAACCGAGGCGACAACCACGGCGAGCACGGAAGCCCCAGCCGGGGCTTCCGGCGGTATGCCGCAATTCGATTTCGCCTTCTGGCCCGGTCAGATCTTTTGGGCCTTGATCATCTTTGTCGGGCTCTATGTCGTTTTGTCCAAGGCCTTGTTGCCGAAGGTCAAGGCGGCATTGGATACGCGCGATCAAAGGATCAAGGGCGACATGGATGAAGCGCGTCGCCTGAGGGACGAGGCTCAGGCCCAGGCGGATATTGCAGCGCAGGAGATGGCCGACGCCAAGGCGCGCGCCCATCGTACGGCGCAGGAGGCGCGCTCCAAGGCGCATGAAGAGCTCAGGACCCGTCAAGCCGCGCTTGAGGTCGACCTGAACCAAAAGATCCATGCGGCCGAAGCGCAAATCCGCGCCAGCCGCGATGCGGCTTTGCAAAATGTGCGGGGGATTGCGTCTGACGCCGCCGCCGCAATCTCGGAAAAGCTGACCGGAGAAGCCGCTGCCCCCGCCGATATCGAGGCGGCCCTCGATGCTCTCGGCGCGTCGCGATAGGACTTGAAGAAGCGTCATGGACCAAATTCTCCACCTGCTGCATGAAGACGAAACCTGGGTCCTGGTAGGCTTGATCCTGTTCTTCGGCCTGATCACCTATTTGAAGGTTCCAGGTGCGGCGGGAAAAGCGCTCGACGCCCGCGCCGCCAAGATTCAGGCGGCACTCGATGAGGCCGAGGCCTTGCGGGACGAGGCAAGTCAATTGCTTGCCAAGCTGAAGCAACAAAGGCTCGAAACCGAGCGCCAAGCCGCAGAGATGTTGGCCGCTGCGCAAGAGGAAGCCGTCCGTTTGGAGGCTGAGGCCAAGGCCAAGTTCGAGGACCAATTGGTGCGTCGTACGGCGGTCGCCGAGCAACGCATTCGTCAAGCCGAGCAGCAAGCTGCTCAAGAGGTGAAGGCGACGGCGGTGGATTTAGCCGCTCAAGCCGCTGAGGTCGTCCTGCGCGGTCGGCTGAAAGGCAAGAAGTCCGACCCCTTGGTGGATCAAGTCTTGCCCGAATTATCCTCTCGCCTGAACTAGGCTTGCGATCTCCGCCAAGCGTCTATTTTGGGTTTGGCCTTGATGCGACTTAAATCGGTCGCTCACAGAATTTCATAGGCCTTCTCAACCGGTCGGCACAGGCGCGCGCCCTTCGAGGTGACCAAGATCGGCCGTTCCACCAGGACAGGGTGGGCGACCATGGCGGTGAGTATGTCCGCCTCCGTTGCTCCCTCCAGCAGGCCGAGCTCTTCCGCCAGACCTCCTCGGGTGCGCAGGAGCGCACGGGCGGTGAGCTGCAAGTTTTGAAGCAGGTCTTGTAGCTGGGCGGGGGTCCAACCGGTCTTCAGGTATTCCACTACCTCGGGATTGCGCCCAGCGTCTTTCAGCAGGGCCGCCAGTTTGCGCGAGGTGGAGCAGGCCGGGTTGTGGTAAAAAACATCGCGCATGGGCTTTATCCTTTCGGCGGCAAGGGGTTCACATCCGGCGGGACCCAAGCCTTGCGTGCAGCAAGGCTCATCAGAGTTTCGGGGCGCCAATAGCGCGCCATCCACGTCTTGTCGGCCAAACCGAGGTCAAGCACCGCATTCACCGACGCTGCCAATCCGCCATCCCCAGCTTCAACCAGCAAACGGCGGGTCTCGTAGAGATAGGCTTGGGTGAGGGTCTCGTGATAGCCCGCTGTGTCGGTATTGGCGACACCGCTGGCAAGATTATAGCTGCGGATCAGATCTGGCATATCGCGCTCCGGATTAAGGTCCGTCCGGACGCGAATAAGATAGACCGCCGTCGCCACATGGGCGGCATGGGTCCACCGCGTCGGGGCCAGTGTGTGGTCGAGAAAGCCCTGGGCGATGTCCTCCACCTCGCCATCGGAAGCGTAGCGTGTCTCCGTCATGGCACCTTAAGCCGTTTGGCATAGTCGGCGAGACAAGCGGGATAGAGCTCGTGTTCGGCAATCAATACCCGTGCCGCCAAAGAGGTTTCCGTATCGCCCGGCAGGATCGGCACGCGGGATTGGCCGAGCATCGGGCCTTGATCGACGCCTTCGGTGACGAGGTGCACCGTACACCCGCCAAAGGCCTCGCCAGCCGCAAGGGCGCGGGCATGGGTGTGCAGGCCTGGATAGGCGGGCAACAGACTTGGATGAATGTTCAGCATCCGATCCTGCCAAGCTGTCACCAGATAAGGCGTCAGGACCCGCATATAGCCCGCCAGAGCCACAAGCTGGATGCCCGCGTCTTTCAGCGCTTGATCGATTTGGCGCTCATGGGCCTCGCGGTCCTTGCCAAACGGGCGGTGGTCAATGGCGATGGCCGGAACGCCGCGCGCCCGGGCGTGGTGGAGGCCCGCTGCCTCCGGCGAATTGGACAGGACGAGCGCGATTTCAGCCGGGTAGTCGGGGGCCTCAGCCGCTGCGAGTAATGCCTCCATATTGGAGCCGCGGCCTGAGATCAGGATCGCGGTCTTGACCCGTCTCATGCGCGTGCCAAGTCCCCAATCACAAACGCATCTTCGCCGCTGTTCAACAGGGCGGCCAAGACAGCGGGCGCATCATTGGGCGCCACGGCCAGCACCAAGCCGACGCCACAATTAAAGGTGCGCTGCATTTCAAATTCGCTGACCCCACCGACGCTTTGCAGCCAGGCGAACACCGGGGGCAAGGTCCAAGCCTGCCAATCAAAATGAGCGCTAAGCCCCTCGGCCAGCACGCGTGGCGGATTTTCGATCAACCCCCCGCCGGTTATATGAACTACTGCCTTGACGAGGCCCGCCTTTAACAGCGGCAAGACGGCGCGCACATAGATGCGGGTCGGGCGCATCAGGGCTTCGCCGAGGCTGACGCCGGGCTCGAACGGCGCCGGATCCTGATAGGAAAGGCCAGAGCGCTCGACGATCCGGCGGATCAACGAATAGCCGTTTGAATGGGGGCCGGAGGAGGCAAGACCGATCAGCACGTCGCCCGCCTTTTGGGCGTCAAGCTTCGGCAGAACGCCATCTCGTTCTACCGCGCCAATGGTGAAGCCTGCCAAATCATAATCACCTTTGGCGTAGAGGCCGGGCATTTCAGCGGTCTCCCCGCCAACCAGGGCCGCGCCAGCCTGCCGACAGCCCTCGGCAATGCCCGCCACCACCCGCGCTGCAACCGCCACATCGAGTGCAGCTGTGGCGTAATAGTCGAGGAACATCAGGGGTTCGGCCCCTTGCGCCAAAAGGTCGTTGACGCACATGGCCACGAGATCAATGCCAACCGTATCGTGAAAGCCGGTTTCGATGGCAATCTTCAACTTGGTGCCGACGCCGTCCGTAGTGGCGACCAAGAGCGGGTCCTGATACCCGCAGGCCTTCAGGTCCAAAAGCGCACCAAAACCGCCCAGGCTTGCATCCGCGCCAGGGCGGCGGGTGGACTTGGCGAGGGGCTTAATCGCCTCTACCAGCGCATTGCCTGCGTCGATACTGACGCCCGCCTGGGCGTAGGTTAGGCCGGTCGAAGGGTCGGTGGTCAAAGGAAAGGTCCCCAGGTCGAGAAAAAAGGCGCCTCACGCCCGTGTACAAGCCGCGCGCGTCTCGGCATAGCTAGCGCATGAAGCCAATCACCGCCACTCCGGACCTTGTCGCCTTTTGCGATCATGTAAAGTCTTCGCCGTTTTTGACGGTGGATACCGAATTTATGCGCGAGACCACCTATTGGCCCAAGCTCTGCTTGATCCAGGCCGCGACCGCCGATCATCACGCCGTGATTGATCCCTTGGCCGAGGGGCTCGATCTGGCGCCGTTTCTGGCCCTGTTGACCGACACCTCGATTCTCAAGGTCTTCCACGCGGCGCGGCAAGATATCGAAATCTTCCATAATCTCGGCGCGCCACCGACGCCAATCTTTGACACCCAGGTGGCAGCGATGGCGGCTGGCTTTGGCGAACAAATCGCCTATGACGCGCTCGTTCGGCAAATGCTGAATGTCGATGTCGATAAGTCGAGCCGGTTTACCGATTGGGCCCGACGGCCGTTGAGCGAGGCCCAGCTGACCTACGCGCTCGGCGACGTGGTTCATCTGGCGGCACTTTTCCCAAAACTGAAACAGCGCCTTGAGCGCGAAGGCCGCTTGGGCTGGGTCGCCGAAGAGATGACCGGCCTGACCGATCCGGCCCTCTATGACGTCGCGCCGGAAAATGCCTGGAAGCGACTGAAGCCCCGGCGTTTTACCGTCAAATATCTTGCCGTCTTTGCCAGTGTCGCGGCGTGGCGGGAACGGACCGCCCAACAGCGTGATCAGCCGCGCGGCCGGATCGTCAAGGACGACGCTATCGACGAGATCGCCACCCAATTGCCCACCGATCTCGATGCCCTCAGCCGACTGCGCTCCCTCCCCAAAGGCTTTGGCGGGTCACGGTTTGGCCCAGACCTGTTGGCGGCTGTGAAAGAGGCCTTGGCCGATCCAGACGCATGGGCACCCAAGCTCGATAAACCCCAACATTCCGGCGGACCACCGCCCGGTGCGGTGGTTGAACTCTTGAAGGTCTTGCTGAAGGCGCGGGCGGAGGATGCGGGCGTTGCCCCCAAGCTTATCGCCACTGTGCCTGATCTGGAAAAGATCGCGTCTGACGACCACGCCCCCGTGGCCGCCTTGCAAGGGTGGCGCAAGGAGCTCTTTGGCGCAGACGCGTTGAAGTTGAAGCGCGGTGAATTGGCCTTGATGCTCGAAGGGGCGCGCGTGCGCGTGGTCGAGGCCCAATAGGGGCCTTCCCCGATTGGAGCCTTCACTGCCGCCAGGTTTGCAGCGCGTCGCCAAGGGCAGCCTTTAGGGGGGCGAGGTCCGGCTCGAAATTTCGCCATTGCTCAAGCCCACCGCGATAGATCGGCTGACGCACCTGTTCGGAGCTGACCGTGCGCACCGCGCGCTCGGTTTGATAGAAGGTCAGGCAAGACGGCTCAAAGGCGAGGCCGCAATAGTCGAGCAGGCGCCGGACTTCGGCCTCGGTATCCTCCACCATGTCTTCATAGAGAAGGGTATGTACCCGTCCGGGCTGAACCGCGTGCATATGGCGCACGAGCCTCAGATAGTCTCGATAATAAAGCCCAAGGTCGGTCAAATCGTAGGAGAAGTTCTGACCCAGAGCGAAGTGTTGCTTGAACGCTGAAAAGCAGACGCCGAGCGGATGGCGCCGCGCATCAATAATCTTCGCATTGGGCAGGATCAGGCGGATAAGGGCGAGATGGACGAAATTGTTCGGCATCTTGTCGATGAAATAGGGACGACCCAGGCGTCGGTGGTCGGCGCTCGCCTGCAAATAGGCTTGGCCCATCTCCGTTAGCTGCTGCGCTGTAAGCCGCGCCACACCAGCGGGCTCCGATGCGCCGAAAGCCTGAGCGAGGTGGCCGATATGGGGCAACTCCATGGTGCCCTCGACCTGCGAATGGCTGGCGAGGATCTGCTCAATCAGGGTTGAGCCGGAGCGCGGCAAGCCCAGAATGAAGATCGGCTCAAGCGACGGGTCGCCAAGGTCGCGACGCTGGTCAAAAAATTCCGCCGTGAAAGTTTCGAGGGCTGCATCAATCTGGGCGGTCAATAGGTTGGCGTCATAGGGCGTTTTGCGCCGGCGAATGGCGGCGCCCTCGGCATAGTGCTGAAAGGCGGGGCCAAATTGGCGGCCATCTTCCAGCGCCTTGCCCAGCGCAAAATGGAGGTGCAGCCGGTCGTCATCCGCCAGATCTGGTCGGGTAAGGGCCACGGCCATGGCCGCTTCGTCTTCGGGAGTGAAGCGGACGGCTTTGAGGTTGGCAAGGCTCCAATAGGCGTCGCCGGTCTGCGGGGCGAGACTCAAGCAACGGCGATAGGCAGCGATCGCGTCGTCTGTCCGGCCCACCGTGCGCAAGGCATGGCCCGCATTGAGCCAGATGCGCGGCTGGGAGGGATAGGCCTCTAGCAGGCGTTCATAGACCCCGATGACCAGATCGTCGCGCCCGACCAGGGCCAGCACAGCGGCCTGAAGGTTCAAATAGGCCGCATCGTCAGGCGCTTCGGCGAGGAGGGGGGCAAGTGTCTCTCGGGCCTCTCGTGCCTTGTGCTGTTGGAAGTAGGCATTGGCGAGTAAGAACCGCGCCCCCTTACGTTCGGGATGGAGGGCAAGGGCGCTGGACAACAGGGTTTCGGCATCGGCGAAACGCTCGCGGCGAATATAGAGGTCCCCCATGAGATGCAGCGCCGCCGCATCCTCAGGCTTGGCCCGAATGAAGTCGGCCAGCATCTGCTCAGCGCGTTCTAGCTCGCCCTTGGCAAGCGCTTGGGCTGCCGGGCGCAATCGCGGCTCTGTCGCCCACAGTCCTTGCTGGGCAAAGGCCGCATCGGAGGCCTCAACCTCGCCACGCCGAAAATGAAGATCGCCGAGCGCGCCCCAGGCTTCTGACAGGTCGGGCTTGAGACTGACGGCGAGGCGCAAGGCCTCCAGTGCGTCCTGCTCTCGCCCAAGGGCGGCCAAGCTAACGCCGAGCTCGTATCGGGTCGTGGCGGCCTTGGGCCAGGCCTTGGCGAGGGGAAGGAGGATGTTCAAAGCCGCTTCCGCGTCGCCTTGGCGGCGGCGCGCAGAGGCCAGCACCAGCGCCGGGCGCGGGTCAGTGGGTGCGAGGTTCGCCAAGCGCCGCGCCATGGCCTCGGCTTCCTTCGGCTGCGTCGCCAACAGGCTCGCGGCGGCATCGACCTGGGCGGCGAATTCGGCTGGAGATTTGGGCGGCAAGGTCATGGGGCGGGCCTTCCGCCAAGCAAGATGTCCCGGGCGCGGTTTAGCTGGGCCGCCAGTCCCGCCGTCCCGCCCACGTCGGGATGGATGCGTCGCATGAGGCGTTTATAGGCCTCCCGCACGGCTTCCGGCGAAGCACTTGGCGCGACGCCAAGAATACGCGCCGCGTCCTCGCGGTTCATGCCTTCCGCCGAGGGTGGCGCGGCTTGCGGGCGTTTGGTCCTGGGTTTGCGGGCTGACAGGGCAAGCAGGCAAACGCACACCGCCGCCAGTCCAGCCTCCCACCACGCGCTGCGAGCCGCAAAAATAAGACCGAGGATAACAAAGAGCAGGCCCAAGACGCCTGCACTGGGTCGCCAGGCCTGGCGTACCGCCGAGACGCGCTTCGCCAAGCCCAGTCGGATCAGCCAAGGAAGACTGATCAGACCCGCACCGATCAAGACCAGGAGAAGTTTGACTATCAAGCGATTAAATCAGGCGAGCGATCTTTAGGCCGAGCGGTGCCTAGGCAGCGGGGGCGTGGGCGATGGGAGTTTGGTCTTCGTTCGAGGCGGGTTCAGCCAAGCGGCTCGCATGCATACGCGCCAGATCGTCGGTCAAACCGGTCGCCTGCATCAGATTGCGCAGCTCCTGACGTGCGGCGATGTGGGTCACCGAAATGGCGACAGGCTTCACGCCGGGGCCGAGGTCGGCAATGGTCAGACCAAAGGGGAAGAGCTCGCGATAGATGACGCGGTCGCGCATGCCCGGTCCGACCCGGAAGCCGACGCGTTTGGCCAAAACATCAATGCGTTCCTCCAAGCGTTTGCGGTTGCGCGCCTCGGCGGTGGCGAGGCGGTTGCGCAGCACCACCCAGTCGACCGAAGCCCGCTCATTGACCATCTTCATCTTGCGCGCTTCCCAAACGGCCAACGAATAAAGGCTGGGTCGCACGAGATCCAAGGTCAAGGGATCGATCTCGCCCAGCATGGCGAAATCGACGAAGCTGTCGTTCATCGGCGTGATAATGCGGTCGGCGCGGGCATGGGCGGCCCGCGACAGGGGCGTGTCGGCGCCGGGGGTGTCGATGAGGATAAAGTCCACCTCAGCGCTGAAGCTTGCAATGACCTGATCGAAAGCCTCTTTCGCCAATTCGGGTTCAGCCGCGTTTGAGAGCGCGCTGATGTCGGCGTCGTTGAGCACACGGTGCGGCATCGGCACTTCGACGCCGTTGGCACGCGCCCAGGCATCGCGATTGAGAAAGAACCGACCCAGGGATTGTTGGCGCAGGTCGAGATCGATGACGCCCAACCGCGCGCCGCCATGCATCAGCGCTGTGGCGATGTGCAGGGCGATGGTCGATTTCCCGGCGCCGCCCTTTTCATTGCCAAGGACGATGATGCTGGCCCGTTTGGCGATCTGGCTCAAGGCGTTGCTCCTCTTGCGGGGCTGGTCCATTGCGAATCACCCAAGGACCAATCCGAACCGATGAAAATGTTAACACATTCCAAACCGTCGCCCAGTGCCTCTTCCGACGGCTTTGGGTCAGTCCAGTTCCTCCGAAAACTCAAACCCTGGACAAGACCGCTTTGAGGTCGAAATCGTCTCGCCGCAAACTCACCACGCGCCGAGCTCACGCAATTTCTGCGCAAGTTCGGGCGGGGCACTCGCTTCCCCACCGGAGTTTAAATCGTCGGGCGCATCGGCGGGGGTCAGATAGCGCCACCCCTGAAAGGGGCGGCGGGGCAGGGGGAAGGTGCGCACGACCGGCAGACCGACAAGGATTTCGCAGCGCGCCTCAGAGCCTTCCCCCAGCGCCTGCACGGCCAATATGGGCTGGCGACACAAAACCTGTCCCTTGATCACCCAATAGAGCGATCCCCCCTGCAACAACTCGTCCGCCCGCTTTGGCGTTTGGCGGGTATGCACGACCCTTTGGGCGACCCCGCGCCAGTAGGCTTCAAGGGTCTCGACCTGATCGACACCGACGCAGAGCTTTATCAGATGCAAAGCCATAGATTTGGCTAGGTCGCCCAGCTTGGCGGGCGTTTTTCGATAAAGGCCGCTAAGCCTTCGCGCCCTTCGGGCGAGGCGCGCCGGGCGGCGATTAGCTGTGCAGTTTCGGCCAGCAAGGGAGGCCCCATCGGACGACCCTTCACCTGCTCGACAAGGGTTTTGGCCGCCGCGACGGCGCCCGGCGCATTTGCCATGATCGCACCGACCAGGGCTTCTTGACGTTGCGACATCTCGGTCGCGTCCTTAACGACCTGATCGATCAGACCGATGCGCAGGGCTTCCTCGGCGCTGAAGCGTTCCCCCGTGGCGAACAGCCGCCGCGCCGCTCGAGGGCCGATGGCTTGCACCACATAGGGGCTGATAGTTGCTGGCGTCAGACCGAGCTTGACCTCGGAAAAAGCAAACTGCGCCTCCCCGGTCGCCATGGCGACATCACAAGCCGCGACCAAACCCGCACCGCCGCCAAAGGCTGCACCCTGCACCAGCGCCACGGTCAACATGGGGAGATCGTAGAGCGCTTTGAACATGGTGGCGAGATCGAGGGCATCGCTGCGATTGTCGGCTTCGGACTTGCCGCCCGCTTCCCGCATCCAGTCAATATCGGCGCCTGCGGAAAAATTCCCGCCTGCACCCCACAAAAACACCACGCGCACGCCTTCGGCGCCGGCCAAGGTCTGAAAGACTTCGGTCAAGGTGGCGATGGTGCGGGCATCAAAGGCGTTTTTGCGTGCCGGTCGGTTGAGCGTCACCATGGCCACGCCCTCGACCGTGGTCTGCAGGCGCACGCAATCATTGCTCGACTCGTCGGGAAAGTCGGCGAACTTGGTGCTGATCGGATCGCTCATTAGGCCCTCCCTGGGCTTTCGACTCATGAGGGCGAAGGCGCCCTCCGACCTTATTTTTGCGGCGCAGGCTTTGACGGTGGTGGGGCGTAGTCCGGACCAAAGGCGCCATCTGTGGGCGGCGTGGTTGGCGCTGGCGGTGCTGCTTGGGCGCTGGTGGCAGACGTCTGGGGCGCGCCACTTGTCCCTACGGCCTCTGTTGCGTTCTCACTGGCAGCCACCGGCGGCGGCGGGGTTCGCCGCAGCGGCACGGCTGGGGTGGGGTTTGCCGTAATCGGCAGAACATTGGTCGCAGGTTGGGGGTCTGCGTGGTGACGCTCGCAAGCGCCGAGCGCGAGGGTGAGCCCAAACAGGATCCCGAGGGAAACAGGTCGCTTCATAGCCTTCCTTGAACCTGGCTGAGAATGAACATGGGAGGAGCCTCTAGCACAGCTTTGCGACCATTGCGCCAGGGCTAAACCCTGATCGGTCCTCAAGGATACCAGAACCAGTTGGGAGAGGACGGACGGATTTTTTCTGATTAAGCTCACCTCCCATGCAAAGGACGTTTGAGTCGCCCTCGGAAAGCGCCTTAGCGCGGGTCTTTACTGGCCAGCGGGCCGCGAAGGGCGTCGTGTGGTTCTCGCTCCCCGGCGGGCGTCCTCTATTTCGCAAGGGTCAGGCCGCCGACACCCTCTATTTTCTCCGCTCGGGTCGTCTTGCGGTGTCGCGTGAGGGGGAAGACGGCAAGCCGCACCTGATCGGCGTCATCCGCCCCGGCGAACCGGCGGGCGAAATGGCCTTGATTGCCGACGCGCCCCATACGGCCACCATCACAGCCCTGCGCGATTCGGAGGTTCTGGCCCTGTCGCGCGACGCTTTTCTGGCCGAGGCGCGACGTCATCCGGAGGTGATGGCCGAGCTTGCCCGGCTGATGGTCCTGCGCACCCGCAAAAACCATACGCCAGAAGGGGTGAGTGAGCCGACCGTCTATGGTTTTGCTGGCGTTGCTCCCGGCGCCCAGGTGCGGACCCTGGTGGAGGACATCGCCGCCTGCGCCTTGGAAATGGGCGTTTCGGCCATCGTCGTTGGCTCGGAGAACGAGCACCAAACCGCCGAATGGTTTACCCGTATTGAGCAAGGACACGATCTCGTGCTCCTGGCAGCCGAGAGCGGGGAGGTCGAATGGGCGCGCTTGGCGGCCCGTCAAGTTGATCGGCTGTTCTTGGTTGGCCGTGGCGATCAGACCCCGCCCGAGACCTTGCCGGAGGTGGCTAAGGTCAGCGTCCAGTTGCAAAGGCTGACAGACCTGATCCTCATCCAGCGCGAAACCGCAGAGCGCCCATCGGGCTCAGCGGCGTGGGTCGAGGCTTTTCAGCCCCAACGCCTGTTTCAGGTCCGCAAAGGTCGCAGGGATGATGTGCGTCGCATGGCGCGTGTCGTGTCCGGCGCGTCAATCGGCCTCGCCCTGTCCGGCGGCGGCGCGCGGGCCTATGCCCATGTGGGTGTCTTGCAGGCGATGAAGGAGGCGGGTGAACCGATTGACTTTATCGCGGGCGCCTCCATGGGGGCCATTGTCGCGGCAGGTGTCGCCATGGGCTGGCCCCTTGAAGAAGTGACCGAGCGGATAAGAAAGGCCTTTGTCAGCTCAAACCCGCTGGCTGACATTGATCTTCCCCTGGTCGCCATGACCAAGGGCCTGGATGTGTCGCGCCGCCTGAAAGAGCATTTTGGCGATGTTGACATTGCCGATCTGTGGCTACCGTTTTTCTGCACCTCGTCCAATTTGACCACAGCCCGGGCCTTTGTGCATCAAAAGGGCCTCGTGCGCCGGGCCTTGCGCGCCTCGGCCGCCTTGCCGGGCATCTTGCCGCCGGTTGCCTTTGGCGCTGATGTCTTGGTGGACGGCGCGGTGATGTGCAACCTGCCAACGGAGCTGATGCGGGCCCAGCATCGCGGTCCGGTGATCGGGGTTGACGTGGCCGTATCGGAAGGCTTGAGCGCTAGTGATATTGAGCGTCCACCGTCAACGTGGAAATGGCTGTTGTCAGGCGAGTGGCGGCGGGGCCCGCCCATTGTCTCCATTCTCATTCGTGCCGCGACCGCGCCCACGGCCCGCGAAACCGCCCAGTCGCACGAAGCCGCCGACCTGTTGATCATTCCCGAAATCAAGGGCGTCGAGTTGCGCGACTGGCGCGCCTTTGATCCGGCTGTGGCCGGAGGCTATTCCGCCGCCAAGCTGGCCTTTGATCGCCTAGAGCGGCCCCTGACCCAGGTGCGCCTGCATCGCAAACCGCCGGTGCAGACCCTGTTCGATGCGCCGGACTAGGTGGCCGCCGACATGAACCTCATCAATTCGTTAGGGCAAGAGACCGCTGACCTGATGCAATATAGGTTTACAACGCTCCGCTTTTGCGTTGGAGGGTGAGCTGGATCTTGCGCAAAATGCCCCGATGCCCATCTCGTCAGGTCACGAGGGCCGCGAAACTGGACGGTAGTCCGCCCAAATACGTCAGGCAACTCCGGCGGATTCGGTGCCAAGACGCCGCCACGCTTCCGGCCATCGGTGACGTGAAAATTAAATCCTAATTCGAGAGCTCACCTATATAACAGTCTATGTTTACAATGGTCGGCGCGAACATCTTTATAATAAAAAAATTCAAAATCTGGCCCAAATCCGACAGATATGTCAGCATCGTCGGCTGCAATAAAATCACTTCCGCCCCGAGCGGAATATTTTTTGCCATTAACGATTATATAGGCACCACGACCCGTTTTCCATCCAATCATCACGACGCCATAGCGGCCAAAATGACAGGTATATTCTTCGCCAATCGCCGCCTTATGATGTATTACCTTAGCGATAACCGCTCCAGCGATGAGGATGGACACCAGGAGCATTGCCAGCAGTGCGAACCGATTTAATTTAAGTCTATGCGCGCGCACAGAGATGCTCCTACTATAAATTAGCGTGGAATTGTAATATTGAACGGTCCTGGACGATATTTTTGCAATCCTTCAACCGTTCCGTGTCGATGGATGGCTTCGGTTTTCCAGCAGCCAGCCGCTCCGCCCACCGCCTCCACCAAAGCAAGACGACCGCCCGAATTTGTCGCGCGGTTCATTGGGATTAAACGCCATGGCGAGCAACCTTAGGGTCTATTTGCAACCCAAAGAAATAATTCAGCCAAAATGCGTCGCGTCAAGGTGGAAAATGAGATGTTTCAGGTAATGAATGGGATTGCGAATCCAGAGCGGCGCCCGTTTGGCCGGTGCATGGCTCAAAAACGGCGGCGACAGCCGAGGCTGGGAAAATGGATGCAAGCACAAGACTTGGCCGTCTTGTGCGATGCGCCTTGTGAATGGGCGGGTGAACTAGCGCCGCCTCGCAATCATAAAGAGCCTGGGAAACGGAAACAGGGTTTCGCCAGTTTCGCTGCGCACGAAGGTCTTGGCGGTGCGGGCGCGATAGGCGTCGAGGAAGGCCTCGCGCGCGTCGGGGTCTGTCAGGCGCTCAAGATAGGGACGAAGACCCGTGCCCTTCATCCATTCCGTAACCGGATCGGGGCCAGTCAGAATATGCAGATAGGTCGTTGACCAGATATCGACCTCAGCCAAGGGCGACAGCCAGCCATAATAGTCTTCCGGACGCGCCGTCGGCAAAACGCCGCGCACATTGGCAAGCTTTTCTGCCCAGGGTCCGCTCGCGGCGGTCTCACGCAGATGGCGATGCCATGCTTCGTCAAAGCTGATCGGAATCTGACAGGCAAAGACGCCGCCGGGGCTTAAATGCGCCACCAAGCGCGGAAACAGCGCCTCATGGTCTGGCAACCATTGTAGCGCGGCATTGGTGAAGATCAGGTCCGGCGGGGAAGGGGGGGAGAAGGCCGCCACATCCCCCTCAACCCAGGTCACACGCGCCGTGGTGCGTCCGCGCGCCACCTTGAGCATGTCCGGGCTCTGATCCAGGCCGAACACTTGAGCCGTGGGATGGCGCAGGGCGAGCACCGCTGCATGTTCGCCGGTGCCACAGCCGAGGTCCCAAATCTGACGCGGCTCCAAATCGTCGGGGATGCGCAACATCAGATCGAGGGCGGGACGGTCGCGATAGGTCTTGTAGCGTTCGTACTGATCGGGGTCCCATTGGGTCATGGTCGGCCTCAAACTGTCGCGTTTAGCGGGGGATCCGCGCGTCGGCCTCAATCTCGATCTTCATCACCGGGTCGATCAGGCCGCAAATCAGGGCCGTGGCTGCAGGGCGACCGGCCTGACAGTATTCGCCAAGTATGGGCGCGATGCGGGTGAAATCGGGGCCATGGGTGAGATAGTAGCGCACCCGAACGAGGTGGCTTAGGTCGCCGCCCGCTTTGACAAGCGCAGCCTCGATATTTTTAAAGCATTGGCGGGTTTGGCTTTCGACATCCTCGGCCATCTGCATGGTGGTGTAGTCAAAGCCTGTACAGCCCGAGACAAACACCTCGGCATAGGTGTCGAATTCCACCACAGCGGCCCGGGAATAGCCAGCCAGGGCCTCAAAGCGCGATCCGGAGGAAATGGAGGTGCGTAACATGGCGGGGCTCCTGACTTAGGTCCGTTGGGGTGAGCGGTAACCAAAGGTCGGGCGCTTGTCGATCACCGCCTGTGTGCTAAACCGCCGCAAACCTTGAAAACCGAGGACTTCGCCATGCCGCCGCTCAAGACTCGCACTGAAACTGACACCTTTGGCCCGATCGAGGTGGCGGCGGACCGCTATTGGGGCGCACAGGCGCAACGCAGCCTGGGCAATTTCAAAATCGGTTGGGAAAAGCAGCCTGCGCCGATCATCCGCGCACTGGGCGTGATTAAGCGGGCGGCGGCAGAAACCAATATGGCGCTCGGGCGGCTCGACCCCAAGCTCGGCGCGACGATTGTCGCCGCGGCCAATGAAGTGATCGAAGGCAAGCTCGACGACCACTTCCCCTTGGTGGTCTGGCAGACCGGCTCTGGCACCCAATCCAACATGAACGCCAATGAGGTGATCTCCAACCGCGCCATTGAGATGGTGGGCGGCGTCATGGGCTCAAAGTTGCCGGTGCATCCGAACGACCATGTAAATATGAGCCAATCCTCCAACGACACCTATCCGACGGCCATGCACGTCGCCTGTGCCGAGGAAATCACCCATCGCCTATTGCCCGCCCTGCAAATGCTGCGCAATGCGTTGAACGACAAGGCCGAGCACTGGAAGGCGATCATCAAGATCGGCCGCACCCACACCCAAGACGCCACGCCCTTGACCCTGGGCCAGGAGTTTTCCGGCTATGCGCAACAGGTCGAAAACGGCGTGCACCGCCTCACCCAGACCCTGCCCATGCTCATGCAATTGGCCCAGGGCGGCACAGCGGTCGGCACGGGCCTGAATGCACCGATTGGTTTTGCCGAAGGTGTTGCGGACCGCATTGCCGCGATCACGGGCCTTCCCTTTACCTCGGCTCCGAACAAATTCGAGGCGCTGGCCGCTCACGACGCCATGGTGTTTAGCCACGGCGCGCTCAACACCGTCGCCGCCAGCCTGTTTAAGATCGCCAATGATATCCGCTTCCTAGGCTCTGGGCCGCGTGCGGGTCTGGGGGAGTTGGCCTTGCCGGAAAATGAGCCGGGCTCGTCCATTATGCCGGGCAAGGTCAACCCGACCCAATGCGAAGCCTTGACGCAGGTTTGCGTTCAGGTGTTCGGCAATAACGCCGCCCTGACCTTTGCTGGCAGCCAGGGCCATTTTGAGCTCAATGTCTATAATCCGGTCATGGCCTATAATTTCTTACAATCGGTGCGGCTGTTGGCCGATGCGGCGACGAGCTTCACCGAAAACTGTGTCCAGGGTATCGAACCGCGCCTCGATAATCTGAAGGCGGGCGTTGAACGGTCATTGATGCTGGTCACCGCCTTGGCGCCGAAGATTGGTTATGATGCGGCGGCCAAGATCGCCAAGACGGCGCATAAGAACGGCACCACCTTGCGCCAAGAAGCGGTTGGCGGCGGCTATGTCACCGATGCCGAATTCGACGCGCTCGTCCGACCTGAGAACATGATCAGCCCAGGCTGAACGAAAAAGGCTGAACGAAAAGGGCGTGAGGGATGAGGAGATGTCCGCGACAGGGGCAACCGTCGGCCGGTCCAAAATGGCAAGAGCTTTGCCTTGCGGCGCGGGGCGATTGCCGGTTAGGGTAGAGCCGGAGCGGCCTTTCTCTTCGGTGGGTGCGATGGTTTTGCGAAGTGCGCTGATCTTGGTCGCGGTCGCCACACTCACCTTGAACGGAGCACCGACTATGGCGCAGCCTGCAGGGCGCATTACGGGTCTGGGTGGCGTCTTCTTCAAAAGTAAGGACCCAAAGGCCCTCTCGGCCTGGTATCGCGACGTCTTGGGTCTGGACGTGGCCTCTTGGGGTGGCGCGATCTTGCGCTATGATGCTCCGGGCCACCCACCCATGGCCGTCTGGTCGCCGTTTTCGACCACCAGCAGCGAAATGGCCGGTTCGACCCGCGAATTTATGATCAACTTCGCCGTGGACGACATGGACGCCTTTCTCGCCAGGCTGACCGCCAAGGGTGTGACGATTTTAAAGCGCGAGCAGGATGCGACCGGCAGCTTTGCCTGGATCCTCGATCCCGACGGCACCAAGATTGAGTTCTGGCAGCCGAAATAGCGGTCTGGCCGCGACGGCCCGTCAGTCGCCGTGTGTGAGGCGGGCGCCGATTTCAGCATAGGCCGCCTGGATCAGGGCTTTGAGCGCCTCGCCCTCAACGGGCGTTCCCCACCGAACCTTCACATGTCGCATGCGCTTGCCAGACCCTTCGAGCAGGCCCTTGGGATCCTCGAGGGCCGCGCCATGAAAAAAACCGACATTGGCGTGGTGGCGAAAGGCGTTGACATAGGCAAAGGCCACCCCTTCGACGCAAGCGGTTGGATGGCCGTCGTGCAGGCATTCCCAGACATCGGGTCCACAGGCGCGAAGGGCGTCAAACCAAGGCTTGGCAAGGGCGCGCACCGCGTCGTCCTTCAAGCTGAACCACGCCTTCACCTCGGGGTCGTCGGGGCGGGAATTGGAAAGGCGAAAGAGGTCGTCCATGGAGCAAGAATGCCAAATGCACCGCCATTGTCGAGCCCTTAGGCCTTTTGGCTGCACCGAGATTCAAAGGGTCAGAAGCGCAAACACCCGGTCAACGAACCAATAGGCGGATAGCCCCCCAAGTCCATAGCCTGACAGGCGTAGCACAGCTGACTTCGGCCAGCGCACCCACCGGCTCAACAGCCAGGTTGCCGCGCTCACGGCCAGAATGAACATGATCTGTCCCGCCTCGACGCCAAGATTGAATGCAAAGAGCGAGATGGGAATTTCCTGCGGTGGCAATCCGGCTTCGCGCAGCGCCGAGGCAAAGCCTAGTCCATGCAGGAGACCAAAGGTGAAGGCGATCCGGGCCGGCCTTTGGGCAATGGGGCCGCGCCTGTCGAAAGAAACCGCGACGACTTCGGCCGCCACCAACATGATGGAAAGCGCGATCAAGGCCTCGACCGGCGCGGGCGGCACATGGATCAGCCCAAGCGTCGCCGCTGTCAGAGTGAGGCTATGGGCTAGGGTAAAGGCCGTCACCGTGGCCAAGAGCCGTCGCAAGGTCCCAACCAGGATCAACAGTCCGGCGACAAAGGCGAGGTGGTCAAAGCCTGTTAGAATATGGGCTATGCCTAGGAGACCATAGGTTTTGAACACATCCAGGCGGCTGGTGGGCTTCGGCGTCAGGAAGGTTGGGTCCTCGGGCGTCAGCCGTAAGGTCGCCACCTCGCCCGATGGCTGAACCACGCGAACCAGGGCGTCGGTCAGGGTGTTTTGCAAGCCTTCCAGTCGGGCCAAGCGACCATAGGGGGAGCGGGTACAGACGACGACGCCGACAATAACCTCCGCGCCGGGTGTCTCTTGGGCGCCGGTCTGATCGACGCGGCAGCCTTCGGGCATTTGCAAGCTGATCCCCAAGGGATGTCCCCCAAGCGCTGGCAATTTCAGCATCATGTCGAAGGTGAGATCGTTCCGGGCCCGAAGTTCGAGATAGGCCGGGCGGACCTCATGGGCGAGCGCCATCTGGCCAGAGAGTAAAAGCCAGAGCCCGAAAAGCGCGACCGCAAACCTCAATGCTGGGCTCCGGCGACGCGGCGAACTGTGTTCGGATCGAGCGCGACCTGATAGCGGGCTTCTAACGTCGCTTCGGCCTTCTTGGCTGCATCCTGGGCTGCATCGGCCAGCCAGTCGGCCAGCACCTGCCCCTTGACACTGTTGAAGTCCGGCGGCGTCACTGCCTCGCGGTCCGTCACCCGCACCAGATGAAAGCCAAAGCCCGACTCAACCGGTCCATCCCAGACACCGGGTTTCAGGTGGGGGAGGGCGGCGGCGAAATTTGAGCCAAAATCCTGGCGGATTTCAGCCTCTGTGGCCTGGTGTTCGACCGGCTCGCCCGGAAAGGCGTCGCCGTGGGCGGCGGTCGGATTGACGAGCGCCGCTTGCGCTGCCGCCAGGGCTTGGCTTCGGCCGCGATCACTGGAGAAGAAGATCTGATCAAAGCTGTAGCGGGACGGCGTTCCATAGCGGTCTGGGTGGCTGGCCAGATATTTGCGCAACTCGAGCTCGGACGGGGGCGTCAGGCTGGCCGGATTATTGACCAGGAATTCGTATTTCTGCGCCAGCCTGCGGCGGATGACGCTGTCGTCGCGGTCAAGGCCCAACCGCTTCGCCTCCCGTACCCGCATCTCCTCGACCGCCCAGGCCTTGGCGACGGTGGTAAGCTCGGTCTCTGAGGGTGGTCGGCCAAATTGCGCCCGCCAAATGCCCGCCAGCGCTTCCAGCTGCGGGCGGGTGACCTCAATGGCGCGCTCGTCCTGCGGCTGTTCGCCTGCATGGGTCCAGGCGTTCAAACCGAACAGGGCTGCCCCGATCAGCATGAAGTGCAGAACAGGATGCTTCCAGACGTCACGCCACCGAGGCGACGCGCTTTGCGGGTCGCTCATAGCTCCGGCACGTCGTACCAGATCGGCGAAGTATAGGCGCGTTGTTGCACGCTCGCCGGCAGGTCGGCTGGCACCGGCTTACCAATCGTCTTGGCGTCATAGGTCGACCAGCGCGGCGTCGGAATTTCCAACACACGCACATAATAGGCGGCGGGCGCCTTGGGGTTGAAATGCGGATCGCGCCAAACGCCTTTCAGCTCGGTGGCGCCGATGGTGTTGGTATAGGAAGCTGCCTTTACATCGACGGTATTTCCAACCGCTGGCACCTTGCCGGTCTTGGGGTCCTTGCGGCGGTCGCCGGACCAGGCGACGTCGATGACCGCCTCCTCATTGCGCCCATCCTTTGACCAGACCTTGACGATCTGCACCCGGTCGAGATTGGCCCCATCGGGGTCCTTTACCGCCCAGACGACGAATTGGGGCGCCCGGCTGGTTTTCGCGCGCGGAAGGTCCGCGCCCATCGGCACGCCCTTGCGATAGGCGGCCTCGACCCAATTTTCCGTCCCTGGCGTGACACCTGCGAGGTTCCAGCCGCCGAAGAAGCGCACCTTCATCCGGGGACCAGACGTGGCATAGGTCTCCTTACGGGCAATGCCGTCCCAAATGTCCTCGCGGGTATTTTGCTGGGCCCAGACCGCCGTCAGGCCCATGGCGCCAAAGCGCCGCGTGTCGTTCGCCCCCTTACAAAAGGCGCAAGACAGTCGAAGTTGGGCAAAGGAATCGACCATGCCATGGGCGCCATTGTACCGGTCGGCGCGGGTTGGCGTCAGCGCCGCGTGGCTATCGGACGCGCCAACGACGCCGAACTTATAGGGGTCGAAACCTTGGGTCTCCTGCATGGTCAATCCGGCGCGATAGGCGTCGCGCACATAGGAGCCGTGAAACTTGGTTTCCTTAATGCCCGAGCCGACCCGCTCATTCACCACCTCAAAATCGGCAAACTCGTCATTGGGTGACAGGATGGGATTGGTTTCGGACTGGCCCTTCAGCTGGGTAATTTCGACCACAGGCTCGTTGCGGCGACGGCGCTCGGCATAGGCCGCCGTCAAGGGTTTGCCATAGCTGTCGACCGTGTCGAACATGGCGCCGTCGCTCATATTGGAATTGTGCGGAATGGCCAGAACCTGATAGCCGTCCTGCCGCTGCCGCTCCAGCCAGCTCCACAGGTCTTCGGGCTTGTCGCTGTCAATCGAGCTGAAAGGCAAGGGCGCAACTGCGCCGCGAAAGATCACATTGCGATGCAGATTTTTCGTTTCCGGCATCGAAGACCACTCATAGCCGATCAGGGTGGTAAACTTTCCAGGATGGTAATTGCGATTGGCGGCTTCGATCTCCCGCGCCCAGGCGTCTTCCACAGCTTTGTGGGCGAGGACCGGGTCGAACATGTCCTTGATCCGGCCTTCCTTGGCCGCCGCGATAATCGATTTAAACGCCCCGCCAGACACGACTGGATCGGGATCACGGGCCGCCTTGGCGAGTGGCGTATCGTAAAGCGGGCTCGACGGATCGCCAGAGGCCCGCATGACGCCCATATTTTCGGAGTGGTCGGTTACGGCAAGAAAATCAAGCGGTCGGTCAATGGTCGACACCCCGCCATTTGGCCCTTTCAACGGCTTACCCTGGGCAAAGCCATAGGCGTCTTCCGGCGTCGCTGTGGTTTTGAACAGATAGGCGTCAAACGAAAAGGCGGTGTGCAGGTGCAGGTCGCCGAAATAGACCCGCGACTTGGCCCGCGCTTTTGCCGAGGTCACCGTCACTGTCGGCCCGCCGGACCGATCCTTGTCGGCGGCATTGGCAAGGCTCGATGTGGCTGCGACGAGTGCAATCGCCAACCGCGCCGCTGTGACCAAGGGCTTCCAAGACATCGCATTCCCCCCAAAGGGCTTTTGTTCAATTTGGGGTCGAGTGTCGGGCTCTGCGGCCATTTGTCAATCTATCCCGCCCTTTGGTAATGTCTCAGTTTGAAAATTGAGGGTCGCCGTGTCGCTTCCAGCCGCAATCCGCTGTATGCTTAGCGAAAAGCACGGAGGCGATATGGATTATCGAATCACAATCACCCAAGGCACACAGGTGCTAGGTAAAAAGGTTATTTCCCCTTCTGAAGGGGAGGAGGGCTGGCTCGGGTGTGCCATTGACGAAATCATGACTCCGGTACGCAAAGCCGGTGGCGGTCCAGTCGGTGAATACTTGATCAAAATCACGGAAGTCGCGCCGGGAATTCTTGATGCCTAAAGGCCCTAACGGACAGAAACGCCCTGGTGATGTGATCGGCACCGCGATCATGGTGGCAAAGATCGCTACAGTCGAGATCGAGGAGAACTCCGCCTCTGAAGGCAAGCAACAGGGGGGCAAGCGAGGTGGTGCAGCGCGCGCCGTTAGCCTCACGCCGCAGCAACGCTCGAAAATAGCATCGCTTGCAGCGCAAGCTCGCTGGAAGAAGGTTTAGTCGACTTTTTTGTTGGGCGATTTAGCGGCTAACCGCAGTTCAATGTCAAAACCGAGATCGGCGGGCAGTATTTCGACTTGCTGTTCTGCGGGTCGGCTTTCGTTCCAATGGCTCTGATCGTGGAACAGCGCGAGCATATCATCGACCGTTTGCTCACGTCGCATCACGCAAGCCTTACGGAAGTTATCGGGCTTGGTCTTCGGATCGTCGATATCGACATAGAAAAAGCTGAGTTGTCCGTCTGCCACCCGCTTCGGAACGGCGTGATACCCCCGATAAGGTTGGCCGGTCTTCTCATCGTGACGAATGTCCTGCCTTGCTGCGTCCTTGAACTGCTTTGCCAACCGCTCTTCCGGAGAAACCGGAGGAGGTGCTTGCCAGCCCATTTTCATCGCCAGCTTTGCGACCTCATGGAGATCGATTTCGTCCGCGCCTGTAGTTTCCTGCCAGTAGCGGATAAAGCGCTGGCGCTCAGACACTTTTGACATGCAGACTCTCCTATTCTCCAAGGGGGTAAATGTCGCCCCACCCATCCACGGCCGCGCCGGTTCTCACGTGGGAGCGAATATTTGCTAGATGCTGACGGAATCGGTCGTACCGGCCAGTCCGATATTGGAGTTGTCCGGCGACGATGCCGGGGTGAACGCCGAGAATGCGGGCGAAGCCAATAAGGTCGCTTTCCGAGAAGAAGGGGGCCTTGCGAGCAACAAAGGCGTCCATCTTGGCTCTTGGCGCACAGAACTCTTGGGCAGCACTGTTGGCGGCGCGCTCCTCTTCCGAAACGTCCATGCCTGTTCCGGCGCGCTCGCCCTCAAGGTCGGTGTCTAAGATCATGGCCGCTTTCCCGTGGCCTAACCGCACGTGTTCTATTTCGTGGCGCAGCACAAACCAGAAGTTATCAATTCGGTCATGGCGCATAGACACACCAATCACTGGCGAGTGATCATCAAGCCAGAAGCACACACCGTCGATTTTCGCCGAAGGAAGGGATTCTACGATCACAAACCGGATACCAGCCTCTGCAAGGATGCGGGGCACCTTTCGCGCCTCTTCTGGCGCAACCATCAAGGCGTGAAGCTTTGGGAGAGCCTGCTCAAGAACGCCCACCGAGTATCTGGGCACAAGGAGTTCTTCCGCTATCGCCCTCACGCGGTAAAGCCACGCCAATTGGGCTGGCGTAGGGTCTGTGTTCACCATAGTCTTTCGTGCCGCGTGAGGCAGGATTTCAATTTCAGATGACGACTCGACGCCGAAGAATTTGACTAGGCCAGCCTCAACAGCTTTGAGGTCCTGAGCGTCAGACGCTGCGATCCACCCCCGCTTCACCATCGCCGAAATAGGCAAGTCGCCGAAGAGTGCGGCCCGAGTGGCCCGCCCTTTGTCCGGTCTCGCCGCGATCCTCGCCACGGCCAAATCATATTTTTTCTGAAGTTCAAGGAAGCGCTCCGCGGGCACCCCGAACACATCTTCCAACGCCAGGGCCGTTTCGGTTGTCACGGCCCCCTTGCCCGCGATGATTTTATTCACTGTGCTGTCGTCGCGCTCTAGGACCACGGCTAGCGTGCGCTGCGACCACCCCCGCTTATCGAGTAGCTCCATGATGAGTTGGCCAGGCATCGTGTGTTCGGACATTGCATCCCCCTTATAGCGCTTATGCCGCTTTCTCGCAACGGTAACTTGCGCCAAAACCCAAACTGATACGTAATGCTTGACATAATCGTGCTGCAATATGATTATCGAATCATGAATAAGTTACCCCTCGCCAAGCGGGTCCAAATTCTCTCGATGCTCTGCGAGGGGGCGTCCATGCGGTCGGTCAGTCGCGTGGCGGATGTGTCGATCAACACGGTGACGAAGCTCTTGGTTGACGCGGGCGAGACCTGCCTAGCTATGCATGACGAACTCGTCCGCGAAGTGAAAGCTTCCAAGGTTCAGTGCGATGAAATCTGGTCCTTCTGTTACGCCAAGGAAAAGAACGTCGCGGCGGCGAAGTCCGCCCCTGATGGCGCAGGTGACCTGTGGACTTGGACAGCCATCGACGCAGAAACTAAACTGATGGTTTCCTATTTTGTCGGTGACCGCTCAGGCGAGTCCGCAATGGCTCTGATTGACGATCTGCGTGGACGCCTTTCCAACCGCGTCCAACTGACTACAGACGGCCACAAAGCTTACCTCATGGCTGTTGAGGAAGCTTTTGGCGACGACGTGGACTTCGCCAAATTAGTGGAGATCTACGGGTCTGCACCACAAGGCCTGCAGGTGCGATACAGCCCGGCGGAATACATCGGCGCTCGTAAGGAGCGCGTCACCAGCAACCCTCACAAAGCGCACGTCTCGACCTCGCACGTTGAGCGTATGAACCTGTCGATCCGAATGCAGAGCCGCCGCTTCACGCGCCTCACCAACGGTTTCTCAAAGAAGCTGGACAACCACATTCACGCGCTAGCGCTCTACTTCGCGTTCTACAATTTTGTGCGGGCGCACAAGGCACTGCGTATGAGCCCAGCCATGGCGTCTGGCGTCTCGGATCGATTGTGGTCGATGGAAGATATTGTAAACCGGATCGAAGTCCAGACCGCCAAACAGATGACGAGTGGCCCTTACAAAAAGCGCGCGGCAGAAATTTCAAACTGAGACACTACCCGCCCTTTGGCTTCAAATTCTCGGCGATGGGGTCCAAAAATTCCGACCTTGCCGCCCTTTCACCCTTTCGTTTCGCGCCGGTTGCGCTATACACGCCCCGCAAAACGGAGTGTCTCGATGGAGATTCGCGAAGGGCTCACCTTCGACGATGTTTTGCTAGAACCCGGTGAATCGCGCGTTATGCCGGGGCAGGTTTCGACCGCAACACATCTGACAAAGTCTATACCGCTCAACATCCCGCTGTTGTCGTCTGCGATGGATACGGTGACGGAAAGTCGGCTGGCCATCGCCATGGCGCAAGCGGGCGGCATGGGCGTCATCCACCGCAATCTGACGCCTGAAGAACAGGCCGAGCATGTGCGCGAGGTCAAGCGCTATGAAAGCGGCATGGTGATCAATCCGATCACCATCCACCCCGACACCACATTGGCCGAGGTGCGCGAGATCAAGGCCCGCCGCCACGTCTCCGGCTTTCCGGTGGTCGAGCGCGAGACTGGTCGGCTGGTGGGCATCCTGACCAATCGCGATGTGCGGTTTGAATCGGATGGCAGCCTGCAAGCCCAGCAGCTAATGACCCATGAGGGGCTTGTCACGGTGCGCGAAGGGGTTACCCAGGCCGAGGCCCGCGCCTTGATGCAAAAGCGGCGGATTGAGCGCTTGATTGTCGTCGATGACAATTTCCGTGCTGTCGGTCTCGTCACGGTCAAGGATATGGAAAAGGCCGAAGCCTTTCCGCTGGCGGCCAAGGATGAGCGCGGCCGTTTGCGGGTAGGGGCTGCCTCGACGGTTGGCGATGCAGGCTTTGAGCGGTCAATGGCCCTGATCGAGGCGGGCGTCGATGCGGTTGTGATTGACACAGCCCATGGCCACTCGGTGCAGGTGGCCGATGCCGTGCGCCGGATCAAGCGCGAGAGCAATCTGGTCCAGGTGATTGCGGGCAATGTCGCCACCTATGACGGTGCGCGCTCCCTGATCGATGCGGGCGCCGATGCAGTCAAGGTAGGCATTGGGCCGGGCTCGATCTGCACCACCCGGATCGTAGCAGGCGTCGGCGTGCCGCAATTGACCGCCATTGCCGATGCAGCGCGGGCGGCCAAGGGGTCGGATTGCCGGATTATTGCCGATGGCGGGGTGAAGTTTTCCGGCGATCTGGCCAAGGCCATCGCGGCGGGCGCCTCGACGGTGATGATGGGCTCGATGTTTGCGGGCACGGAAGAATCGCCCGGTGAAGTCTTCCTCTATCAAGGGCGCTCCTACAAGGCCTATCGCGGCATGGGCTCGGTGGGCGCCATGGTCCAGGGCTCAGCCGACCGCTATTTCCAAAAGGACGTCACCGAAAGCATGAAGTTGGTGCCCGAGGGGATCGAAGGACAGGTCGCCTATAAGGGACCGATTGGCGAGATCCTGCATCAGATGGTCGGCGGCTTGCGGGCGTCCATGGGATATCTTGGCGCACCGTCCATCGACGAATTCCAACAGCGCGCCCGCTTTGTGCGCATTACAGGCGCAGGGCTGCGCGAAAGCCATGTGCACGATGTACAGATTACGCGGGAATCGCCCAACTACCCCACAAGGGCGTAACCTTTGGAGGAACGCCTATGACCATGACGCCGACCTTGATTGCTACGGCCTGGACGCTTGTTCTGGCCTTTGTGCAGATCATCCTGTTCGATCTGGCCCGTACCGGCCAATACGGCCTGAAATGGAATACCGGGCCACGTGACGAAGAGATGCCGCCCTTAAGCCCGATGGCCAATCGGCTGAAGCGGGCGCAGGACAATCTGTTTGAAACCTTGCCGCTCTTTCTGGGCGCGGTCCTGATTGCCCATGTTTCCGGGCGCGAGACCCACACCACAGCCTGGGGCGCGCATGTCTATCTGCTCGCGCGCATCGCCTATGTGCCGCTCTATGCCTATGGCGTGCGTCAAGTGCGGTCGCTGGTTTGGATTGTCAGCATTATCGGCCTCTTCATGGTGCTGGTCCCGCTGTTGTTGCCGCAGATAGGCCAATGACGCCAGGGGCGCGGTTGCAAGCCGCAATTGAGGTTCTGACGATCCTCGAGGGCGACCGCGCTCCTGCCGATCAGGTGCTGAAAGCTTGGGGCCGCGAGCACCGGTTTGCCGGCTCCGCTGACCGCCGCGCCATTGCTGAGCGGGTCTATTCCATCCTTCGCGCCCGGGCGCGGCTCGCCTTTGCTATGGAGAGCGAGGCGCCGCGCCACCTGGTGCTGGCGGCGCTGTACCACTTGGACGGTCTTTCCATTCCCGAGATCACAGCCTTGAGCGCGGGCGAACACGGCCTTGCCCCGCCGACGTCTGACGAAATCGCCCTGTTGCAGGCGCCCGCGAGACCCGCGCCTGATTGGGTCCGCGCCGGCGTGCCGCCTTTCATCGCCGAGGCCTTTGCCACACGATTTGGCGAGGTTTGGATGGAGGAGGCGGCGGCTTTGATCCAGCCGCGCGCGCCGGTCGATCTACGCGTCAATGGCTTGCGGGGTGGGGTCGAGGGGGCTTTAAAACTCCTGGCGCTGGAACAGGTTCGCCCGGAGCGCACGCCCTGGTCGGCCTTTGGGCTGCGTCTGCCCGCCGCCGCCGCGACCGAGGTGCAAAAGACCCGTCCCTATAAGTCGGGCTGGATTGAGGTGCAGGACGAGGCAAGCCAGATTGCTGGCTTTCTCGCAGGCGCACAGCCCGGCGAAACCGTCATCGACTATTGCGCCGGGGCAGGGGGCAAGACCTTGGTCTTTGCCCAAGCCCTAAAGGGTCAGGGCCATTTGGTCGCCTGCGATGTGCACCCAAAGCGCATGGCCGCCTTGCAAGAGCGGCTTGACCGGGCGGGGGCGGAAGCCGATGCGTTGCATATTGGCCCACAGGGCGAGGGGCTTGAGCATCTGGTCGGTCGAGCGGATCTGGTTTTTGTCGATGCCCCCTGTTCGGGTTCCGGCACCTGGCGGCGCCACCCTGAAGGGGCCTGGCGCACCCGCGCCAGCCAGATTGGCCGGTTCGCTGACCTGCAGCTTGAGATCCTTCGCCGCGCCTCCCGCCTGGTCAAGGTTGGCGGGCGTCTAGCCTACGCCACCTGTTCGGTGCTGGCGGAGGAAAATGATCTGGTGGCCGATGCCTTTGCGGCCAGCGCGCCCAACTTCTTGCCGCTCACCATAGCTGAGGCCGCTGAGACGCCCTATTTGACGCCCGCAGGCCGCCGCAAGGTCGTCGAGCTTGCCCACGGCGCGCGCCTGCAACTGACGCCGCGCCGCTCCGGCACGGATGGATTTTTTCTCGCCCTCTATCACCGTCGCAACTGAACGAAAGGCGCGCATGTCCTCCTCAAAGCCCCATCAGACGTTGCTGATCCTCGATTTCGGCTCGCAAGTTACCCAACTGATCGCGCGGCGGGTGCGCGAGAGCGGCGTCTATTGCGAGATCCACCCCTTTGACAAGGCGACCCCGGAATTCTTAAGCCAGTTCGCGCCCGCCGCCATCATCCTGTCCGGCGGTCCGGCCAGTGTCCACGAAGATGACAGCCCGGCGGTCAATCCGGCGGTCTTTGCGCAAGGCGTACCGGTCTTGGGCATCTGCTATGGCGAGCAGACCCTGTGCGCCGTGTTGGGCGGCGCGGTGGAGCCCGGCCAATTGCGTGAATTTGGCCGCTCTGAGATTACCCTGACCAAAGAGAGCCCGCTCTTTGCCGGATTTGGCGGCGTTGGCCACAAAGAGACCGTGTGGATGAGCCATGGCGATAAGATCACCGCCTTGCCGCCCGGCTTTGAGGCCGTGGCCATTTCGGAGGGCTCGCCCTTCGCCGCTATCGCCAACGAAGCCCGCCGCATCTATGGCGTGCAGTTTCACCCAGAGGTCGCCCACACCCCGCGCGGACGCGACATTTTGCGCAACTTCACCCACGGGATTGCAGGGCTCAGTGGCGATTGGACCATGGCTGCGTTTCGCGCCGAAGCCATTGCCCGCATCCGGGCTCAGGTTGGCCAGGGGCGGGTGATTTGTGGCCTGTCTGGTGGGGTGGATTCCTCGGTTGCAGCGGTCCTGATCCACGAGGCCATTGGCGACCAGCTCACTTGCGTCTTTGTCGATACCGGGTTGATGCGGCGCAATGAGGCGAGCGAGGTCGTGTCGCTGTTCCGCGATCACTATAATATCCCGCTTGTCCATGTGGACGCGGGCGACCTTTTCTTAGGCGCCTTGCAAGGCGTCAGCGACCCGGAAACCAAGCGCAAAATCATCGGACGGCTCTTTGTCGAAACCTTTGACGCCGAAGCCGCCAAGATCGGCGGCGCCGATTTCCTCGCCCAAGGCACCCTCTATCCAGACGTGATCGAAAGCGTCTCGGCCCGCGGCGGTCCCTCGGCAGTGATCAAGAGCCATCACAATGTCGGTGGCCTGCCCGAACGGATGAAGATGAAGCTCGTCGAGCCGTTGCGCGAGCTTTTCAAGGACGAGGTGCGGGTGCTGGGGCGGGAGCTTGGCCTGCCCCCCGCCTTTGTCGGTCGCCATCCATTCCCCGGCCCTGGCCTTGCCATCCGCATCCCCGGCGAGATCACCCGCGAGGCCGTCGCCATCCTGCAACATGCCGACGCGGTCTGGCTGGACGAGATCCGCAAGGCCGGGCTCTATGACGAGATTTGGCAGGCCTTCGCCGTGCTCCTGCCGGTCCGCACCGTCGGCGTCATGGGCGATGCCCGCACCTATGAGCGCGTCCTGGCGCTGCGCGCCGTTACCTCCACCGACGGTATGACCGCCGACATGTACGAATTCCCCTGGGAAACCCTCGGCCGCGCCGCCACCCGGATTGTCAACGAAGTCAAAGGCGTCAACCGGGTCGTCTACGACATCACCTCAAAACCACCCGGGACGATTGAGTGGGAGTGACCGGATACCCTCGGCGGCAATAGCGTAGGTCTGGCCGCTCATTGTCTTCGCCCGGTCCTTCCACTCCTTCTCACCGCCGCGAATGAACTAAATCGCGCCGGGCCTTGGTCGTAAAGGTCGATTTTTGGATATGGGAGCTGCAGCGTAGTCTGGCGTACAATTCGGCGGGATCGTCGAGGCCTGTGGCTGCGCTGGCCTGTTTGATTTGAACGAGAGAAGTTCCCGATCGGGAAACTATTGGCGATATGAGGGGGGAAGCGGAGATAATTTTCCCGATCAGTAAATATCATGATCGAATTGGAAACGGGTTGCGCCCATGCGGCATGGTCCGGCGGACGCCAATCAACTGATAGCCCAAACAAGAGTATGTGCCGCCTTGATCGCGGCCAGCACGAGCGTTGCCGACCCAACCGTGTATTCACGCCAGCATGGGCCCATCGACCTTCCGTCGTGCCGAGTAAGGCAAATCGGGACCGTAGCCGTATCGCATCACAAGATCGGGACGTCGTCCCGGCAAGCCGATCAGGCTCGCGAGCTCGGGCCTCAGACGAGCGACCTCAACCGGCTGGTTGATGAACGCATGCTTGAGACCAAGCGCTGTCGCCTGCAACGCAAAACGCTGTGCGGTGCGCCCGGCCAGAACCCAATGCTCATGGTCCTCTCTTTGACCCACAAACACGGCGATGCCCGAGGACGAAGCGATCTGGCGGGCATATTTGTCGTTCTCCGGCCCCGTCTTAAACGCCAGGTCGAAAAACGTGGGCCCGAGCCACGCTGGCAGGGTTGGGTTCCCAGTCGTTGCGCTGAACAGACCGTCGCCTGTCCGCAGCGCCTGACGAGGACTGAACCGCATCCAACTCCGCAGCTCGCGTACGAAAGCCTTGTCCAACATCTGCGTTGTATTGCCTGCGATGACGATATCGCGGACGCGGTCGATCTGTGGCCGGTCTGAGATCAGGATCAGGTCCACGTCTGGAATGGCCGCCGTACTCGTCAGCGTCTTCAGATCCGCGCTGCTGACCACCTTGCCGTCATAGTCGCAGCGAGAGGATTGGCGCTTGGGGATCGCGTCAAAGAGGGGCGATGGGGCTGCAACTGCGCTATTGAACTCGAACACTGCGGCTCCGTCGTTCGACGGATCGAAACGGAGTTCGCCCTGTCGACCTCGAGCACCGCAAGCGAGGGAAAGATTTTCGGCGGCGCAGCCGAGACTCACAAACAGGTGGTGATCGTCCGGGTCAACGATTGGCGTTCGCCGCACGAGGTCGGGCAGCATCGTGATCTGGTTGCCATTAAGCCGAAATTTCCATGGCTGGGTATTATGACCGCTCGGGGCAAGCGTCGCGTATCGCAGGA